>NZ_JAJOHW010000045.1 GCF_021129195.1 Chromobacterium aquaticum | reverse complement strand
CTGGCGGGCGGCGAGCAGCGGCTGCAGCTGCGCGTCGGCGCGCAGCCTTTCGGTTTCCGCCTGATCCAGTTCACCGGCGCCAGCCAGGCCGGCCTGGACTTGCAGCCGGCTCAGCCGCGCCAGCTCCGCGCGCCAGTGGACCTGGGCGGCGGCGTTGTCGGCGCGCAGGCTCCAGTAGCGGTAGTCCAGCGTCATCCGCGCGGTTTCTGCGGCCACGCGCAAGGTGGCGTCGGCGGCTTGTTCCCGGCTGGCGTCCAGCCGGGCGCGGCCGGCTTCCACGCTGCGGGCGGTGTGGCCGAACAAATCTAGCTCCCAACTGGCGTCGAAGCCGGCGCGGTAGTCGGTAAATAGGGTCTGTGGGTTGGCGAAGGGGATATTGGCCAGCGCTTCGCCGCGGCGGCTCAGTTGGTCGCGGCTGACGCGGCCGCTGGCGTTGAGCTGCGGCCATTGCGCGCCGGTGTTGATCTCCAGCGCGGCGCGCGCCTGGCGGATATTGGCGTCGGCGCTGGCCAGGTCCGGACTGCGGCGCAGCGCGGCGCCAACCAGGCGGTTCAGCGCCGGGTCCTGAAAGGCTTGCCACCAGCCGGCGGCTTCCGGCTCGGTTTCCGCGCTGGCGGCGGGCAGCAGTTGCGCCGGCGTCGGCGGCCGGTAGTCGGGGCCGACGGCGCAGCCGGCGAGCAGGACGAGCGACAGAGAAACGGCAAGGCGGGATGAATTCATTGTCCGCTCCTTTGACGGAAGATCAGGTAGGCCAGGCCAAGGCTGACGGCGGCGATCAGCAGCAGCGGCCAGAGATGAGGCCAGGCCTCGGCCGTGCCGTAGCCTTTGAGAAACAGGCCCTTGATCACGATGATGAAATGGCTGAGCGGGTCCGCGGCGCTGAGCGCGCGCAGCGGCCAGGGCATGTTTTCCACCGGCGCCATATAGCCGGACAGAATCACCGCCGGGGCCATGAAGCCGAACACGCCGAGAAAGGCCTGCTGCTGGTTGGCGCACAGCGCCGAGATCAGCAGGCCGCAGCCGGCCAGGGCCAGGCCGTAGCACAGCATGGAAAGATAGAGCAGCGCGATGCCGCCGCCGAAGGGCACTTGGTAGATCCATACCGCGGCGGCGGAAATGACGCTGCCTTGCAGCGCGGCCACCAGCATGCCGGGCACGGCCTTGCCGGCCATGATGTAGCCGGGCGTCAGCGGAGTGACCAGCAATTGGTCGAAAGTGCCTTCCTCGCGTTCGCGCGCCAATGACAGCGCGGTGACCATCAGACAGCCTATGGTGGTGATGATGGCCACCAGGCTGGGCAGCACGAACCAGCGGTATTCCAGATTGGGGTTGTACAGGTGACGGACCAGCAACTGGGCCGGCGAAGGCGCGGGGCTGAGTTCGCGCGCGTACTGGGCGACGATTTGCTGGGCGTAGCCGAAGGCGATCTGCGCGCTATTGGAGCGGCGGCCGTCGATGACGGCCTGCAGCGGCGGCGGGCTGTCTTGAGCCAGCCGCCGGGAGAAATCCGGCGGAATGCGGATGGCGAGTAGCGCTTGCTGGCGGTCTATGGCGTCACGTAGCTGGGCTTCGCTGCGGATATTGAGCAGACGCGGAAACGCGTGGGCGGCGGCCAGGCGTTGGGACAGTTCGATGGAGGCGGCGCCGCCATCCTGGTTGTAGATGGCCAGCGTGCTGTTCTTGACCTCCAGCGTGGCGGCAAACGGAAACAGCAGCAGTTGCAGCAGCACCGGCATGATCAATAGCCGGCGGTTCTGCGGGCTGGACAGCAGGGCTCGCAGTTCTTTGTGGATCAGGGTTAGCAGCGAGTGCCACATGAGAGCCCTTTCTAACCGTCCAGCCGACGGCGGAATTTTAGCGCGGTCAGCCCCAGCCAGAAGCCCGCAGACAGCAGCAGCCAGCCGGTGTTGAGCAGCAGCACCGGCCAGATGTCGCCGGCCTGGAACAGGGTTTGCAGCGCGCTGACGAAATAGCGCGCCGGCACCAGATAGGTGGCGGCCTGCACCGGCGGCGGCATGCTGTTGATCTCGAACACGAAGCCGGACAGCATGGTGGCCGGCAGGAAGGCGGCGGTGAGCGCGCCCTGGGCGGCGACGAACTGGTTGCGGGTGACGGTGGAGAGCAGCAAGCCCAGGCCCAGGGCACTGCCGAGGAACAGGCTGCTGACGATGAACAGCAGCCACCAGGAGCCGCGCAGCGGCACGTCCATCAGCAAGGTGGCCGCCAGTACGCAGACCAGCATTGCGGCCATGCCCAGCAGGTAGTAGGGCATGATTTTGGACAGCAGCAGTTCGGCGCGGGTCACCGGCGTGGACAGCAGCGCCTCCATGGTGCCGCGTTCCCATTCGCGCGCCACCACCAGCGAGGTGAGCAGCGCGCCGATGATGGTCATGATCACCGAGATCGAGCCGGGCACCAGATAGTTGCGGCTGACGGTGTCGGGGTTGAACCAGTAGCGCGGTTCCAGCCGCAGCTGGGCCGGCGGCGGCTGGCCGCGATCCTGCGCGCGCTGGGTCTGCCAGACCTGCCAGGCGCCTTGCAGGTAATTGGCCAGGAAGTTGGCGGTATTGGGCTCGGCGCCGTCGGTGAGCAGCTGCGCCGCGGCGGCGCCGCGGCCTTGGGCTGTCTTGGCGGAGAAGTCGGCGGGAATCACCACCATGCCGCGCACTTCGCCGGCGGCGAGCCGCGTGCGCATCTCGGCGCGGTCATGTCCGGGATGGACTTCCAGATAGGGGGAGCCCGCCAGCGTGGCGGCGAAACGGCGGGCCTCGGCGCCGCTGTCTTCCAGCACCACGCCGATGCGCACCTTGTTGGCGTCCAGATTGATGCCGTAGCCGAAGATGAACAGCAGCACCATCGGCAGCACGAAGGCGATCAGGATGCTGCTGGGGTCGCGCACGATCTGCATGGCTTCCTTGCGGCATAGCGCCAGCAAGCGGGCGGGTTTGACGGCGGTGCTCATGTGCTGGCTCCGGCGCGGTCGTCGGCCGCCACCAGGCGGATGAAGGCCTCTTCCATGGTGATGTCCTCGTCCTGCGTCGAGGCCTGGCGCTTGAGCTGGTCCGGCGTGCCGCTGGCGATCAAGCGGCCGCGATAGACCAGGCCGATGCGGTCGCAGTACTCGGCCTCGTCCATGAAGTGGGTGGTGACCATCACGGTGACGCCTTTGTCCACCAGGCCGTTGATGTGGCTCCAGAATTCACGGCGGGTAATGGGATCGACGCCGGAGGTGGGTTCGTCGAGAAACAGCAGCGGCGGCCGGTGCATCAGCGCGCAGGCCAATGCCAGCCGTTGTTTGAAGCCCAGGGGCAGCGCGCCGGCGAGCATGTCCAGATAGGGCGCGAGCGCGAACACGCGGACCATTTCGGCGACGGTGTCGCGCCGCGACTGGCCGCTCAGGCCGTAGATGCCGGAGAAGAAGTCCAGATTGTGGGCGACGCTGAGGTTGCCGTAGAGCGCGAATTTCTGCGCCATATAGCCCAGTTGCCGGCGTGCGCGGCTGGCTCTGCGCTTCAGGTCTATGCCCATCACGCTGGCCTCGCCGGCGCTGGGCCGCAGCAGGCCGCACAACATTTTGAAGGTGGTGGACTTGCCGGCGCCGTTGGGACCTAGCAGGCCGTAGATCTCGCCGCGGCGCACCTGGAAGTCGATATTGTCGGCGGCGATGAAATCGCCGAAGCGGCGGGTGAGCTGTTTGGCGCGGATCACCGCGTCCGGGTCCACGCCGGCCGGCAGTTGCGCCGGCTGCATCCGCTCGGCCAGTTCCGAATCGCCGCCGGGGCCGCCGCCCAGCAGTTCGATGAAAGCGTCCTCCAGCCGCGGCGGGACCACGATGAAGCGGGCGTCCGGCCCGGCCTGCAAGGCGCTCAGCTCTGGCGGCTGGCCGGCCTGACGCAGCACCAGACGCAGCGCCTGGCCCTGGATCACGCCGTCCAGCACTTGCGGTTGACGCAGCGCGCGCCGCAGCGCCTGGCGATGGTTGCCGGCAATGCCGCGCAGCTGCACGCTGCGGCCTTCCATGCGCCGGATCAGCTCGCCGGGCGTGCCGGCATAGGCGAGCTGGCCGGCGTTCATCAGCAGCACCTCGTCACAGCGCTCGGCTTCGTCCAGATAAGACGTGCTCCACAGCACGGTCATGCCGTCGGCGGCCAGTTCGCTCACCATCTTCCACAGTTCGCGTCGGGAAATCGGATCGACGCCGACGCTGGGTTCGTCCAGCAGCAAGATGCGAGGCTCGCCCAGCAGCGCGCAGGCCAGGCCCAGCTTCTGCTTCATGCCGCCGGACAGCTTGCCGGCCGGCCGCGCGGTGAAGCGAGCCAGGTCGGTGAAGGCCAGCAGGCGTTCGAAGCTGTGCCGGCGGCGCTCGCCGACGACGCCGCGCAGATCGGCGTACAGCTCCAGGTTTTCCTGCACCGTCAGGTCTTCGTACAGGCCGAATTGCTGCGGCATATAGCCGATCAGCGCGCGCAGCGCGTCGCCGTCGGCGATCGGGTCCAGCCCTTCAACGCGGACGGCGCCGTTGCTGGCTTGCAGCAGGCCGGCCAGCAGCCGCAGCAAGGTGGTCTTGCCGGCGCCGTCCGGCCCGGCCAGGCCGGTGATCGCGCCGCGGCGTATCGTCGCGTCTATGCCGGCCAGCGCCTCGTGCGCGTCGAAGCGCTGGCGTAGCCCGCGCAGGACGATGGCGTTCTGCGCGTCCATCTCAGCCGCCGTCCGCCAGCGTTACCATCACCGGCATGCCCTGGCGCAGCGCGGCGTCTGGGTTTTGCACCACCACGCGCAGCCGGTAGACCAGGGCGGTGCGCAGATCCTGGGTTTCCACGTTTTTGGGAGTGAATTCGGCGCTGGGGGAGACGAAGCCGACCACGCCGTCGTAAGGCTGGGCGCGGCCGTCGCTACGGACCTTGACCTTGGTTCCGGGGGCCACCCGGCCCAGATCGGGCTCGGCGACATAGGCGCGCACCCACACCGGCCGGGTCAGCAACAGGGTGAACACCGCGCCGCCGGCGGACAGCATGCCGCCGGGTTCGACCGCGCGGGTGAGTATGACGCCGTCGGCCGGAGCCAGCAGCCGGGTGTCGCTCAGCTGCAGCTTGGCCTGGGCCAATTGCGCCGTTGCGCGCTCGGCGTTGGCGTCGGCCTCGGCGATCTCCTCCTTGCGGTAGCCGCGCTTGAGCGCCTGCCATTGCTGGCGCGCCGCCTCGGTCTGCGCCGCGGCCTGGTCGCGCTGCGCGCGGGCATCGTCCAGCGCGCGCTGGGCGGAGGCGCCGGTGTCGGCCAGTTGGCGCTGGCGCTGGTAGGTCTGTTCGGCGTTGAGTTGTGCGGCGCGGCGCGCGTCCAGATTGGCCTTCGCTTGCTCGATGTCTTCGCGGCGCGGGCCGGAGCGGTACAAGGCCTGCCGCGCTTGCGCGGCGGCCAGGGCGGCTTCGGCATCGCGCAAGGCGTTGCGGTAGGGCGCGGCGTCCAGCTCGCCCAGCACCGTGCCGGCGCGCACGCTGGCGCCCTCGTCCACGTTCAGGCTGCTCAAGCGACCGGCCACCCGGAAGGACAGGCTGACTTCGCGGATGTCGACATTGCCGGACAGGCTCAGGCGTTCCTGGCTCAATTGCCGCTGCCGCCAGGCGTAGCCGCCGCCGGCGAGCAGGGCGGCGATGAGCAGGCCGATGATCAGAGCTTGGCGCTTCATGGTTGTGACTCCATTGGACGCAGGCCGCGCAACGCCCATTGCAGCCGTTGTTCGGTGTGGCGTGGATCGATGGCGTAGGTATCGAAAGCTTGCTGGATCAGGCCGGGCAGCATGGGCTTGCCGGCGATGATGTGCTGCGTCAGCGCCGGAAGGCCAAGCGCCGACATCAGGAACAGCGCCTGGTGCAGCGGATCGCCGCGTTCCAGCTCTCCGGCCTGCTGCGCGTCGACAATGCTTTGCAGCAGCAGCTTGGGATGGCGCGGCGCCAGCGTGGACAGGAAGCCCTGCGCGGCGGTTTCACCGGCGGCGGCGTCCAGCAGCATGTGCGCGATGAAGCCGCCATGCTCGGAGATGAATTCCAGCAATTGACGCAGCATGGCTTGCAGCCGCGGCAGCGCCGCCGGCTGTTGCTGCTGTTGCCATTGCATCTGGCGCAGCAGCGGCGCGTACCAGCTTTCCAGTAGCTCGGCCAGGTAGCGTTCGCGGCTGCCGAAGTGGTAGACAAAACTGCCCGGATTGACGCCGGCGTGCTGGCACAGGCCGCGCACGGTGAGCGCGCGCAGACCGGTTTCCTTGGCGAGTTCCAGGCCGCAGTCCAGCAGTTGCTGGCGGGTGGCGTTGATCGGTTTGTTCATGAACTGGTTTTATACGAATGTATAAGCGTATGCAAGCAGTATTTGTACGCTCGTATAAATCAGGCGCAATTACACAAGTGCTTGTTTTTGCAATATCGCCGGCAAACGCCGCGTGGGCTCGGGCAAATTCACTGTGCGGCGGCATGTGCCGGAGGGAAATAATCGGCCATAATTGGAGCGCCGGCGCCAGCCGGCACCAAGAATCCCGCAGCCGCGCCAGGCTCTTTGAGCCGTGGCCGTGGCGAAAACAGCGATTCATCGCACCATCTCAAAGGGGACACATCATGTTGGCCATCATCGGCGGCAGCGGCCTGGCCCAGCTGCCCGTACTGGAAGTCACCCATCGTCAAGTTGTGCGCACCCCCTATGGCGACCCTTCTTGCGCGCTGACCTTCGGCCTGCTGAACGGGCAGAACGTGGTGTTCATCGCGCGCCATGGCTATGGCCACTCGCTGGCGCCGCATGAGATCAATTACCGCGCCAATATCTGGGCCTTGCATGATCAGGGCGTCAAAGGCGTGATCGCCATCGGCACCGTGGGCGGCATCCGTCCCGACATGCCGCCGGGCCGCCTGGTGGTGCCGGACAACATCATCGACTACAGCTGGGGTCGCAAGCACACCTTCTTCGAGGGCTTGGACCGGCCAGTTGTACACGCGGAATTCTCCTCGCCCTATGACGACGCGCTGCGCCAGCGGCTGATCCGCGCGATGGCGGACAGCGGCCACAGTGGGGTGGTGGGCGGCGTTTACGCCTGCACTCAGGGCCCGCGGCTGGAAAGCGCCGCGGAAATATTGAAGTTGGAGCGGGATGGTGCCGATATAGTCGGCATGACCGGCATGCCAGAGGCGGCCTTGGCGCGGGAGATGAACCTGCCTTATGCGCATCTGTGCCTGGTCAGCAACTGGGCGGCCGGCAAGGGCGGCGCGGCGACGGTGGAGTTCAATCCGGAAACCGGCGCGCGCGGCGCCGAAGGCGTGATGGCGGCCTTGGCCGCTTTTTGCGGCCAGGGTTAGCGCGGCGAGCTCTGTCGTAGGCCGTGCCAGGAGTACGGCAAGGAGGCGCAAAGCTGGGTCAGGGGTTTTGTTCGTGGGTCAAGAGAGGATTTGGCTTGGAGTGGAACACGGATGCCGGTCGATTCGTGTTTCTGCGTTGCAAAGCGTGTGTTCCATTTGGCCAAAATAATAAATAGGAGCAAATGTGAAAGCAGTGATTCTTGCTGGCGGGCTCGGCACACGAATATCCGAAGAGTCATATTTGAAGCCAAAGCCGATGATTGAGATCGGCGGCAAGCCTATTTTATGGCACATCATGAAAACTTATTCGCATTACGGCGTGAATGAGTTTGTCATTTGCTGTGGTTACAAGGGCTATATCATCAAGGAGTATTTTGCCAATTACTTCCTGCATATGTCCGATGTGACCATCGATATGTCCAATAATCAAATCGAAGTCCACCAGCGTTATGTCGAGCCCTGGCGGGTCACCTTGGTCAATACCGGTGAAGACACGCTGACCGGCGGACGTCTCATGCGGGTAAGAGAGCATTTGGGTGATGGACCTTTCTGTTTTACTTACGGTGACGGCGTCGCCGATATCGACATCAATGCGCTGATTGAATTTCACCACGCGCATGGCAAGGCCGCTACCGTCACCGCCATTCAGCCGCCAGGCCGTTATGGCGCGCTGAAAATCAAGGGCGAGACCGTGACCGGTTTTCAGGAAAAGCCTGCCGGGGACGGCGCCTGGATCAATGGCGGCTTTTTTGTGCTGGAGCCCAGAGTGCTTGATTACATCGTCGATGATCAGACCAGTTGGGAGGCCGAGCCCTTGGTGCGGCTGGCCAAGGAGGGGCAGTTGATGTCCTACCGGCATAAAGGTTTCTGGCAGGCAATGGATACGCTGCGCGATAAGAATCAGCTGGAAAAACTGTGGGCGGATGGCAATCCTCCGTGGAAGGTTTGGTCGTGAAACTGTTTGGCGATCGCTACCTTGGTCGCAAGGTGCTATTGACCGGCCATACTGGCTTCAAGGGCAGTTGGCTGGCCGCCTGGCTGACGCGCTTGGGCGCCGAGGTCACCTGCCTGGCCCTGGACCCGGACGGCTCGCCCAATCACTGGGATCTGCTGGAATGTCCGGTGCGGGACCTGCGCGCGGATATTCGTGACTCGGCGGCGGTGCGCGCCGCATTCGATCAGGCGCAGCCGGAAATGGTTTTCCATTTGGCGGCTCAGGCCTTGGTCAGGCGTTCCTATCGCGATCCGATGCAGAACTGGTCCAGCAATGTGATGGGAACGGCCCATGTTCTAGAGGCGTGTCGTCAAACTCCTAGCGTGTGTGCCGTGGTGGTGGCGACCACTGATAAGGTCTACGCCAATCAGGAGTGGTCTTGGGGATATCGCGAGGTGGATGCGCTTGGCGGCCATGACCCCTATAGCGCGTCCAAGGCCGCTTGCGAGCTGCTGGTGGACAGTTATCGGAAGTCTTTCTGGCAAAGCGATGACGCGCCGCTGTTGGCAACTGCTCGCGCCGGGAATGTCATTGGCGGAGGGGATTGGTCGGAAGACCGCTTGATTCCTGATCTGGTGCGAGCCGTAACGCAAGGAAGGCCCTTGCACATCCGTTCGCCAGGCTCTACCCGCCCATGGCAGCATGTGCTGGAGTGCCTGTCTGGCTATCTGCTGCTTGGCCAGCGTTTGTTAGAAGGCGAGAGATCCCTGGCCGATGCCTGGAATTTTGGTCCACAGGAGGAGGCCAACCGCAGCGTGGCGGATGTATTGGCGAAGCTGCAGCGGTTTTGGCCGCAATTGACCTGGCAAGCGGCGACCGGTGGGCAGCCGCATGAGGCTGGCTTGTTGTACCTGGATTGTGCGAAATCCCGTAGTCGCTTGGGCTGGTTTCCAGTATTGAGCCTGGAGCAAGGTTTGGAGATGACGGCGGACTGGTATCGCCACCACCACGCCTCCGGGCAGATCATCACCTTCGATCAACTTGCGAGCTATATCGAGTCCGCTCGCGCGGCAAACGCGGTTTGGGTGTCCTGATGCGTATTCGACAAACCAGCATAGACGGCGCCGCGCTTGCGGAGACTGCGCCTTATGCCGACCACCGCGGCGCGTTTTCCCGTTTGTTTTGCGAGCAGGAGCTGGCCGGCTTGCTGGGCGGCCGACGCATCGTTCAGATCAATCACTCGCGGACCCAGGCGCTTGGCGCAGTGCGCGGCATGCATTTTCAGCACCCGCCGCATGCGGAGATGAAAATGGTGCGCTGCATTCGTGGCCGGGTGTGGGATGTGCTGGTGGATCTGCGCGCGGGCTCTCCCACTTTCCTGCATTGGCATGCCGAAGAGCTGAGCCCCGACACGGGACGCATGCTGATCATTCCCGAGGGCTGCGCGCATGGTTTCCAGGTGCTGGAGCCGGACAGCGAGCTGTTGTATCTACATACGGCGTTCTATCAGCCCGCCGCCGAAGGAGGCTTGCGTTACGATGAGCCGCGGGTGGACGTCCGCTGGCCGCTGCCGGTCCATGACCTTTCCACGCGGGACCAAAACCATCCCTTGTTGTCCTCTGATTTCACCGGGCTTGAACCATGAATTGCCGACACTGCGCAGAGCCGTTGCAGCACACCTTTCTCGATCTAGGCTTCGCGCCGCCGTCCAACGCCTATCTAAGCGAGGCGGAGTTGAGCGCGCCGGAAACTTATTTCCCGCTCAAGCTGAAAGTTTGCGGCAATTGCTGGCTGGTTCAGACCGAGGATTACGCGAAGGCGGACCTGCTCTTTTCCAAGGACTACGCGTATTTCTCCTCGACATCCAGCAGCTGGCTGGCTCACGCGGCGCGCTATGTCGACGAGATGCTTGGGCGCTTGGGACTGGGCGCGGACAGCTTTGTCGTCGAGGTTGCCGCCAACGACGGTTATCTGTTGAAGAATGTGCTGGCCGCCGGCATTCCTTGCCTGGGCATCGAGCCGACCGCCAGCACCGCCGCGGCCGCGGAGCGCTTGGGCATTCCGGTGTTGCGCGAGTTCTTTGGAGAGGACTTGGGGCGGCGTCTGGCGCGGGAAGGACGACAAGCGGATTTGATCGTCGGCAATAATGTGTTTGCCCATATCCCGGACATCAACGATTTCAGCCGTGGTCTGAAAGCGGCGCTCAAGCCTGGGGGAACCATCACGCTGGAGTTTCCGCATCTGATGCGCCTGATCGAGCATGTCCAATTCGATACGGTCTACCACGAGCACTTCTCCTACCTGTCGCTGTATACCGTTTCCCGCATTTTGGCCGCCGCCGGCCTGCGGGTGTTCGATGTGGAAGAACTGCCGACCCATGGCGGCAGCCTGCGCGTGTTCGCCTGCCACGTCGACGACGAGAGAGCCGATGGTCCCGCCATCGCCGCCGTGTTGGCCGCGGAGGCCGCGGCCGGGCTGCGTCAACTGACGGTCTATGCGGCCTTCCAGCAGCGGGTGGACGAGGTGAAGGATGGCTTGCTGACTTTCCTGCTGGAACAAAAGCGGACCGGTAAGAAAGTGGCCGCCTACGGCGCTGCGGCCAAGGGCAATACTTTGCTCAACTACGCCGGGGTGAAGCCGGATCTGCTGCCTTTCGTCTGCGACGCCGCGCCATCGAAACAGGGCAAATACCTGCCGGGCAGCCATGTGCCTATTTTCGCGCCGGCAAGGATGGCGCAGGAAAAACCCGACATTGTGCTGATCCTGCCCTGGAATATCGCCGCCGAAGTCATGCAACAGCTTCACTATATCCGGGAGTGGGGCGGCCGCTTCGCCACCGCGGCTCCCGCGCTGGAGATTAGATGAAACCGCGTATCCATTACACCAAGCCGTCCATCACCGATCTGGAGGTCGAATACGCGACCGATGCCGCACGCAACGGCTGGGGCGAGCACTGCTACGACTACATCGTCAAGTTCGAGGCCGCGTTCAAAAAGCATCTGGGAGTGAGCTACGCGATTGCGACCTCCAGCTGCACCGGGGCCTTGCATATGGGGATGGCCGCGCTTGGCATCGGTCCCGGCGATGAAGTGATCCTGGCCGATACCAACTGGATTGCAACGGCCTCTCCCATCGTCCATCTCGGCGCCGAGCCGGTGTTCGTCGATATCCTGCCCGACTCCTGGTGTCTTGACCCGGCCCAAGTGGAAGCGGCCATCACGCCGCGGACCAAGGCCATTGTGGCCGTGCATCTGTACGGCAATGTCTGCGATATGGACGCTTTGCTGGCGATAGGGCAACGTCATGGGGTTCCCGTTGTCGAGGATGCCGCCGAGGCGATTGGTTCCGAGTATCGCGGCAAGCGGGCCGGTTCTATGGGGCGATTCGGCGCATTTTCCTTCCACGGCACCAAAACCTTGACCACCGGCGAGGGGGGCATGTTCGTCACCAATGACGCCGAGCTCTATCAGCGCGTGCTGACCCTCAGCAATCATGGCCGCGCAAGCGGTCAAAGCAAGCAGTTCTGGCCGGACATGGTGGGCTTCAAATACAAGATGTCGAATATCCAAGCCGCGCTGGGCTGCGCTCAGATGGAGCGCATCGAGGAACTGATCCAGCGCAAGCGAGAGATATTCGACGCTTATCGCCAACGGTTGCAGCCACTCTCCGGCGTGAGGATGAATCCGGAACCCGAGGGCGTCGTCAATGGCGCCTGGATGCCTACCGCGGTGTTTGCGCCTGAGACCGGGGTCACGCGCGAGACGCTGCAGGCGGCATTCGCCGAGGAAAACGCCGATGCGCGGGTGTTCTTTTGGCCTTTGTCGGGCTTGCCGATGTTTGACGCCAAGCCAGAAAACCGCAATGCCTGGGCCTTGCCGGCCTGCGCCATCAATCTGCCCAGTTTTCACGATATGACGCCGGATGACATCGAGCGCATCGCGGGCGTGGTGCGCGATGTGCTGCAAGGCCGCTGAGCGGATGGAGCATTCTGCGATGAGGGCGCTTAGCCTGATGGAAGCCATGACCGGCGCGTTCGCGGACCATGGCGCGCGTTCGCTGTTCGAGTCGGAGCAGGGCGAGGTCATTTCATATGACGAGGCACTGGCGCTGGCGCCGCCGTCGCTGGCGAGCGAGTTGGAGCGGCGGCTGGTGTTCTGTCTTTGCGACAACGATATAGGCGGTTTGGCCGGTTATTTCCACCTGCTGAGTGTCAACGCGGTGCCTTTGATGCTGGCCGCCAATCTGCCCAGTCAGCAATTGCAGCCCTTGCTGGACGCGTATCGGCCCGCGTTCATCTGGCTGCCTGCCGCGAGGCGCGCGGAGTTTCCAGAGGCGACGGCCCTGTTTGCCTACCGCGATTACTGCCTGATTGCGCAAGAGGAAGCCGACTATCGCGTTCATGACGAGTTGGCCTTGCTGCTGAGCACCTCGGGCAGCACCGGCAGCCCCAAGTTTGTGCGCCTGTCGCAGCACAATGTGTTGAGCAACGCCATGGCCATCGCCCAGTATCTGGAGCTGGATGCCGACGAAGTGCCGATTACCACTTTGGCGCCCAGCTATACCTACGGACTGTCGATCCTGCACAGCCATGCCTTGGCGGGAAGTAAGATTGCGGTGAGCCGGAAAACGTTTCTCGAGCGCGGTTTTTGGGGCTTCCTGCAAGCCGTGCGCGCGAGCAGTTTCGGCGGCGTGCCCTACCATTACGAGATGCTGAGGAAGTTGCGCTTCACCGGCATGGAGCTGCCCAGCTTGCGCACGCTGACCCAGGCCGGAGGGCGAATGGCGCCGGAGCTCAGCCGCGAGTTCGCATTGCATTGCCAGAGCCGCGGCATGCGGTTTTTCACCATGTATGGTCAGACCGAAGCCACGGCCAGGATGTCTTATCTGTCGGCGGACAAGGCGGCGCTCAAGGCGGGCAGCATAGGCGCGGCGGTGCCGGGCGGCGAGTTCTGGCTGGAGGATGAGCGCGGCGAGCGGCTCGACGGCGCGGAGGCGGAAGGGGAACTGGTGTATCAAGGCCCCAATGTCTCTATGGGCTATGCTTGCGGATTCGGCGATCTTGCCGCGGGCGACGAGCGCCAGGGCGTGCTGAGAACCGGAGACGTCGCGCGTAGGGATGGCGACGGCGATTACTACATTGTTGGGCGGTTGAAACGTTTTTTGAAGCTGTTCGGCCATCGAATCAATTTGCAGGAAGTGGAGCAGTATCTGCTTGACGCTGGCCATGTCGCCGCTTGCGCCGGCGTCGACGACAGGCTCGAGGTCTATGTGCCGCAGGGCGACGCCTCCCTGGCCAAGGAGATCAAGATCATGCTGGCGCGCTACCTGACTGTGACGCCGCAGTCGGTCAAGGTGATGACGGGAGGCGATTTGCCGCGTAATGCTTCGGGAAAGATCCTGTATTCGGAATTGACGCCGCAAGCTTGGGGAGCTCAGGCATGAGCGCGCCGGATTTCACGCCATGGCTGGAGTGGGGACCGTATTCGTTGGATGCGGCGGCCAAATCCGCCGCGCTCTCCGCCGCTTTGCGGGAACTGACGCAATGGCATGCCGGCCAGTGCCCGGAGTATGCGCGAATCCTGGCATTGCAGGGCGTGGAAGACGCTCCGGCCATGGGGCTGGCGGGGGTTCCATACCTGCCTGTCCGCTTGTTCAAGGAGTTTGATCTGCTCAGCGTGGAGCGCAGCCAGGTATTCAAGACCATGACTTCGTCGGGCACCTCTGGTCAGCAAGTGTCGCGCATTTATCTGGATAAGGAGACGGCGGCCTGGCAAACCAAGATACTGACTCGGCTGATGGGAACGGTGCTGGGCAAGAAGAGATTGCCGATGCTGGTGATCGATTCGCCAAGCGTGCTGCGGGACCGGGCGGCGTTTTCCGCGCGGGGAGCCGGCATACTGGGCTTCTCCCTGTTCGGACAGGATGTGACGTACGCGCTGAATGAGAGAATGGAACTGGATCTGGGCCTGGTGCAGGCCTTTCTGGAGCGGCATGCGGGGAAGCCTATCTTCATCTTCGGTTTTACCTTCATGATCTGGCAGCATTTGGTGCTGCCGCTGCGGAAAATGAATCAACGCCTGGCTATCGCCGGCGGCATTGTGCTGCATGGTGGGGGCTGGAAAAAGTTGCAGGATCTGGCCGTGGGCAATGAGGATTTCCGCCGCGCGCTTCAGGAGTGCGCCGGCGTTGAGCAGGTGGTGAATTATTACGGCATGGTCGAGCAGACCGGCTCCATCTTTCTGGAGTGCGGGCAAGGCCATTTGCATGCCTCCATCTATTCGGATGTCCTGATTCGACGACCCGGCGATTTCAGCCTTGCGGACGTGGGAGAGGAGGGCTTGATCGAGGTCTTGTCGCTGGCGCCGCGCAGCTACCCCGGCCATGCGCTGTTGACCGAGGATCTGGGCGCCGTGCTGGGCGAGGATGATTGTCCTTGCGGTCGGCTGGGCAAGTATTTCAAAGTGTCCGGCCGCGTGGCGCGGGCCGAAGCGCGTGGTTGCAGCGATACCTATGCTTATGAAGCGCATGTCTGATATCCCCGTAGAGATTCTGGCCGGCGCTAGCCCGGAGCGGATCGCCTGCCGGCCGTTGCCGCCTTACTCGCCTAGCGCCATCGCGTTTTTGGCGGATCTTTCCAAGGCTTTGTTGTCGCGTCCGGAACCGCGGCGCTATCCCGATATCGCCGCGTTTGCCTTCTGGTGCCGCAAAGCCAACCTGAGGCGGCTGGCCGGAGCCTTTGGCTCGGCTGGGCATAGGCTTGGCCGCGGCCTGGTCTTGCATATCGCGCCATCCAATGTGCCCGTCAATTTCGCTTTCTCGTTCGCCTTCGGATTGCTGGCGGGCAACGCCAATATCGTGCGCGTTCCCGGCGCTGATCATCCGCAAGTGGCGGTGATCTGCGAGGAGATCGAGCGCCTGTTTTCCCTGCCGGAACACGCGGACATCGCGGCGATGAACGCCTTGATCCGTTACCCGCGCAACGACGAGGTCACGGCGGCGCTGTCCCGCTCTTGCCATGCGCGCGTGCTGTGGGGCGGAGACGCCACCATTGCCCACTTGCGGGCGATGCCGACGCAGGCGCGTTGCGTGGATGTCGCTTTTGCCGACCGTTACTCGCTGTGCGTGATGGCGGCGGAGGCGGTGCTAACGGCTTCCGAGCCGCAACTGAGGGGGCTGGCCGAAGGGTTTTACAACGATGTGTTTTTCCTGGATCAGAACGCTTGTTCGTCGCCGCATCTGATTTTATGGCTGGGCGGTCAAGAGCAAGCGGAAGCGGCGATGCTTCGTTTCTGGCTGGCGATGCAGCGCTTGCTGGCGAGCAAGGGCGCGACGCCGGCGCTGCACGCTGTCGAGAAGTTCACGCATTTGTGCCGCACGGCCATTCATTTGGATGCGGCCGTTTCTTCGAGCCGGCACGCCAACGATATTTATCGCGTACGTTTGGCGGAATTGCCTGAGGATATCGATATTCATCGCGGGAGCCATGGTTTCTTTTTTGAATATGTCTGCGCCGATCTGAATTGCCTGAAGCGGATCGTGGGCGAGCGTTATCAAACCCTGAGTTGTTTTGGAGTGGACAGGCAGCAATTGATCCAGTTTGTCGTGGCCGAAGGCCTGATTGGCATAGACCGGGTGGTTCCGGTGGGCAAAGCATTGGATATCGGCGTGATTTGGGACGGTTACGACTTGGTCGGCACGCTATCTAGAGTGATCAGCGACCGGTAAACTAAGGTTTTCAACTTTCGACGGATTAAGTGATGAGTCATCTTGAAAAATACGACCAGGCTTTCATGGAAACCTTCATGGTGGAGCAAAAGGATTTGGCTGCGCTGAAATATCAAGACATCGCGGCTTGGGACAGCGTGGGGCACATGGCTTTGATGGCGGCGCTGGAAGAGGCGTTCGACATCGAGATGGATATCGACGACATCATCGAGTTTTCCAGCTATGCGGCGGGCCAGGCTATTTTGGCCAAGTACAAGGTCGTCATCGAGCCGGCGGCATGAGCATGGTGAACGGACCGGTGGCCCTCGACATCAAGGACATCATCCAGTGTCAGCGCAACCGCTATCCGGTGCTGTTGATCGACAAGATTGTTGAGTTGCAGCCCGGAGAACGGGCGACCGGCATCAAACGGTTTACTTACAACGAATGGTTCTTCCCCGGCCATTTCGATGATGAGCCCAATGTGCCCGGTTTCGTTCAGATCGAAACCCTGGTTCAGACCTTCATCCTCACCTTCTTGTGCAAGGAGGAATACAAGGGAATGAAGACCAACTTCGTCTCAATCAACAATATCCGGTTCAAACGCAAGATCGTGCCGGGCGACACCCTGCGCATCGAAGCCAGCCTGAAGTCCTTCAAGCGCGGCATCGCCATCGGCTCGGCCGAAAGCTTTGTGGATGACGAGCCGGCGTGCAGCGCCGAATTCGTGGTGGCGGTGCCGGATATTCTTGATCAGTTCAAACCCAAGGCGCCGAGGGAAGCATGATGATGCGGGTTGCGGACTACATCATGCAGCGGCTGGCGCAAGCCGGCGTGGAACATGTGTTCCAGGTGACTGGGCGCGGCTCCTTGTTTCTGAACGACGCTTTGGCCAAGCATGCGGCTTTGCAGCCGGTGTCCTTGCATCATGAGCAGTCCTGCGCGTTCGCCGCCCTGGCCTATGCGGAGCAAAGAGGGGGCTTGGGCGCTTGCCTGGTGTCTACCGGCTGCGCATCCACCAATACCTTGACCGGCGTGCTCTGCGCCTGGCAGGACGCGGTGCCGTGCATTTTCATCTCGGGCCAGAATACCCTGCGCGAGACCAGCCGCCATACCGGCATTCCCTTGCGCACCTACGGGCAGCAAGAGGCCGACATCGTGGCTCTGGTGAGCCCGATAAGCAAGTTCGCGCGCATGATCTCCACGCCGGAGGAAATCGTCCCGGCGATGGAAGAGGCGTTGCGGCAAGCCATGTCCGGCCGCAAAGGCCCGGTCTGGCTGGATATCCCGCTGGATCTGCAAAGCGCGTTGATCGATCCGGAACAGATCGAGCGTCCCGCTGCGTACCCGGTAGAAGCGCTGCGGCCGGCGCCGCAAGACGTGGCTGCGGTGCGCGCTCGCCTGCGCGACGCGAAACGACCGGTATTGCTGATTGGCAGCGGCGTGCGCTCCTCGGGCGCGGAGGGTTTGCTCAAGACCCTGGTCGAGCGCTGCAATATTCCGCTGACCTATACCAGCGCCGCGCCGGACAGCTATGGCGCGGCCCATGATTTGTCCATAGGCTCGGTTGGGTCCATGGGCTGCTCGCGCGCCGGCAATTTCGCGGTGCAGAACGCTGACTTCGTGCTGGTGCTGGGCTCGCGGCTGTCTTCGCTCACCACCGGTCCTGACTTCTGCAAATTCGCGCGCGGCGCGCATACCGTCGTCGTGGACATCGATCCAGTTGAACACAGCAAGGACGGTGTCCGCATCGACCAATTGGTGCAAGCCGACGTCCATGCCTTCCTCAGCGCGCTGTTGAGCGAGAATACGCCGACGGCTCCGGCGCCATGGGCCGACAAGTGTCGGTATTGGAAAGCGCTGTTCGGCGCGGTAGAACCTGCGTTCGCCTCCGACGCCGCCGTCGATCTTTATCAGTTGGCCGAGTCCCTGGGACGGCTGCTGCCCGCGCCGGCCACATTGGTGACGGACTCGGGTCTGGCCGAAGTGATTCTGCCGACCAATATGCGCTTTTCCTCCGGAATCAACTGTGTCCATCCGGTTTCCCAAGGCTCGATGGGTTTTGCCTTGCCCGCGGCCATAGGAGCATGGCATGGCCGCGCGCAGCCAGTGGTCGCTGTTATCGGCGACGGTTCCATCATGATGAATCTGCAGGAGCTGGAGAGCATCCGCTATCAGCGCTTGCCGATCAAGGTGGTGGTCATCAACAACAATGTCTACTCCATCATCCGGCGGCGGCAGCGGGATCTGTTCCGCAAGCGGACCATAGGCACGGATCCGGACAACGGCGTCAGTTGTCCCGACTTCGCCCAATTGGCCCAGTGTTTCGGTTTCCACTACCAGAGGATTGAGCGTACATCCGAACTGGATGCCGGTTTGACCGCCATGCTGGCTCACGAAGGGCCGGTGCTGTGCGAAATCATGGGGCGGGTCGACCAGGGCTATATCGAGTTGGGCCATGCCCGCAGCGAGGCGGACCGCCGCTTTGTGCGTCGTCCATTGGAAGACCAACAGCCTTTTCTTGATCGCGAGTTGTTCTTGCGAGAAATGATAGTCGAGCCCATCGACCAGTAAGCCGGAGACCTTGCATGTCAGTTATCACCCTAGGCAATGGACGCCAAGTCGGGGATTACCTAAAGCCCTATGTGGTGGCCGAACTCAATACCAGTCATTTCGGCGATCTGGGCATTGCGCGCGCGATGATAGACGAGGCCAAGGCCGCCGGCTGCGATTGCGTGAAGTTTCAGTCCTGGAGCGCGGAGACGCTTTATTGCGACAGCTATTACCAGGCCAACGCGATCGCCAAGCGCATCGTCAAGAAATTCGCTCTGGACGGCGCCCAGCTCAAGGAACTGGCCGAGTACGCCGCCGCGCAGGGTATCGATTTCGCTTCTACGCCTTACTCCATCCAGGAGGCTGAATTTCTGCTGTCGGAGTGCAAGGCGCCCTTCATCAAGATCGCCTCAATGGAGCTCAACAATCTGCCCTATCTAGAGCAGCTGGGACGCCTGGGCGCGCCGCTGGTGCTATCCACCGGCATGGGGTCGTTCGAGGAAATCCGCGAGGCTGTGCGCGCGATCGAGGCGAGCGGGAACCGTCAGCTGATCATATTGCACTGCACTTCGATCTACCCGTCTCCTCCCCAACTGATCCGTCTGCAGAACATCGCCGGCTTGCGCAGCGAGTTTCCCGCCTTTCCCATCGGCTATTCCGATCACAGCCAGGGCATTGAGATACCCGCCGCCGCGGTGGCGCTGGGGGCCTGCCTGATCGAGAAGCACTTCACTTTGGATAGCTCGCGCATCGGCATGGACAATCAGATGGCGACGGAGCCCGAAGAGATGCGGGCGATGATACGCGCCTGTCACCGGGTGCAGGAGGCCATGGGCGGCGCGGGGCGCGTGCTGAGCGAAGAAGAGCGGGCGCAAGCATTGAAAATGCGCCGCAGCATCGTTACCCGGCGCGCTTTGCCCGCCGGCCATGTATTGACCGAGGCCGATTTAGACGCCAAGCGCCCCGGCGACGGCATCGCGCCATCGCAGTTGGCCGTGGTGCTTGGGCGGATGCTCAAACAGGATCTGGGCGCTGAGACGGTGCTGACGTGGGCGTTGCTGGCGGACCATGAGCCGGCCTCGACTTAAGGCGAAAATTGGACACTGAACGTGATGACGCTTAATGCCATCCAGCCCCGGCTGGACGATGTGATCGCGGGCCGGCAGACGCTGAAGCTCGACATCCTGGACGATGAGAGCCAGGTTTGCGGCGTGTTGCGGCCGCTGACGCGGGCCGACCTCGACGACGCCGACATCATCCGCAAGCTCACTGAATGGCGGAATCAGAATATGGCGAACTTTCTCAGCCATTTTGTCGCGACGCCTGAGCGAACCCGGCGCTGGATGAGCGAAGTGCTGTTCAAAACGCCGGGGCAGCTGCTGTTCCTGGTGTGTGCGGATGGCCAGGTGATTGGGCATTTCGGCTTCAAGGACCTGAGCCGGGACGAGGTTCTGCTCGACAATGCGATGCGAGGCGAGCGCCTGGGGCATCCTAAACTATTCGTCTACGCCGGAAGGCGGTTGGTCGCCTGGCTATTGCAAGAGGCCGCGGTGCGGCGCGTTCATGCCTATGTAATGACGGAGAACGTGGCCTCGGTGATGATGAACAAGCAGATAGGTTTTAGCGGCTGGCTGCGCCATCCACTGATCAAGCGCGTCAAGAATGGCGAGACGCATTGGGAGATGGGCGCGTCAGGCGAGTCCAGCCCGGATGAGCGCTATTGTTTCCGGCTTGTGATCGAACAGCCCGAGTGATGATTTCCTCCGGCGCCGGGGCTGCTGCAGGCCCGCCGCCGGATTCCATGATAAGAAAGCACCCAATGGACGAGATTCAAAAGTTTGCCCAGGAAGTCGAGCAGAATATTCAAGGCCTGGCGGGAGACCAAGCGCTCCAGCAACTGTCGCGCGCCTGGACCCGCGACGTGGCCCGGCATAAGTGGTCCTATAATTTCGCCTGGATGGGACGGCCGGCGATCCAGTTTCCCAACGACGCCTGGGCGATGCAGGAATTGATTTGGCAGGTGAAGCCGGATCTCATCATCGAGGCTGGCATCGCTCATGGTGGTTCCCTGGTGTATTACGCGTCCTTGCTGGCCATGCTGGACATGAGCGAGGCGGTGGAAAGCGGGGCGGTGTGCGATCCCAAAAGCACCCGGCGCAAGGTCCTGGGTCTGGACATCGACATCCGCTCGCACAACCGTGCGGCGATTGAGAGCCATCCGATGGCCAACTGGATTCAAATGATAGAGGGTTCCAGCGTGGCGCCCGAGACGATAGCCAAGGTCACGGACATCGCCAAAGGGTATCGACGCGTCTTGGTGAGCTTGGACTCCAACCATACTCATGAGCATGTGCTGGCCGAACTGAAGGCGTATGCGCCCCTGGTGACGGCGGGCAGCTACTGCGTGGTTTTCGATACCATTGTTGATGATATGCCGGCGGAACTATCGACTGATCGGCCTTGGGGACCAGGCAACAATCCCAAAACCGCGGTGCGCGCATACCTGGCCGATCATCCCGAATTCGAGATCGACGCCGATATTCACCATAAATTGCTGATCACCGTTGCGCCAGACGGTTATCTGAAGCGTATCGCCTGAACCCTCAGGACAGCTCGGGCTGCCAGACCCTCCACGGCGCCCGGCCGCTTTCCCACAGTTCGTCCAGCTGGATTTTTTCGCGCAGCGTATCCATCGGCTGCCAGAAACCGGCGTGTTCGAATGCCGTCAGCTGACCCATGGCGGCAAGCTTGGCCATCGGTTCGCCTTCCCAGCTGGAGTGATCGCCTTCGATCAAGGAGATCACTTCAGGCTGCAGCACGAAAAAGCCGCCATTGATCCAGCCGCCGTCGCCCGGCGGTTTTTCCTTGAAGCCTGTGACGCGGCTGCCTTTGCATACCAAGGCGCCAAACCGTCCAGGGGCTTGCACTGCCGCCACCGTGGCCAGTTTGCCGTGATCATGGTGAAAGGCTATCTCCGCGGTCAGATCGATGTCGGCCAGCCCGTCGCCATAAGTGAAACAGAACGCTTCGCCGGCAGGCAGATACGGAGCCACGCGTTTGAGCCGGCCACCAGTCATCGTGTGTTCCCCGGTATTGACCAGGGTCACATGCCAGGGCTCCGCATGCTGGCGATGCACCTTCATTTGATTCTGGGTGAAATCAAATGTCACATCGGACATGTGCAGGAAATAATTGGCGAAATATTCCTTGATCACATAGCCCTTGTAGCCAAGGCAAATGATGAAGTCATTGATGCCGTGCGCGGAAAAAATCTTCATGATGTGCCACAGGATGGGCCGGCCTCCCACATTAATCATGGGTTTGGGCTTGAGGTGGCTTTCTTCCGAGATCCGGGTGCCGAGCCCGCCGGCCAGTATCACTGCTTTCATCTGCAAGCTTCCAAGACGTCAATCAACGAATGCTGCCGTAGCGCTCATGCAGCAGCACATCCATGAAATTGGCGGCCGAGGCTTGGGCTTTGATGTATTCGGTCAAGATGGGCGAGGTTTCCTCGCTGATTTGGGGGAAGGACAATCCATAGCAGGCCAGCGTGTTGCGATACTTGAGCAGGCAGCAGCTGCTTATGCTGTTGATCATCATGTCCCGTTCTTGTCCGGCGGGCAGATTGCGCCGGATGACATCTATATAGGCATTGATCTGGTTTTCATAGCTGGCAAAGCCGTCCAGGCCATCCAGCATCAGCTTGCGCTTATAGGCTTCCTGATCGCCGTAGTCGTGAGCCTGGCGCATGAAGAACAGGATTTCGGGGTCGTAGGAGAACGCGCCTTGGGCGGCCATCTCGAACAACAGCACATGGTCGATGCCGACGATGGGCATCGCCACATTGCGGTATTGCACTTTGCGGAAGGCCGACATGCGGTTCATGCCGTAGGCCTGGTAAGCGTAGACCAGGCCCCAGGCCACCACATGCATGCGTGAGAAGGTGTCCATGCCGCGGGTGTCGAAAATACCGCCGATCTGGCTGCCCACGCCGTTTTCATTGAAAAAGGCGGAGGCGGTCACCGCCAAGACCACATCGGGCTGATTGTCGAGCTGGGCGACGCAGCGTTCGATGTATTGCTTGTGATACAAATCGTGGCCAGCGGCGAACATCATGTATTCGCCGCGGCAGCGATCGAAAATCCGATAGAAATTCTGCGGAGCGGCAACCGTTTCTTCAGTGCGCAGCAAAGTGATGCGCGCATCCATCGCGGCATAGTTTTGCAGCAATTCATAAGTACCGTCATCGGAATGGTTGTCGGAGATGATCAGCTCAAAATCGCCATAAGTCTGTCCCAGCAACGATTGCAAAGTCATGTCCAGATATCTTGCCTCCCGGTAGACGGGCATGCCGATGCTTACTTTTGGAATAGTCATTATTTTGCCTTGTGAAAGTTGAAAGTCGTTGCTGTTGCCTGAATTTTAGCCAAGGACCGCGGAAATAGGCGGCGGTAAATCTTTGTCGGGTCATGTCGGCTTGGGGCTGAAATCGACAGTGATGCGATTGCGGCCAGCTCCATCGGATACGCGCCCATCCTATCAAGACGAAGGAAGGGGCAGGAAGTCCCGGGGCTTGAAACACGGAAGGGCTCCAGCGGGGAAGGTGCGTGGCACACGATTTTCCATTCCTCCTCGGATCGACCTAAATCGGCGTTTGGCCAGCGATGGGATCAGGCAGCGCGCATGCTGCGAAGACTCGGGATGGTAGACTTGGCCCGGCCTAGACCCTCGGGATTATAGGCCCATCCATACCAGATTGGGATATTCGCCTGATTTTCCGGCGCGTGGTAATCGTACCGAGTCCGTTTCGGTTTGGGCGTGAACGCACGCGCGGGCCAGAGCGATTGCCGCGCCGAAGGGGGTGAAAAAGCCTGGACTGTGGAGCATTCATCCTGCTTCCTGGCATGAAGGCAGTATGGGGTTGGGGCCGCCTGTCCTGTATATTGTTGGCTTTTGAAGGCTATTCTTTGAGAGGTGGTTTTTTTGTGTCCACAATAGACGTTATCTATGTCGATGCAGAATGCAGGTTTGTTATTGCGTCTTTTGAAGCCTTGCCGTGCCGGCATGATTTGGGCTGTTGTCCACGGCGTTTCTCAGTAATATAGGGCGATCCAAATTCCACATTGCCGTTCTTTGGCCTGGCGGGCCGTGCTGTCGCCATTCAGGAAACCAATAAGATGAATTCACTTTTTCTCGCTGTTGAAACTCAAACGGAGTTGGAGCAGGCACAGGCCTATCTGGCGACGCATGATCCCAGCCAATTTGAACTGGTACTGGTGATCAATTCGCAGCTGATGTCGCCTTCGTTGTCAACGCTGCAGGCTCGCTCCAAAGTGTGCTTGGTGCCATTTGTGAACGGCTTGCCCCTGCTGAACGCGCATGATCTTGCCGCTGCGGGTGGGAAATGGCTTGGTTTTGCCTGCGGCGCCAGTCTGCCTCTCAGCATGGCGGCTGCGGCCGATGATGATGGGCATTGGCTGGTAAGCGATAGCTGGGCTTGTTTGCCTGGCGGCGTGCCTCTGCGGCGTGAGCGTTCGAGACTAAAAGAAGAAGATTACGGCTGTTTCCTGATCAGTGGTAGCGAAGCGTTTGCCGCGTACCTGCAGCAATGCGGGGACCCCGGCTGCTTGCTTGCGCAGCAGGCCGATGGCTGGCTGCGCAAGGATTGGCTGCTGCAACTGGCTGCCGGTGAGCGTCGCATATCGCCTCACCAATGGCTGCATCGCCGCTTGCGACAGGCTTTCGCCGCCGGAGAAACGGTGGCGTTGAAGCATGTGCCCGAGGCCGCCGCCGCGCATGCGGATATATTGGTGAAGGGGGAAGAAGAGCGGGTCTTGCACTTGCAGCGGGAACTGGTGGCCTGGCTTGAATTACTGTGCGATGTTTATGCCGATGAGTTATTGGTGCGACTGGCTTTGCAAGCGCTGTTGCCTGCCAACCGCCCATGGCTGCTGACGGATCGCGGGGAAGCCAATAGCCTGATCGGGCAGTTGTCCGGCGTGTTTCGCAAGCAGTATCCGCAGGCGCCGGTGCTGCGCAGCCCGTTACTGGAGAGCGCGCGCTGGCGGGTGATGGCGGAAGCGCAGATCGATCAGATTCAGGTTGCCAGCATCGCCTATGCGGAGTCATTTGCCGCGCAAGCCGGCGCGATGACGCTGGCGACCATCCGCCATGAGTGGGTTCGTTTGGACCGCTTGCTGGGCGTGGAGTGCTTTGACGCTACCTTGCAGGACTCCAACGGGCAGTTCATGCAATTGATGGCTTTGTATCGCGACGGTGACGGACGCTGGGTGTTGCCATCCCTACTTGCCGCTTGGTCGGAGGAAGCTTTGGACCGGCTGGTCGACCTGTTGCAAGATGGGGCAAAAGGCATTCAGCCCAACCAGGCCCAGATCCGGGATGCCGCCTTGGCGCAAGAGATAGAGCAGAGCGGCGCCGGCCGCTTCCTGCCCGGACTGGAGGGTTACGCAACCCTGGTGCAGCATGCCCTGCGCTATCGTCGGGCCACAGAATTTGGACGACTGGGACGCGTGTTGGACTGTGCGTCCGGGGCAGGCTACGGCTGGCATATCCTTGCCGACGCTGGCAGCATGCTCGATTACACCGGCATCGACCTCAATGCCGATGCGATCCGTTTTTCCCAGCGCTTCATTCCCCGCGACGCCGAAAATTGCCGATTCGAAGCGCGTCTGCTGAATACCTTGCCGGAGGCCGCTTACGATACGGTCATCTCGTTTGAGACGATAGAGCATACCGATGATCCGGAGCTGTTCCTGTGGGAGTTGTCCGAGCGCATTGCTCCAGGCGGCCGCTTGTTGCTGAGCCTGCCCACCGAGCGTTGGGCTGGCAGCCATTTGAACCCGACTCATTGGACCAACTGGACCGAGTCCAGAGTGCGCCACCTGTGTTCACGGGTCTTCGAAAAGGTGGCCCTGCACCGTTTGCGCTTGTCACTGGTGTCGCCGGAAAGTTTCCAGTCGGGGCTGCTGCATCAAAACTGCGCAGAGCCCGGCGAGGACGAAGGCTTCCTGCTGGTCTTGGAACAAGCCAGGCCGCGAGCGCTGGCCAAGCGTGTGCTGGTGCAAAGACGTTTTGCCATGGGCGATGCGCTATTGGCCAGTTCGGTCTTGCCCGCCTTGCGCCGGAAATACCCGGACCGGCAACTGTTGGTCAGAACCCAGGTGGTTGAGGCCTTTCAAGCGATAGAGGAAGCCGACATCGTCGGTTGCATGTCGTTGCAGCAGCGGCCGGACGATATTTTTATTGATCTGGATGGCGCTTATGAGCAGGCTCGGGACCTGCATATCATTGAGGCTTATGCGCGACGTAGCGGCGTTGCGCCGAGTGCGCCCTCATTGCCGCGGCTGATGCAGGATTACCGGCCCTTGGCCAACAAGATCGTGGCTTCAGGCTGGTTGGCTGCGAAAAAGCCTGAACACCTGGTCGCCATTCATATGGCGGCAAGCTCGCCAGATCGCATCTGGCCGGCGGCATACTGGGCGGAGCTGTTGCCGGCGCTGTCCGCCCACAACATCGGTCTGGTGCTCTTGGGCAGTGGCAAGGATTTCTCGTTGGAAAACCTGCCCGAGGTGGCCAGGTCGGGTGTAGTGTCCTTGGTCAATGAGCTGCGCTTGGCTGAAACCGCTGCGGCGATTTCGGTTGCCGATGTGCTGATTGCACCGGATTCCGGCCTGATTCACATCGCCCATGCGGTTGGAACGCCGGTGCTGGGCCTATTCGGCATGGCCGAACCGGCGCAGCGCTTGCCGCTGCGCGGCGCGTCGCTCGGTTTGATTGCCGATATCGAATGCAAGGGATGCCTGGCTCAGTTGCCGGCGGAGGCGGCTCCGCTGTGTCGGAGAGGACACGCTTACTGCATGGATATGCTGACGGTGGAGTCTGTATTGACCGCGGCGCTTGGCATGCTGCAGTCGGTGCCGCGCCAGCAGTGGCGCAGCCGCTTGTTGCAAAACATCCCGCTGCCGTTTTCCTGGGGCAAGGCGAACCGGCTGCAGAACGAGAGCCGGCCGCAGCTCGAAGAGGGGACGGTCTCGCTCGCGCCGCCGTCGGAAGCGCCGCGTCGCAAGCCCAGGGTTGGCGTGTTGACCCGGGATGCCTTGGACGAGGCGTGTTATCGCTTGCGCCTGGGCGATGCCTTGCAGTTGGTGGGCAAGGAGTTTGAGCACTATTACTACAAACACTCCGCCGCCTATATGTATGAGGGGGTGTTCCCATTCGACAGTGACGATGATTTCGTCAAGGAAATGGACTTGTTCCTAGTGCAGCGCTTGTTCCCCAGGCCGGAGAGCAAGGCTCTACTTGAGAAGCTGGTAGAGTCCGGCAAGCCCATTGTTTACGAGGTGGACGACTGGCTGCCGGAGATGCCCGAGTCGCATTTGATGTACAAGGAATGCGAGTCGTCCTTCGAACTGATCAAGTGGTTGCTGCCTAGCTGCTCACTGGTGACGGTAACCACCGAGCCGTTGGCGGAGAAGGTGCGGCCTTTCAACGACAAGGTATTTGTTTTCCCCAATACGCTGGCACGGGACCGCTTCGTCACGCCCAAGCCGCGCAATGACAAGGTTACCATCGGTTTTGCCGGCACGACCTCTCGCGGCAAAGAGATGGCGGCGATAGAACCGGCCTTGATGCGCATCTATCGCGAGTATGCTGGGCAGGTGAGGTTTGTCTTTTGGGGCGAGGTTCCCAAGTCCATGGTGGGGATGAAGGACGTCCGCCAAGTGACCACCTTTGTCAATTACAGCAGGTTCCTGAATGAGTTGGCCGATTTGCGGCTGGATATCGGCATTGCGCCATTGGCTCACGGCGCTTTCAACGACAGCAAGTCCGATTTGAAGTGGCTGGAGTACTCGGTGGTCGGGGCGGCGGCGATTCTCTCCGATGTTCCCGCCTATGCCTGGCTCAGGGACAGCGGCATGGCCAGCGTGGTGGAAAATACCGAGCAGGCGTGGTTCGATGCGCTGGCGGCGCTGGTGGAAGACGCCGATCTGCGGGCGCGGCGAGTCGCCTTGTCCCAGCACTATGTCAAAGAGCACCGGGTGCTGGAAGACGCGGTGCCCTTGCTGTTCGATCAGTGGTGCCAGTTGCTGCCCAGAAGCTTGCGGCCCAATGGCATCGGGGAGATGGGCAAGGTTGCCACCTATAACTTCTCCGAGCCGGAGCAGTATGCGCTGCGTGATTATCGACGCTGGCTGGGCAACCACAATCTGCGGGAAGTCCATGCCGAGCAATTGGCGGAGTCGATGTGCACGGCGTGGCAGAGCCAGCCCTGGTTCAATCTGATCGTGTTGGCGCCGCAGACGAGTCTGACGCGGCTGGCGGAGAGCCTGGCGGCTCTGGAGCAGCAGTTGTACCCGAACTGGAGGCTGATTGTCGTGTCCGACAGCGCCGTGCCGGACCCGGTGTTTGCCAGCAGCGACCAACTCGGCTGGGTGCAGTTGGAAGATATGAGCGACTTCGAGGCCGTGGCGGGCGCGATCAATGGAGTGGTTTCCGAGGTCGTGTCCGACTGGACCTGGTTGCTGCCGGCCGGTTTCCGCCTACAGCCGCAGACGCTGCTTCGTTTTGGCGAGGCCATCCACCAACATCCGAACTGGGCGGCTGTGTATTGCGACAGCGATGTCGTCTCGCCGATGGGGGAACGTTTCCTGCCAGCATTCCGGCCGGACTTCTCGCCGGAATATCTGCGTTCCATGGATTATATCGGGGATGCGATCGCCTTCTCCACCAATGCGCTATCGGTAGTGGGCGGTTTTCAACCCTATCCCGGTGCCTACAATTTCGATGCCGCGCTGCGCTTGTTCGAATTGAAAGGCGCGGAGGTGGTGGGGCATGTCGACGATATGCTGCTGTCGCTGCCGTGGCGGCATCCCAGCCAGCAGCCGTTGTGGCAGGCGTCGTGCCAGGTGGCATTGGAAGAGCACGCCAAGCGTGGCCAAGAGGCGGCGGAGGTTGGTTCCGGCCTGGTCGACGGCACCTTCCATTTCGAGTACCAGGTGCAAGGCAGCCCGCTGGTGTCCATCATCATCCCGACACGCGACAAGCTTGAATATCTGGAACCGTGCATAGACAGCTTATTGCAACGCACCAGCTACCAGAATTTTGAGCTGATCATCGTGGACAACCGCTCGGAGCAGCCGGAAACCCTGGAGTACTACCAAGTGCTGCAGGCGGATTATCCTGGACGGATTCAACTTGTCGCTTATGACCAGCCATTCAACTTCTCCGCCCAGTGCAATCTCGGCGCAGCCAGTGCACGTGGCGATTACCTCTTGTTCCTGAACAACGATACCGAGCTGGCCTTGGAGAGTTGGCTGGGACGGTTATTGGCGACGGCCCAGCAGCCGGGGGTTGGCGTGGTTGGCGCGCGTCTGCTGTACCCCGAGGTGGGACAAATCCAGCATGCCGGCATCGTGCTGGGCCTGCCTGGCGGCATGCACTCGGTGGCGGATCACGTGTTCGAGCCTCAGGACATGAATTTGCCAGGTTATATGAACCGCGCGGTGACCATGCAGAACTATTCTGCCGTGACCGGCGCCTGCCTGATGGTGGCCAAGTCCACTTATCTGGATGTGGGCGGCATGGACGAGGATAAATTCCAGGTTTGCTTCAATGATGTCGACTTGTGTCTGAAGGTACAGGCCGCAGGCTGGCGCAATGTCTACAACCCGTTTGCCGTGATGTACCACCATCACGCCAAGAGCATAGGCCGCACCACGTCCGACCCGCGTGTCGCGCTGCAGGCCGCGGTGCGCGAGCGCGGTGAAATGGAGAACTTCCTGCAAGCCTGGTTGCCGGTATTGAAACGGGATCCGGGGTTCAACCGGCACCTGTCTTTGCGCAAGCGCAGGATGGAGCTGGAAGTCGAACGGCATGTGTCATGGGACCCGGCTTTGAATGGCCGGCAGCGGGTGCTGGGTGTGCCGGTGCCTGGCGGTAGCGGCGAATACCGTTTGAGCCAACCTTTGTCCGTGTTGCAAGAGCACGGCCTGCTGGACGGGGAGATTTTGCAACCGGCACATGGCTTGCCCTCGTTGGTGGAAATGGCGCGCATGGCCCCGAACGTGCTCCTGCTGCATACGGCGGTGAATGACGGTGTGCTGGATGCCTTGGGGCATTACCGCTCCTACTTTCCCGAAATGAGGACGATTCTGGGCATTGATGACTTGGTGGGAGGCACGCCACTGAAGAGCGATCTATATGATCACTGGCGGCGCCATTATCCGGATGCCAAGCAGCGTTTGCGCAAAGCGCTGAAAATGTCCGATGCCTTGATCGTGTCCACTGAGCCGCTGCGCGAGTTCACCCGGGAGATGGTGGGCGATATCGCGGTGATTCCCAACCGGCTGCGGCGCAGCGTTTGGGGGGAATTGCGCGCTGAGCGCCGTGTCGGCAGCAAACCCAGGGTTGGCTGGGTAGGCGCGTCGCAACACCGTGGCGACCTAGAACTCTTGTTCGAGGTGATCAAGCAGACTCATCATGAAGTTGACTGGGTGTTCATGGGCATGTGCCTGCCCCAGTTCCGTCCTTATGTCGCCGAAGTGCACCAGGGGGTACCGTTCAGCGAATATCCGGAAAAGGTCGCCACCCTGAATCTGGACTTGGCCGTCGCGCCGCTGGAAATGAACGCGTTTAATGAGGCCAAGAGCAATCTGCGACTGTTGGAGTATGGAGCGATGGGATGGCCGGTGGTGTGTACCGATATTTATCCGTACCAGACCAACGCGGCTCCGGTTTGCCGGGTACCAAACGAGATCGCTGCATGGGTCGATGCCATCCGCAGCAGGGTTCATGACTTGGATCAGGCCGAGCGGGAGGGCGACTTGCTGCGCGCCTGGGTGGAGCGCGATTACTGGCTTGAAGACCATCATGAGGACTGGTTCAAGATTCTGCGTGCTTGAGCTTGATGCCGGAATGATCCGCCGCCCCGGAGTTCAGACGTCCGGGGCGGTTTTCTTTGGATCTCGTTTGACAATGGATTGATTGGTAAAAATACCATTTTGGTCAAGTTTATTAACCTTTGGACGATCAAGTAAGCGTGCTGCGGAAAAAGTCGGGTGCTCCGGTTGACGCAGTCTTGATCTCTAGGGGACTCACATGGCTATTACAGTAAACACCAATATCGCGTCGTTGAATGCTCAGCGCAACCTCAATCAATCCGGCAACTCCCTGCAGGCTTCGCTGCAGCGCCTGTCTTCCGGCCTGCGCGTGAACAGCGCCAAGGACGATGCCGCCGGTCTGGCGATTTCCCAAACCCTGACCTCGGCCATCCGCGGTAATAACCAGGCGATCAAGAATGCCAACGACGGTATCTCCGTAGGTCAGACCGCTGAAGGCGCGCTGGGTCAGATCGCCAACAATATGCAGCGTATCCGCGAAATCGCGGTACAAGCGTCCAACGGTTCGGTCAGCAACACCAACCGTTCGCAGCTGCAGAACGAAGTGGACCAACTGACCCAGGAAATCTCGCGTATCGTGCAAACCACGCAGTTCAACGGCACCAGCCTGTTGTCCGGTGGTTCGGTTCTGACCTTCCAGGTAGGCTCGTCCGGCGCGGCGACCAACCAAGTTTCGATTTCATCGGTCGACCTGACCTCGGGCAATGTCCTGAATTCCTATAATTCGGGCTTGACCAACACTGGCACCATCACGGTTACAACCCAGGGTGGCGCTTCCGCTTCCTTGTCGTCGCTGGATGCGGATATTGCCCAGATCTCGAATATCCGTTCGACCTTCGGTGCGGTACAGAACCGTTTCGACGCGGTAGTGGCCAACTTGCAGAACTACACCGAGAACCTGACCGCGGCCAACAGCCGTATCGTGGACGTGGACTTCGCGGCGGAAACAGCGAACCTGACCAAGAATCAGATTCTGCAGCAGGCCGGCACTTCGATTCTGAAGAACGCCAACTCGCTGCCGCAGTCGGCTCTGACGCTGCTGCAATAAGCCGAAGGCGCAAGTGCAGGGCGTCTGTATCGCTAGGACGCCCTGTTTTGCCTGGTTTCAAGTCGGAAACGGAGAATACTGAGAAAGTGGCGTTACGGTAAAATTCACATTGCAGCTATAAAGTTTATTGTGCCCCTGACGATATGGTGAGTAAGCAAGTCGCTTTGCCCAACTGGACATCAGGAGAATCACCATGGCTATTACCGTCAACACCAATATTGCGTCGCTGAACGCGCAGCGCAACCTCAGCAACTCCAACAATGCATTGCAGGTTTCCCTGCAGCGCTTGTCTTCCGGCCTGCGCGTCAACAGCGCCAAGGATGACGCCGCTGGTCTGGCGATTTCCCAGACGCTGACCGCCGCGATTCGTGGTAACAACCAGGCGATCAAGAACGCTAACGATGGCATCTCGGTAGGACAGACCGCTGAAGGCGCGTTGGGCCAGATCGCCAACAACCTGCAGCGTATCCGTGAAATTGCGGTACAAGCGTCCAACGGCTCGGTCAGCAACACCAACCGTTCGCAGTTGCAAAGCGAAGTGGACCAGCTGACCCAGGAAATTTCGCGTATCGTGCAAACCACGCAGTTCAACGGCACCAGCCTGTTGTCCGGTGGTTCGGTTCTGACCTTCCAGGTAGGCTCGTCCGGCGCGACGACCAACCAGGTTTCGATTTCGTCGACCGACCTGACCTCTGGCGGTATTTTGAACACCTACAACTCGAGCCTGACCAATACCGGTACGGTGAGCGTAACGACTCAGAACGGTGCATCGGGCGCGCTGTCGTCGCTGGACGCGGATATTGCCCAGATATCGAACATCCGTTCGACCTTCGGTGCGGTGCAGAACCGTTTCGACGCGGTGGTGGCCAACCTGCAGAACTACGTGGAAAACCTGACTGCAGCCAACAGCCGTATCGTGGATGTGGACTTCGCGGCGGAAACTGCTAACCTGACCAAGAACCAGATTCTGCAACAGGCTGGCACTTCGATTCTGAAGAACGCCAACTCGCTGCCGCAGTCGGCACTGACCCTGCTGCAATAAGTTCTAGAATGATGGTATGAGCCAGCGGCGGCTCCGGTTGGTTGGGCAACCGGAGCTGCGCGCGTCAGGAGAGTTGTCATGCAAATACCTTCTTTACAATCGCTGCCGATTGCCAACGCGGGAGCATCCGCTCCGCGGCAGCAAACGGTGGAGCTGGCGCAAAGCGGGCAGGGAGCCGATAAGGCCGCTGCCTCTTTGCCGGACAATGCCCAGGCTGTAGCCGCCGCCGGTCAGGCGCAGCAGCAGCAAGCGCAGAATACCGCGGCCAAGGAAAAGCCATCGGTTACCGAGCAGCTGCAGTCCTCGCTGAAGCAACTAAACAGCGTGGCCTCGCTGTACAATAACCAGCTGGAGTTCTCGGTGGACAAGGACACGGATCTTCAGGTGGTGAAAGTTGTGGATAAGGAAACTCAGAAGGTAATCCGGCAGATACCTTCCGAGGACGCGATCCGGATCGCCAAGGCGATTGGCGACTTCAAAGGCATGCTGCTGAAGGACAAGGCCTGAGTCCCAGGAGCGGCTCAAAAACTTATAAGGGGTGATGAATATGGCAGGGATAACTACATCCGTCGGTGCGATCGACGTTCAAACCATCGTTAGCCAGTTGATGGCGATCGATTCCCGGCCATTGCTCGCCAGCCAGAAGAAACTGGATGGTTACAACACCCAGCTGAGCGACCTCGGCAAGATCGGTTCTGCGTTGTCCGCGCTGCAAAGCTCGATCACCAGCCTATCTTCCGGGTCGTTTCTGCAAGCGTTCAAGGTATCGGCCAGCGATAGCTCGGTGGCCGGGGTCAGTACCACTTCCGGTGGGGTCAGCGGCACCTATGTTGTCAATGTGTCCAAGCTGGCCACTTCGCGCCAGTTGGTGTTTGATCAGGTTGGCAGTACTAAGATCACAGATGCCCAGGCAGACATTCCCAGTGCGCCGGACGAACTGAAATTCACCGTCAATGGCAAGGAACAGACGGTCAAGCTGCGTGACAAGCCGGGCGACAAGGTTACCCTGCAGTCCATTTCCGACAAGATCAATGCCGAAGGCATGGGTGTCAACGCGTCGGTGGTCAAGAATAACGGCAACTTCAAGCTAGTCCTGGCTTCGACCTCTTCCGGTACTGACAACGCCTTCGCCATTACCGGCACGGGCAGTACGGACACGGGCAAGGAGGGTGGCAATGTCATGGGCGGGCTATCGCAAAGCGCGGATGCCACCAGTGAGTCCAAGCTGGCCGCCAATGCGGAGCTGACCGTCAACGGCGTCAAAGTCACTTCCGGCAGTAACAAAGTCAGTGGAGCGATTCCAGGGGTGGACCTGGATTTGTACAAGGAAAACGCCAACACCACGGTGACCCTGAATCAGGACTCGGCGGGTATCAGCAAGAATTTGCAGAGCTTTGTCGATGCCTACAACCAAGTGCTCAGCTCCATCAAGGACGCCCGTACCGGCAGCATGAAGGGCAATGCCTCGGTTCTATCCATTCAGCAGCAATTGCAGAATGTACTGACCAAATCCATTCCCGGTGTTGACCCGGTCAATTCTTTTGCTTATCTGTCCCAAGTTGGCATCGCGATTCAGAAAGATGGCACCATCAAGTTGGATTCGACCAAATTCAACGATGCCTTGAAGAAAGACCCGACCGCGGTCAAGAACCTGTTTGGCAACAGCAGCAATAACGGTATTGCCCAGTTGCTGAACAAGGAAATCAACAGCATGTTGGGGCCGTCGGGCGTGGTGGAAAGCAGCAAGACTTCGATCAATTCACGCATCACCACCGAGAAGGCTTCACAAGATTCGCTCACCGCTCGCTTGACCGCGCGGCAGAAGCAATACACGCAGCAATACACCGCGTTGAACTCGACGCTGAGCAAGATGGCAGCCAGCACCAATAATTTGAGCGGTTTGATGTCTCAGGTATAAGCTGCAGTCGTCCAGTCATGATTTTTCGCCGAGAGCCAGCGCGGCTTGAACAATAACGCGTCGGTCCGGCACAGCGGGTGCTTACAAAATGCTGAATTCCAGAATGTTGAAGCAGTTCAACAAGGCTTATGAAAACGATGCCTTGAAGGCTGCGGTATACGGCGCCAGTCCCATCGGGATTGTGGTGATGCTGTACGAGGGCGCAATCAAGGCGATCATGACCGCCAGCATTGCGATCGAAGCGCAGCGTTTCGATGAAAAGGCGCGCATGATCTCGAAGGCGATGGATATCGTCGAAGGACTGCGCATTGCGCTGGATGTCGAAGCTGGCAGCGAGGCGGCGGTCAATCTAAACGAGTTGTATCTGTATATGAAAAACCGTTTGGGACAAGCCAGCCTCAAGAACGACCAAGTGATTTTGGCGGAAGTGCGCGGCCTGCTGGAAACCATACTTCCGGCTTGGCAGCAGGTTGACCGCAGTCAGCCGGCCGCGAGCGCGGTGGCGGGTGCATGACGGCTGCGACGCGAGTTGCCGCGCTGGCCCCGCTGATGGCGGAGTTGGATGCCTTGACATCCGAGCTTGCCGCGGTGGTAACGGCCAAGGATTATGAGCGCTTCAGCGTTTTGCAGGCGCAGCAGGAGAAGCTGATGGCGCGTCTGCTGGCCGCGCTGAATAAGGATGCCTTGGCGGCCTTGGATGAGCCGCAGCGCGCAGGCTTGCGCGAGTTGGTTCAGCGCCGCGAGGCGATCCAGGCCGAACTCGCGCAGTGGAGCGAGGATGTTCGCGCCGAACTGGTGCTGATCAACCAGAATTCTCGGGTGCTGAAACACTATCGTTGAGCGCAAGTCGCCTCGGCGGCCCCGCTGGGGCGAGGCTGGTTCGATGGCGGGTTTGCCTTGGGTTGTTGGAGGTTTCGCCATAAAATTAAGTCACGGCGGAAACTCTTCCATGGGGAACCAAGATGTCCGGCACCTTCTTCCCATACCTGATGGTTGTGCTGTGGCTGATGCTGGCCATGGCGCTGGCCTATGTCTATTGGCGCGTGCTGCGCTTGGAAAGCAAGCGCGATAGCTTGACCACCATGTATCTGGATCAGCAGCAGCAGCAGATCAGCGCCTTGCAGCGCGATATGTCGCGCCTGCTGTCGCGCGTGGATCAGCAAGCGCACAGCGATGTCGGGCTCAGCCCCTATAATCAGGCGATCGAGATGATACGCCAGGGGCTAACGGCTTCCGAAGTGGCGTCCCGCTGCGGCATTTCCCGCAGCGAGGCCGAGTTGATTGTTTCCCTGTACCGGAATAGCCCTACCTCATGATCCCGTCGATCAATACCGGCGTCTTGCCGGCTCAGCAGATCAACCCCTCGCAGCTATTGGGCGAGGGCGCCAAACTGCTGCTGGAAACGGCGACGCTGCCCAGTCGTCTGCCGACGCTGCTGTTGGGCGAGCAGGTCACCGCGCGCGTGGCGGATAGGCTCGATAACAATCAACTGGCGGTATTGATCAAGAATTCGCTGTTCACGCTGAATCTGCCTCAAGGGGCGACGGTGAGCGGCGACACGCTGCAATTGAAAGTGGCGTCCTTGCAGCCGGCGCTGACCTTTCTATTGCAGGATGGCAGCAAGGAGAGCGCGGAGCAGACCAAGGGCAGTTCGGTGCAAGTGGCTTTGAGCCCGGCCTCCAAATATCTGACTCATCTGTTGTCCACCCAGACCAGCGACACCGGCAAGCCGGTGCTGGTCAATGCCGCGCAGCAGCCGCCGCCCAAGGTGGCGGAGGATTTGCAGCACGGGGTGGCCAAGAGCGGCCTGTTTTACGAATCCCATCTTAAGGACTTTGCCGACGGCCGCACCAGCCTGGCCGAAATCAAGCAGGAGCCTCAAGCCAAGATGAGCCAGGCGCTGGCCGCGTCTTCCGATCACGGCGCGGTCAACGCCAGACCTCAGATGCAGGAATTGGGCAATCTGGTGCAGCGCCAGCTCAACGGCCTGGAAAACCAGCAGCTGCAGTTCCAGGGCATGGCCTGGCCCGGCCAGCCAATGCAGATGGTGATAGAGCAGGAAAAGTCCGAAGCCGACCGCGAGGGCAATGGCCAGGAAGAGATGCAGGCCTGGTCCACCAATTTGTCGTTGCATCTGCCGGCGCTGGGGGGCATGGCGGCGCGTATCCGCCTGGTGGGACAGGCGGTGCAGGTGTCGTTTGCCGCCGAAGACGCCCAAGCAGGACAGTTGATCACTCAGAATGCCAGCCGGCTGGAATCCGGGCTGGCTTCGGCTGGGCTGGCGCTGGCCAGCCTGGTGGTGAAGGACGATGGCGCGGCCGCCGAGTGAGGACAAGCGCCGCTCGGCGGTGGCGCTGTCATACCAGGATGGTCAGCGCTCGCCGCGGGTAGTGGCCAAGGGCTATGGAGAACTGGCCGAGCGCATCATAGACCGGGCGCGCGAGGCCGGGGTGTTCGTGCACGACTCGCCGGAACTGGTGTCGCTGCTGATGCAGGTGGACCTGGACAAGAACATCCCGCCCGAGCTCTACCGCGCGGTGGCCGAGGTGCTGGCCTTCGTCTATTTCCTGGAGCATCACGCTTCGGGCAAGGACTATGAGTTCGAAGCCTGGTTGGGCGGCCGCAAGCCCGCGCCTCTACCGGAGTCCGAATCCGGACCTACGCCCTAAGCGTCTATTCAAAGTCTGCTGCGCTTTGTTCCATGGCCTTGGCAGCCTTTGCCGTGCAGTCTTGTCGTTCATGCACTGGCGCTGCGGCGCGCTTCCCCTTATCCTCGATGGATGTCGTCGTTTTCATCGTGGAGTCGTAAATGAAAGTCGCTTATATCGGTCTGGGCATCATGGGCCGACCGTGCGTGTTGAATCTGCTCAAGGCCGGCCACCAAGTGGCGGTATGGGCGCGCAGCCGCGAGCGGGCCGAGTCTCTGCTGCAGGCTGGCGCGAGCTGGGCGGATAGCCCGGCGGCCCTGGCCGGCCAAGCGGAGCTGTTGATCACCAATGTGTCGGACACCGCGGATGTGGAACAGGTGCTGTTGGGCGAACAGGGCGCGGTGCATGGCGCCGGCGCTGGCCTGGTGTGCGCCGATATGAGTACCATCGCGCCGAATGGCGCTCGCCGCATCGCGGCGCGGCTGGCCGAAGCTGGTATCGACTTCCTGGATTGCCCGGTATCCGGCGGCGAGGTCGGCGCCGTCAACGGCACGCTGACCATCATGGTGGGGGGCAAGGCCGAGGCGCTGGAGCGCGCGCGTCCGGCCCTGCAAGCGATGGGGCAGACCATTACCCATATCGGCGCCAGCGGCGCCGGCCAGGTGGCCAAGGCCTGCAACCAGATCGCGGTCGGCGTTGGCGTCGCCGCGGTGGCGGAAATCATGAAGCTGGCCCAGGCCTGCAATGTGGATCCGGCTCCGGTACGCGCCGCGCTGCTGGGCGGCTTTGCTCAGAGCAAGGTGCTGGATATCCACGGCCAGCGCATGATAGACGACAATTACGCGCCGGGCTTCAAGGCCAAGCTGCACGCCAAGGACATGCACATCGTGCTGGAAACCGCGCGTGAGCAGGGCATCAAGCTGCCGGAAGCCGAACGGGTGTCCGCGCTGATTGATCAACTGGTGGCGGAAGGCGAGGGTGAGCTGGATTCGTCGGCGATCGCGCGGCTGATCTGGCGGCAAAACTGAAGCGGGAATGGACAACGGCGAGGAGCATCCTCGCCGTTTCTGTGTGGGGAAAGCTGGCTGAAGCCGCGCTCAGGCCACTTTGTCCTTCAATTGCTTGCTGGGCAGAAAGACTACCTTGCGCTTGGCGGCGATTTCAATGCTTTCGCCGGTCTTGGGATTGCGACCGGTACGCGCGGCGCTTTCCTTGACTTTGAACTTGCCGGCCACGGTGGTGACTTCATCGCCGCCGGCCAGCGCGTCCTGCAGCACATCGTCAAAAGCGCCCAGCACTCGGAGCACATCGGCCTTGCTCAGGCCGGATCTCTCGGCCAGCGCCGCGATCAGTTCTGCTTTGGTCATATTTTGGTCTTTCCCGAAGGTCAATGAGCGGCAGCGGCGGCCTGGTGGCCGCCACGGCCATGCTTATTCGATATTCTGGATCTGCTCGCGCATCTGTTCAATCAGTACTTTCAACTCGACCGAAGCCTGGGTGGTTTCGGTGGAGACCGATTTGGAGCCCAGGGTGTTGGCTTCGCGGTTCAGTTCCTGCATCAGGAAGTCCAGGCGCTTGCCGGATTGGCCGCCGGCCTTCAGGATGCGGCGCACTTCGCTGAGATGGGTGCTGAGGCGAGCCAGTTCCTCGTCCACGTCTATCTTCTGCGCGAACAGCGCGAACTCCTGCTTCAGCCTGTCCTCGTCGACATTGCCCAGCGCTTCCTGCAGCCGGCTGGACAGCTTGGACATATGCGCTTCCAGGATCGCGGGCAGCTTGGGCTTGATCGCGGCTACGATGCCCTCCATGCCGGCGATGCGCTCTTCCAGCACCAGCTTGAGCTTTTCACCCTCGCGGCCGCGCGAGGCGTTGAAGTCCTGCAGCGCGGTGGCCAGGCAGGCCGTGCACAGCTGTTGCAGCACTTCCGGCGCCAGCTCATTGCTTTTCATCACGCCGGGCCAGCGCATCAGCTCGCCCACCGACAGGCCGCGGCTTTCGCCGGCCTGCTCGCGCACTTGCTGCGACACTTCGATCAGTCGCTTCAGCACCGCCTGGTTCAATTCCAGCGTCGGCGCGGCGCTGTCCACCTGGTTGATGCCGACGCGGCATTCCAGCTTGCCGCGGCTGACCTTGGCGGAAATCAGTTCGCGCAATTGCGGTTCGATGACGCGCAATTCTTCCGGCAAGCGCATTTGCAAGTCGAGATAGCGGTGGTTGACCGAACGGATCTCTAGGCTGAGCAAACCGCCGGGAAATTCCCTGCTGGTTGCGGCAAAGCCTGTCATACTTAAAATCATCAGACACCCCCTTAGGATGAGCGGATTGGAACATTCTCAAGGCTGGGCCCGAATTGCTTTGCTAAGCTCAATCCAAGGCCTGTGAACACTATAACAACTGATACCCCATGACTCAATCGAACCCGCAGACAGCCTTGCCGGCCGGCTCCCGCTTGGGGGAGTACACGATTGTCCGCCAGTTGTCGGTTGGCGGCTTCAGCGTTGTCTATTTGGCGCTTGATGATCAGGACAACAAGTTCGCAATCAAAGAGTATCTGCCGCGCAATCTGGCGCTGCGCGACGATGATGGCCAGGTCACCGTGCCGCACGAGCTGGACCGCGAGGCGTTCAATCTCGGCCTTAAGTGCTTCTTCGAGGAAGGACGCATCCTTTCCGGCATTTCCCATCCCACCGTGGTGCGCGTAATCAATTTTTTCCGCGCCAATCAGACGGTTTACATGGTGATGGAGTACGCCGATGGCCGCTCCTTGGTGCGCGAGCTGGAACTGGCCGGCGGGCGTCTGGAGGAGCGGCGTCTGCGCAAATGGTTCGCCGCGCTCTTGTCCGGCCTGCGCGAAGTACATCTGCAGCGCCTGCTGCATCTGGACATCAAGCCGGCCAATATCTATCTGCGCCGCAATGGCGCGCCGCTGCTGCTGGACTTTGGCGCGGCCAGGCAGACGCTGTCGCGCCGCGACAAGCACTTCGCCTCGATGTACACGCCGGGTTTCGCCGCGCCGGAGCAATACGAGAAAGACGCGCCGCTGGGTCCGTGGACCGATATCTACGCCCTGGGCGCCTGTCTTTACGCCTGCATGGGCGGCGGCACGCCGCAGGTGTCCAAGGAGCGCAAGGAAAGCGACCGGCTGCAGCCGGCGAGCAAGGCCTTCCGCCATCTGTATTCCCCGGAACTGCTGGAACTGACCGATCAATGCCTGGCGCTGCCTCCGGATGAGCGGCCGGCCACGGTGGCGGGGCTGCAGAAGCGGCTGATGGCCGAGGAATACGGGCAGCCGGCTCCGGCGGAATTGGCCAGCAGCAAATGGATGGGATGGTTGAAAAACCTGACCGGCGGACGCTCGTGATGAGGGGATAGCCATGAAACTATCGATCTATCAGGAAAGCCGCATCGGCGGGCGCGCTTATAACCAGGACCGCTTGGTGATCGCGCATTCCCGCGACGCGGTGATGCTGGCGGTGGCGGACGGCATGGGCGGCCACATGCGCGGCGAAGTGGCGGCGCAGATCACGGTGGACCTGCTCAGTGAGTTGTTCTACCAACAGGCCACGCCGATGCTGACCCATCCCAACCGCTTTCTCGTCAATGCGGTCAGCACCGCGCATCAGGTGATCCTGGATTACGCGGCCGATCACCGGCTGCCGGAGGTGCCCAGCACCACGGTGGTGGCGGCCATTATCCAGCAGGGTCAGTTGTACTGGTGCCATGTCGGCGATTCCCGGCTCTACCTGCTGGACGAAAAAGGCCTGCGGCTGCGTTCGCGCGATCATTCCCAGGTGCAGCGCCTGATCGATCAGGGGCAGTTGAGCGAGGATGCGGCCAAAGTGCACCCGGAGCGTCACAAGATTTACAACTGTTTGGGCGCGGCCAGCGACCCGGATATCGATGTCGGCGAGAAACAGCACGTCGGCGCCGGCTGCTCCATCCTGCTGTGTTCCGACGGCCTATGGTCGCAGGTGATGGACCCGGAACTGGAAAAGGTGTTTGTCCGCCGCAATGTCAGCCAGGTGTTGCCGGCGCTGATGAATGTGGCCGAGCGTCGCGCCGGCGCCGGCGGCGACAATCTGTCGGCGGCGGGGGTGACGCTGCTGGACGAGGCGCAGGATTACGGCGAACGCGAAGACCTGCTGGATACCGAGAAAGTGACGCCGCGCCAGTTGGGACGGACGATACTGGATTCCAATCTGGAAACCATGCATCAGGAGATTCTCGCCAGCCGGGTGGCGGGCAAGCACGATTAAGCCATCGTTCAAGGGCTGTCCTGCCGACGCGCGGTGAATCGTAAACAGGTTCTTGGCGCCATAAGCGGGGATGGCGGCTGCTATAATCGTCGGCATTCACCATTTTGGACGACGATATGACGCGACCTTCCCAACGTCCGGCCGACGCCTTGCGCACGGTGCGGATCAGCCGCAACTACCTCAAGCATGCCGAAGGCTCGGTGCTGATCGAGTTTGGCGACACCAAGGTGATTTGCACCGCCAGCGTGGACGATAGCGTGCCGGGCTTCCTTAAGGGCAAGGGCCGCGGCTGGGTCACCGCCGAGTACGGCATGCTGCCGCGCTCCACCGGCTCGCGCATGCGCCGCGAATCGTCGGCCGGCAAGCAGTCCGGCCGCACCCAGGAAATCCAGCGCCTGATCGGCCGCTCGCTGCGCGCGGTGGTGGATCTGGAGAAGCTGGGCGAGCGCCAGGTCCAGATCGACTGCGATGTGATCCAGGCCGATGGCGGCACCCGCACCGCCAGCATCACCGGCGCCTATGTGGCACTGGCCGACGCGATCGGCCTGCTGCTGCGCGAGGGCAAGCTGAGCGAAAACCCGCTGCGCGACCATGTGGCGGCGATTTCGGTGGGCCTGTACCAAGGCACGCCGGTCCTGGACCTGGATTACGCCGAAGACTCCAACTGCGATACCGATATGAATGTGGTGATGACTGGCGACGGCCGCTTCGTTGAAGTGCAGGGCACCGCCGAGGGCGAGCCGTTCGATGATCAGGAACTGCAGGCGATGTTGAGCCTGGCGCGCGCCGGCATCGGCGAACTGGTGGCGTTGCAACGCCAGGCGCTGGCGGAGTGAGGGCGCAAGCCCTGAATAGAAAAAAGCCCCGTTGCCGGGGCTTTTTTCATTTCTGCGCGCGCTTGCGGATGAACTGCTGCAGCGCCTCGTAGAATATCGGCGCGCTGACGCTCATATTGTCTTCCTTGTTGCGACGCGCGGCGGTGGGCGCCGAGCTTTGCACCGCGACGATCACCGGCTGGCCCGGCCCCATCACGAACACCGGCGAGCCGCTATTGCCCTCCAGCGTATCGCAGCGGTGGGTCAGGCGGCCGTCCGGGCGCAGCTTGGTGGCCTTGCAGCCCTGGTGCACCAGCAGATGGGTCTGATCATCCACCGGGTAGCCGCCCTGGGTCAGCGTCCAGCTTTGCTGGTCCAGCAATTGGCTCAGCTGTTTGGCGTTGCCGCTGAACACCGGCAGCACGCCCTGGGTGTCGCCCAGCGGCGTGGCCAGGCGCACGAAGGCGAAATCGCGCGGCGCGATGCGCGGCGGGATGTAGAGGCCGTCGGCGCGGCGGTCCAGTCCTTTCAGGAAGGCCTTGTCCACTTGCACTTCCAGCACCTTGCTGCGCGCGGTGTATTCATCGCCCCATAGGCCGACGGTGAAGCTGACCGCGGGGTCGAAGCGGCCTTTTTCGTCGATGAAGCAGTGGCCGGCGGTCAGCACCACATCGGGCGCCACCAGCGCGCCGGTGCAGATGGTGCGCGAGCGGGTTTGCAGTTGGCCGACAGCGAGCCAGGGCTGATGGTTGGGGCGGGTACGGACGCGGTCGTCCTGACCGAAGAACAGTATCTTGTGTTCCGCGGAAATCTTGGGCGCGGCGGAGGTCGGCAGGGCAAGCAGCAAACTGAGGACAAGCAGCGGGAGTTTCATCGGGAATGGCCTTGCAAATGAAAACGGGGCGCCGAAGCGCCCCGAATTATGTGCGATTGCCAGCGGTGCCGGCAATGCTCGCCGCCTGATTACTTGGCAGCGGAAGCAGCTTTCTTGGAAGCTTTCTTGTCGGCTTTCTTGGCCGGAGCGGAAGCTTCTTTTTTAGCGGCTTGGGCTTTCTGAGCAGCTTTTTTGGAATCTTTCTTCTCGGCTTTCTTGGCCGGAGCGGAAGCTTCTTTCTTAGCGGCTTGAGCTTTCTGAGCAGCGGAAGCTTCTTTCTTAGCTACGTGCTTTTTGTGCTTTTTAGCGGCTTTTTTGGCCGGAGCGGAAGCGTCGGCTTTAGCGGCCTGGGCTTTCTGAGCAGCGGAAGCTTCTTTCTTAGCAGCGTGCTTTTTGTGCTTTTTAGCGGCTTTTTTGGCCGGAGCGGAAGCATCGGCTTTAGCGGCTTGAGCTTTCTGAGCAGCGGAAGCTTCTTTCTTAGCTACGTGCTTTTTGTGCTTTTTAGCGGCTTTTTTGGCCGGAGCGGAAGCGTCGGCTTTAGCGGCTTGGGCTTTTTGAGCAGCGGAAGCTTCTTTCTTGGCAGCGTGCTTCTTGGCTTTTTTAGCTTTCGGAGCGGAAGCGTCGGCTTTAGCGGCTTGAGCTTTCTGAGCGGCGGAAGCTTCTTTCTTGGCTACGTGCTTCTTGGCTTTTTTAGCTTTCGGAGCGGAAGCGTCGGCCTTGGCGGCTTGAGCTTTCTGAGCAGCGGAAGCTTCTTTCTTGGCTACGTGCTTCTTGGCTTTTTTAGCTTTCGGAGCGGAAGCGTCGGCCTTGGCGGCTTGAGCTTTTTGAGCGGAAGCTTCTTTCTTAGCTACTTTTTTCTCGGCTTTTTTAGCCTTGTGGATAGCAACCGGGGCGGAAGCAGCAGCTTTTTCAGCGGCGAAGCCGTTAACGGACACCAGGCTGAAAGCAGCGGTCAGAGCAAGCAGAGCCAGCTTTTTCATTTATGAAACTCCTAAGTTTCTTGGATTGGTATGAAAGTGGACACATAGTCCTTTTCAGGCCGAAATGCTAACCATGACAAGGGGCTGAGTCTATGCTCTCTGTGTATCCCAATGTTACGGAATGTACATGAGCGGTGATGACGGGTTTCAGATCGGCCAGCGGAACAGGAAGCGAGCGCCGCCCAGCGGCGAGCTTTCCACTTTGACTTCGCCGCGGTGGGCGCGGGCGATGCCGGCGACGATGGCCAGGCCCAGTCCATGGCCGCCGGTCTTGCGGCCGCGGCTTTCGTCCAGCCGCACAAAGGCGTCGAACACCCGGCCGCGGTCCTGCTCGGGAATGCCGGGGCCGTCGTCGTCCACCATGATGATGCAGTGGCGCTGCTCGACGATGATGCTGGTTTGCACCAGCTGCTTGGCGTGGCGGCGGGCATTGGACAGGAAGTTGTCCAGCACCCGGGTCAGCAGATGTTCGTCGGCGGTGATGGCCAGGCTGGCGCCGGCCGGTTCCAGCCATTGCAGATCCTGCGCCAGCGCCGCTTGTCCGGCGATGCGGTCCTTGGCCCAGGGAATGGCGTCGAAGCTGCTCAGTTGCAACGGCGCCTCCGGGCGGTCCAGCCGCGCGTGCAGCAGCAGTTCTTCCACCAGTTTGTCGATGGCGGACAGATCGCGTTCTATCGCCAGCCGTTCCGGGCTGCTGTCGTCGCCCTCCAGCAGCGCCATCCGGTAGCGCAGCCGCGCCAGCGGCGTGCGCAGCTCATGGGCCACGGCATTGGTCAGCGTTTTCTTGCTATTGATCAGCGCGGCGATATTGTCGGCCATGTGGTTGAAGGCGACGCCCAACTGGCTGACGCCGGAGCGCGGCGGCAGGTCGACGCGGGCGGACAGATTGCCGTTGGCCAGTTTGCCGGCGGTTTGTTCCAGCGCCACCAGGTCGCGCCAGTGCGGACGCATCCACAGGAATACCGGTATCGCCAGCGACAGGCCGATGAAGCCCAGCAGCGCGTAGTCGAACCACTTGAGCTGGTGCAGGAAGAACAGATAGCGCAGCGGGCCGGCCACCAAGAGATAGTTGCTGTCCTCCAGTTTTTGCAGGAACACGTATTTGTCTTCCAGCATCACGATCTCGCCGCGGTCCAGCGCCTGCTTGGATTCGTCGTCCAGCAGATAGCTGCTCATCTTCTCCACTTTGACGCGGAAGGTGAAGCCGTGGTCGGAGTTGGCCAGCGTTTCGCTCCAGCGGTCTTCCGGCACGCCGCGCAGATCGGCCTCGATCAGCGATAGCGTGGTGCGCAGCAGGTCGGACAGATAGCGTTCGCCCACGTCGTCCACCGCCTGTTTGTAGACCGCGCCCACCAAGACCACCGCCACCAGGAAACAGGTCATCAACAGCAGGTAGAACTGGATGAACAATCGGCGCATGCGCGCTTACTCCCAGCCGGACAGGGAGAACAGATAACCGCGGTTGCGCACGGTCTTGATGCGGAACGGTTCGCTGGGGTTGTCGCCCAGTTTCTTGCGCAGTCGCGAAATCGCCACGTCTATGCTGCGGTCCAGCCCATCATAGCTGACGCCGCGCATTTCCTTGAGCAGGATGTCGCGGTTCAGGGTTTCGCCGGCGTGGCTGGCCAGCAGCCACAGCAGATCGAAGTCCGAGGTGGACAGCGGAATCTTCTCATTGGCCAGCGTCACGTCGCGGCTGATCGGGTCTATCGTCAGTTGGCCGAACACCGCTTTGCGGGTGCCGGATTTGGCGGCTGGCGCCTCGGTAGCGGTGGTCGGGCGCAGATTGCGCAACTGGGCGCGCAGTCGCGCCACCAGCACTGATGGCGGCGTGGTTTTCAGGATGTAGTCGTTGGCGCCCAGTTCCAGGCCCAGGATCTGGTTCATATCGCTGTCCAGCGAGGTCAGCATGATGATGGGGCCGTCGAATTTGGGACGGAGCTCGCGGCAGATGGACAGACCGTCCTTGCCGGGCAGCATGATGTCCAGCAGCACCAGGTCCGGCGCTTCGCGGGCGATGGTGTCCAGCGCGGCATCGCCGCGCGCCTCCACCACCACTTCCATTTCATGGCGGGACAAAAAATCGCTGATCAATTCGGCCAGGTCGGCGTCGTCTTCTACAAACACGATGCGGTGAGTCATGCCTTGGCATCCATCCAGTTTCAGAGTCAATCCGCGAAGTATCGCCCGAGCCGCCGCGCGCTTCAACTGCAAGCAGGGTCAGGAAGGTCTGGCCGGCGCGCCGCGCGCAGGCGTTTTCCGTTTCGAAGCGGAAAATCCGCCGGTCCACAGTTGCGTGTTCCTTGATTACAGTTTCCGGACATCGCCAACCGTTTTGCAAAGGAAATCTTCATGAACGATCAAGTTAGCCCGGCCGCCGCGACCCCGGCCGCGATCCGCCTGCTGGCGGACCAGGTGCTGGCCCGGATTCCCGCCTTGCTGGACGCGGCCGGCAAGTTTCTGACCGAGGTTCAGCAACAGAAGCTGGATTCGCACGTGCTGGCGATGGCGCGCCGCTCGCTGACCGGCGAGGGGCTGCCGGATTTCGACAAGAGCCTGTTCGACGAGATTTCCGACACCACGCGGCGCTTGTCCGCCGCGGTGGTGGCCCTGTTCGGCAATCTGCCGGAAGAAGAGGCGCTCTTGCTGTCCATTCATTTCGAAATGGCCAAGAGCAAGGCCTGAAGCCTGCTGTGTAGAGAGAGAGAAAGAGGAGAACGCGATGACGCAGATAACCGTAGTGATTGGCGACCGCCTGGGCAAGGGACAGAAAGTGGGCGCGGGCGCGGAGGCCGCCGGCGCGCGCGCGGTGGTGATCGCCGGCATGGCCGCGGACATGAAGCTGGGCGACGTGATGCAGGCGGAGGGCGCGCAGCTGGGCATTTCCTTCTGCGGCAGCGGCGGCGCTGGCGCCATCACCGCGCAGACCAAGTACGGCTACAAGGCCAAGTACGGCATGCGCTCGGTGGAAGAGGGCGTGACCGCGATCGAGGAGGGCTACACCGTGCTCGGTTTCGGCTTCATGGACAAGGAAGAGCTGGGGCAGCGGCTGGTGGCGGCCTATCAGAAGAAATACGGCGGCTGAGCGATGCAAAGGCGTTTCGAATCCAGCGTGACGGTCAGCGGCCGCGGCGACAGCAAGGCGCAGGCTTGCGCCGACGCCTTGTCCGGCGTGCAGCGCGCGGTGATGGCGACCGCTAAGCAGGTACTGCTGCGCATCGAGCCCATGCGCGTGACCGTGGTCGCGGCGGAGGAAGTCCGCCGCCGCGAGCGCTTTCTATTCTTTTTCCTGCCGCGGGACAGGCTCAGCTACGCCGTCACGCTGGAGGTGGAGGTCAGCGTGACCGCGCTGGATATCGAGGCCGTGCCGTTCTCGGTGCGCCAGGTTTAGCGCATCGGCTGTCGTTTCATACCGAGGAGGAAGCCATGCTTCTGATCATTCTTCTCAAGTCGCTGTTGATAGGCGGCCTGGTCGGCGTCGCGGTGGGCGCCGGCGCGGCCCGCATGTTCCACGCGCCGACTTCCCAGGGCATGGGCGCGTTCCGCACCCTGGGCGAGCTCAATTCCTGCGAGGGCGATCCAGCCTCGCATTTTTCCTTCGGCCTGGGCTTCTTCTTCAACGCCTGGGCCTCGTCGGTGGCCGCCGGCGCTTTCACCCAGGACATCGACCATCGCGTGATTCCGCATTGGGGCGCCGCTGCGTTGCTGGCGCGCAACCGCAATGTGGCGGAGACCCTGCACAACCCGCGCAAGATGGCGCTGGTGTGCGGGGTGATAGGCATGCTGCTGGTGGCCTTCCTGAACACCACCGCTTCGGCGGTGCCGGCTTCGCTGCAAATCACCGCGGTCAAGGTCTTGGTGCCCGCGGCCAATCTCTTGGTCAACACCGTGATGCCGGTGATTTTCTGGCTGGCGGCGATTGAGGCCGGCCGGCGTTCCGGTCTGTGGGGCACGGTGTTCGGCGGCCTGGCCCAACTGATCATGGGCAATGCGGTGCCGGGCCTGGTGCTGGGCATTCTGATCGGCAAGGGCGTGGACGAGGGCGGCTGGAACAAGGTGACCAAGCTGATGATGGCGGCCATCGTGGCGCTGTTCGCGCTCAGCGCCTTCTTCCGCGGCTTTGATCTGAAGCTGCTGAGCAGCTTCCACTTGAACGCCCCGTCCTGGCTGGAACTGCTGCACGCCGCCGTGCGCGGCGCTTGAGGCTGAAGGAGAGAATGATGACTGAACAAGCACAAGCCGGCGGCTTCTGGCTGGCGGACTGGTCTTTTCCCTTGCTGGTGGGGCTGTTGTCCGCCGGCGTGTTCGCCGGCACGCATATGTATTACGTCTACGGCATCGGCGCCTTCAACGAGGTGGCCTTCGTGTCGATGCTGCGCGCCGGCATGGATACCGGCGTCTATGGAGCGGTGGCGGCTTTTGGCGCCAGCTTTTTGTTCGCCCGGGTGATTGAGGGTTCGCTGGTGGGCATTCTGGACATAGGCGGGGCCATCATGACCGGCGTCGGCCTTGGCATTCCGGCGATGTTCCTCGGTGCCGGCATCTTGTTCCCGGTGGAGAACTTCGGAGCGGCGCTGGCCACCGGCATGGTGATCGGCTTGCAGATCGGCGCGGTGATCGTTTTCGCGCGCAAATTCACCATCAACCAGGGCAATTCCACTTACGGCGCCGACGTGATGATGGGCGCGGGCAATTCCTCCGGCCGTTTCCTCGGTCCGCTGATCATCCTGTCGGCGATGGCGGCGTCGATTCCCATCGGCGTCGGTTCGCTGCTGGGCGCGCTGGTCTTCTATCTATGGGGCAAGCCCATCACCGGCGGTGCCATCCTGGGTGCGATGCTGCTGGGCACGCTGTTTCCGGTGGCGATTGCATGAGGGGGCGGCGATGGATGACTTGCTGATCAAGAATGCCCTGCTGGCCGACGGCTCGGTGCTGGACATCGCTACCCGTCACGGCAAGATCGCCGGGCTGGGGCGGCTGGATGGCCCGGCCCGGCGCACGCTGCGGCTGGACGGGCGCTGGCGGCTCAGCGCCGGTTGGATAGACGGCCATGTGCATTGCAACCCGGCCTCGCCGATTTATTACGACGAGCCGGACCAGGTGGGCGTGGCCGGCGGTGTCACCACGGTGGTGGACGCCGGCAGTGTCGGCGCCGACGACATTGCCTCCTTCCGAGAACTGGCCGGCGGCTGCCGCACCGATGTGCGCGCCTTGCTGAACATTTCGCGCATCGGCCTCGTCACTCAGCATGAATTGGCCAATCTGGACGACGTCGACGTGGCGCTGGCCGGCGCGGCCATCCGCGCGCATCGCGATTTCATCATCGGCATCAAGGCGCGGCTCAGCGGCAGCGTGGTCGGCGCCAACGGCGTTGCGCCGCTGGCGCGGGCCAAGGAGATACAGCGGCGCTTCGGGCCGCTGCCCTTGATGGTGCACATCGGCAACACCCCGCCGTCGCTGGACGAGATCGCCGAATGGCTGGAGCCGGGCGACATCGTTACCCACTGCTTCAATGGCAAGCCCAACCGCATCCTGGACGCCGCCGGCGCGCTGCGCGCCTCGGTGCGGGCCGCGATCGAGCGCGGCGTGCTGCTGGACGTCGGTCATGGCAGCGCCAGTTTCAGCTTCCGCGTGGCGCGCGAGGCGATGACGCTGGGTGTGTACCCGGACACCATCAGCTCGGACATCTATTGCCGCAACCGCGTGGCCGGGCCGGTATTCGGCCTGGCGGCGGTGATGTCCAAGTTCCTGAGCCTAGGCATGCCGCTGGAGAAAGTGCTGGACTGCGTGACCCGGAAGCCGGCCGAGGCGCTGGGACTGGGCGGCAAAGGCCGGCTGGAAGTGGGCGCGGACGCCGATCTCACCATTTTCGACATTGAAACTGCGCCGCGGCCGCAGAGCGACAGCGACGGCGACACGCTGACCGGCGTGCGGCACCTGACGCCGCTGGCGGCGGTGGCGGGCGGCGTCTTGCTGCCCACCGAACACGGAAAGGCTTGTCATGTCTTCAATTTATGAGCAGTACCAGCTTAAGCCGGTGATCAACGCTTCCGGCCGCATGACCCTGCTCGGTGTGTCCACGCCGGCGCCGGAGGTGAGGGCGGCGATGGTGCAGGGCCTGGAACGGTATTTCGAGATGAAGGATCTGGTCGACAAGACCGGCGACTATATCGCTCGGCTGCTGCAAGTGGAGGCCGCGACGGTGGTGTCCTGCGCTGCCGCCGGCATCGCCCAGTCCGTGGCCGCCGTCATCGTCCGCGACGATCCGCGCCTGCTGGTGAACCTGCATGCGCAGCCAGTGGCCGGACCGCGCGAGATCGTGCTGCCCAAGGGGCATAACGTCAATTTCGGCGCGCCGGTCGGCACCATGGTGGCGCTGGGCGGCGGCCAGGTGGTGGAAGCCGGCTGGGGCAATGAATGCTCGACCGCGCAATTGGAAGCGGCGGTCGGCCCCGGCACGGCGGCTATTTTGTATATCAAGTCCCACCACGCCTTGCAGAAAAGCGTGCTCGGCGTGGCCGAGGCCGCCGAGGTGGCGCGCCGCCGGAAGGTGCCGCTGATCGTCGACGCGGCGGCGGAGGAAGACTTGCGCCTCTATTACCAGCAAGGGGCCGATCTGGTGATCTACAGCGGAGCCAAGGCGATAGAGGGGCCAACCAGCGGCCTGGTGCTGGGCCGCCGGCAGTATGTGGAATGGGTCAAGCTGCAAAGCCAGGGCATAGGCCGGGCGATGAAGGTGGGCAAGGAGGGCATTCTGGGCCTGGCGTGCGCGATAGAACGCTATCTGAAGCAGGAGCAGGAAAGCGGGGCGGCGATGGCGGAGCGGCTGCGGCCCTTCATCGCCGGCTTGAACCAGATCGCCGGCATCAGTGCGCGCCTGGTCTGGGACGCCGCCGGCCGCGACATCGCCCGCGCCGAGATCGCTTTCGACGCCAGCGTCACCGGCGTCAGCGCGGTGGGCGTGGCCGCCGCGCTGAAACAGGGCGAGGTCGCCATTTATTTCCGGGAATACCGGGCCAACGAGGGCAAGCTGGAGGTGGACGCGCGCAGCGTGGACGCCGCTCAGCTGGAACAGATCGGCTCGCGCATCCGCCGCTTGCTGACGGGAGAACAAGCATGAAACTGGAACCCCATTTTTATCAAGACCGCGTGTGCTTGAATGTACTGGCTGGAAGCAAGCACAATGCCCGTCAGATTCATCAGGCGGCGGAAGGCCATGTGCTGGTGGGCGTGCTGTCGAAGAACTACGCAGACGTGGACAGCGCGGTGGCGGACATGCGCGAGTACGCGGCCTTGATAGACAACGCCTTGTCGGTGGGGCTGGGCGCCGGCGATCCGCGCCAGTCCGACATGGTCAGCGCCATTGTCGGCCAGGTGCAGCCGCAGCACGTCAACCAGGTGTTCACCGGCGTCGGCGCCAGCCGCGCGCAGTTGGGCCAGGCGCGGACCGTGGTCAACGGCCTGGTTTCGCCCAGCGGCATTCCGGGCCTGGTCAAGGTGTCCACCGGCCCGCTCAGTGCCGGCGCGCCGGTCTGCGCCGCGCCGGTGGAGACCGCCATCGCCATGCTCAAGGACATGGGCGGCAGTTCGATCAAGTACTTCCCGATGGGCGGGCTGGATTGCCGCGAGGAATACCTGGCGGTGGCGGAGGCCTGCGCGCGCCATGATTTCTGGCTGGAACCCACCGGCGGCATCACGCTGGAGAATTTCAGCGAGATTGTCCGCCTGGCGCTGGACGCCGGCGTGCCCAAGGTGATTCCGCATGTGTACAGCTCCATCATCGACGCCAGCGGCGAAACCCGGCCCGGCGACGTGGAGCGGTTGTTGTCGATGGTGAAAGCCTTGTTGTAGACGCGTCCGGGGAGGCCGGGCGCGGATGGGTTTAAGAAGGAGGCTCATGGTCAAATTCCCCTATCAGCGGCTGGCCCAGGCCTTTGCCGCGCTGCAGGCGGAAGCGCTGCCGCAGGAGGAACTGGCGCGCCGGCTGGCGGTATCCACCCGCACCGTGCGCAACGACATCGAGGCGCTCAACGCCATTCTGGCCGAGCACGGCGCGCGCTTCGTGCTCAAGCGCGGCGAGGGCTACCGGCTGCAGACCGAGGACCCGGAACGCTTCCAGCGCGTGCGGTCGCAGTCCGGCTCCGGCCGTGCCATTCCGCGGCAGGCCGGGGAGCGGGTGCAATACCTGCTGGCGCAGTTTCTCGGTTCCGCCTACGCCTTGAAATTGCAGGACCTGGCCGATGCCTGGTGCGTCAGCCGAGCCACCTTGCAGGCCGATATGGCCGAGGTGCGCGAGCGCCTGGCCGGCTATGGCTTGAGCATAGAGGCCAAGCCGCATTACGGCATGAAGCTGCTGGGCGCGGAATCCTCCATCCGCGTCTGCCTCAGCGATCTGTTGGCGCAGCTGGCGGCGGAGCGGGCGGACCATCCGCTGTTAAACGGCGATCCGGTGCTGAGCGACGCGCTGGCGACGGTGCGCGCCAGCTTGCCCGGCTGTCTGAGCCGCGCTGGCGTCCGCCTCAGCGACGACGGCGCCCAGTTCCTGAGCTTTTATTGCGCGGTGGCGGCCAAGCGCATCGTCGACGGTTTTCCCCTGCAGGATTTCTGCGGCGAGGAAACGCCGCCGGCGGCGGAGCAGGCCGCGCGCCACATCGCCGGCCTGCTGCGGCGCATGAGCGGGGTGGAGATCGCCGCCGCCGAGCAAGCCTTCCTCTGCGTCAATATCGCCGCGCGCAGCCTGAGCGGCTTGCTGCCCAGCGCGATCAACGCCGACGACGCCGACGCGCTGGTCCGCTACATCCTTGACTACATCAACCGCCATTACCGCTACGATCTGCGCGAGGATAGGCAATTGCGCGACGATCTGGTCACCCACGTCAAAACCATGATCACCCGGGTGCGCTACCAGATCAATCTGCCCAATCCAGTGCTGGCCGACATCAAGCAGCATTACGCGCTGGCCTACGACTTCACGCTGGCGGCGGTGTCGAGCTGGGCCAAGCACTCGCCGTACCGGATCTCGGAAAACGAGATCGGCTACCTGGTGCTGCATATCGGCGTGGGGCTGGAGCGTCATTACCAGATCGGTTATCTGCGCCGGCCGCAGGCGCTGCTGGTGTGCGACGGCGGCAACGCCACGCTGCGTACGCTGGAGGCGGTGTTGCAACGCCGTTTTCCGCAGCTTGAGGTGTGCGCCGCCTTGTCCTGTCAGGAATACGAGGCGCTGGAGCATGTGGCCGCCGACTTCGTGGTGTCCACGGTGCGGCTGGAGGACAAGCGCAAGCCGGTGGCGCTGTTGTCGCCGTTTCCGTCGGATTACCAGCTGGAGCAACTGGCGCGGCTGGTGGCGGTGGATCGTACCCGGCCCTATATGCTGGAGCGCTACTTTTCCGCCCAGCATTTCTGGGTGGCGGAACCGGGGCTGAGCCAGCAGGCCTTGTTCGAGCGCGTTTGCGGACAGCTGCGCGAGGAGGGCTATGTCGATGCCGATTTCCTGCCCTCGGTGCGCGAGCGCGAGGACATTCTCAGCACCATGCTGGGCGACGGCATCGCCTTGCCGCACTCGCTGGGCTTGCTGGCGCGCAAGACCACGGTATGCACCATCATCGCGCCGCACGGCGTCGCTTGGGGCGAGGGCGGCGCGGCGCGGGTGATCTTCCTGCTGGCGATCAGCAAGACCGAGTACGAGGAGGCGATGGCGATCTACGATCTGTTCGTGTCCTTCATGCGCCAGCGCGCCGCGGCGCGGCTGGCGGAGAGTCGGGATTTCGAGCAATTCCTGCGCAACGCGCTGCTGTGTCTGGGCGGCGACTGAGAGTCGTTCCGGCGCTCGCCGCTTCTTTCCCGGTTATCCCGCGGCATGGTGAGGTCTTCGTCGCCGCGCTTCGCGGTGAGCTATAGGAATTGCTTGATTGATTTGTTGTGGTTTGTGTTGAATCGCGTTGTTTTTGTGCACCGCAAGAGCGCGAGTTCCGGTTTTTTTGTAACAGATTGAAACTGTGCATAGGTTCGAGTATTTACTTCATGCGTTCGTTCTAGAACAAGATGGGGCTGTGCTTCGGGGAACTTTCTGTCCTTGATCCAAGACAATTCGCTTAGCATTTGTCTGGATTCAGGGTCTGATCCAGATCAAACTTGCCCTTGAAACTTGGTGGCGAACTGTTTTTTAATAGGCCCGCCTGGCTTTCTGAACCGGGATCTCCCGCACGACACATGCGCTGTTTCGGGCCTTTCGCGCCCGCCGGAACCCGCATCGCCGCCCGAGGGTTCACCGGCCTGTCAGCGTTGCGATGCCGGCATTGGCGCCGCCCTTGTGGCCGCTCCGCTGTCGCGCCATCCACTCGGGACGACTCGCGTCGTCCCTGTCGATTGATCATGCCGAACTTTCGATTTTGATCAGCTCGCGCTGCGATTTCCGCATTGCCTTTTGTTATGACAATGTAATTTTGCGTGGTCGTCGACCTTGCAAGGATTTGCCGTTGCCGTCCGGTCATGCACCGGACCTGGATTGCTGTTGCCGGGGCGAATGGCGCGCAAGCGCTCGCGCCCGGGCGCGATAACAAGAATGTTCAACCCGTAAAGTCGTTAATGATGAGAAACCAAAGACCCTCACGCCTGTGGCGGGGACTTGCTGTAGCTTCGGCGCTGCTGCTCGCCGGGTGTCAAGGCGGAATCCTTGATCCCAAGGGCCCGGTGGCGGCGGAGCAGAAGTCCCTGATCATCACGGCAACCGCGCTGATGCTGCTGGTGGTCATCCCGGTGATCGTGATGACCCTGTTCTTCGCCTGGAAATACCGCGCCAGCAACAAGGACGCCGCCTACGAGCCGAAATGGTCGCACTCGACCAAGATCGAGCTGGTGGTCTGGCTGATTCCCTGCATCATCATCGCCTTCCTCGCCGTGCTGACCTGGCAGACCACCCACAAGCTGGATCCGTACCGCCCGCTGGATTCGGAGCAGAAGCCGATCGAGGTGCAGGTGGTGGCGCTGAACTGGAAATGGTTGTTCATCTACCCGGAGCAGCAGATCGCCACCGTCAATGAACTGGCCTTCCCCAGCAATGTGCCGGTGAATTTCAAGATCACTTCCGACGCGGCGATGAATTCCTTCTTCATCCCGCAACTGGGCGGTCAGATCTACGCGATGGCCGGCATGCAAACCCAATTGCACCTGCTGGCGCATGAGCCGGGCGTGTACAAGGGTTTCTCCGCCAACTACAGCGGCGCAGGCTTCTCCGGCATGAAGTTCAATGCCGTCGCCACCAAGACGCCGGCCGAGTTCGAGGCCTGGGTCGCCAAGGTCAAGGCTTCCGGCAAGGCGCTGGACGTGAACGGCTACCGCGGCCTGGTGCTGCCGAGCGAGAAGAATCCGGTGGCCTATTACAGTGCCGTCACCCCCTATCTGTTCCAGGGCGTGCTGCACAAATACATGAGCGGCCGCACCTCGTTGGCCGCTACCGAGGCCGACGTCAAACTGGCCGCGCTGGCGAAAAGCCTGTGCGAGCCGCTGACGGTGAAGGAGTAATCAAGACATGCTGTTAGGCAAACTGACGCTGGACGCCATCCCCTTCCACGAGCCCATCATCATGGGCGCGTTGGGTGGCGCCGGCCTGATCGGGCTGATGCTGGTGGCCCTGATCACCAAGATGGGCAAATGGGGTTATCTGTGGACCGAGTGGCTGACTTCGGTCGACCACAAGAAGATAGGCGTGATGTACATCATCGTCGCCATGATCATGCTGCTGCGCGGCTTCGCCGACGCGCTGATGATGCGCGCGCAACTGGCGATGGCCACCGGCGGCGCGCATGGCATCTTCCCGCCTGAACACTACGACCAGATCTTCACCGCCCACGGCGTGATCATGATCATCTTCATGGCGATGCCGTTCATGACCGGCCTGATGAACATCGTGGTGCCGCTGCAGATCGGCGCGCGCGACGTGGCCTTCCCCTTCCTGAACTCGCTGAGTTTCTGGCTGCTGGTGGCCGCGGTGATCCTGGTCAACCTGTCGCTGGGCGTGGGCAACTTCGCCCGCACCGGCTGGGTGGCTTATCCGCCGCTGGCCGGGCTGGCCTTCAGTCCGGACGTGGGGGTGGATTACTATACCTGGGCCTTGCAGATATCAGGGATAGGAACGACGCTGACGGCGATCAACTTCCTGGTCACCGTGATCAAGATGCGCGCCCCCGGCATGAAGCTGATGGAAATGCCCATCTTCACCTGGACCTGCACCTGGGCCAATGTGCTGATCGCCACCTCCTTCCCCATCCTGACCGGCGCGCTGGCGATGCTGAGCCTGGACCGCTACCTGGACTTCCATTTCTTCACCGCGGAAGCCGGCGGCAACGCGATGATGTATCTGAACCTGTTCTGGGCCTGGGGCCATCCCGAGGTCTATGTGCTGGTGCTGCCCGCCTTCGGCATTTTCTCCGAAGTGGTGTCCACCTTCACCGGCAAGCGCTTGTTCGGCCACAAGTCCATGATCTACGCCAGCGGCGCGATCTCCATCCTGGGCTTCATGGTGTGGCTGCACCACTTCTTCACCATGGGCTCCGGCGCCAGCGTCAATGCCTTCTTCGGCATCGCCACCATGATCATTTCGATCCCGACCGGGGTGAAGCTGTTCAACTGGCTGTTCACCATCTACCGCGGCCGCCTGCGCTTTGAAACCCCCATACTGTGGACGCTGGGCTTCATGGTCACCTTCTCCATCGGCGGCATGACCGGCGTGCTGATGGCTGTGCCGGGCGCGGACTTCGTGCTGCATAACAGCCTGTTCCTGATCGCCCACTTCCACAACACCATCATCGGCGGCGCGGTGTTCGGCTACCTGGCTGGCTTCACCTTCTGGTTCCCGAAAGTGTTCGGTTTCAAGCTGAACCCGAAACTGGGCAAGGCCTCGTTCTGGTTCTGGCAGATCGGCTTCATGTTCGCCTTCATGCCGCTGTACGTGCTGGGCTTCCTCGGCATGACCCGCCGCCTGAACTACACCACCAATCCGGAATGGGAGCCGTGGCTGTACCTGGCGCTGTTCGGCGCGCTGTTGATCGCCTGCGGCATCGCCTGCCAGTTGCTGCAGATCGTGGTCAGCATCCGCGACCGCAAGCAGTTGGCCGACGTCAGCGGCGACCCGTGGAACGGCCATACCCTGGAATGGTCCACCTCGTCGCCGGCGCCGTTCTACAACTTCGCCAAGCTGCCGGTGGTGCATGACATCGACGCCTTCACCGACATGAAGGAAAAGGGCGTGGCCTACGCGGTGCCCAAGTCCTACGAACCCATCCACATGCCGCGCAACACCGCGGTGGGTCTCTATATCGGCGGCTTCACCACGGTGCTGGGCTTCGCTCTGATCTGGCATATCTGGTGGCTGGCCATCGTCGGCCTGGTGGGCATCATCGGCTGCATGCTGGCGCGCGCTTACGACAACGACCTGGACTACTACGTGCAGCCGGAGGAAGTGGAAGCCATCGAGCGCGAGCGTTTCGAAAAACTGGGCATCGATGTGGACAACTACTCCGAGCGTGAGCCGGCCCAGCCGCAAAAAGCCGCGCGTCCGACGACCACCGCGTAAGGGCTGAATCCGACATGACGACTTATGTAAAAGACGCGCACGCAGCGCACGACGACCACGAGCACCACGACAGCGGTTCGCAAACCGTACTGGGCTTCTGGTTCTACCTGATGACCGACTGCATCCTGTTCGCCAGCGCGTTCGCGGCTTACGCCGTGCTGTTCCGCAATGTGGCGGAAGGCGTGTCCGGCAAGGAGATCTTCGATCTGCAATACGTGCTGGTGGAGACCGCGGCGCTGCTGCTGTCCTCCATCACCTACGGCTTCGCGATGATCGCCGGTCAGAAGGGCAATAAATCCGCGGTGCTGGGCTGGCTGGGCATGACCTTCCTGTTCGGCGCCGCCTTCATCGGGCTGGAAATCAACGAGTTCCACCACCTGATCGCCGAGGGCCATGGCCCGCAGGTCAGCGCCTTCCTGTCGGCCTTCTTCGGCCTGGTGGGCCTGCACGGCCTGCACGTGACCGCCGGCCTGATCTGGATGGCGGTGATGATGGTGGAAGTGGCCAAGACCGGCCTGACCGGCCGCGCGATGACGCGTCTGAACTGCCTGTCGCTGTTCTGGCACTTCCTCGACATCGTGTGGATCTGCGTGTTCACCGTCGTCTACCTGAAAGGAGCCATGGGATGAGCCAGGCACATCAACACGCCGCGCACGGCAGCGTGAAAAGCTATCTGATCGGCTTCCTGCTGTCGGTGGTGCTCACCGCCATTCCGTTCTGGATGGTGATGGGCGGCGCCTTCACGCCGCAGGCGACGGCGATCGGCATCTTCGCGCTGGCGGTGGTGCAGATCGTGGTGCATCTGAAGTATTTCCTGCATCTGGACTTCAGCAAGGAGGGCAAGCTCAACACCATGTCCTTCCTGTTCACCGGCATGGTCATCGTGCTGCTGGTCGGGCTGTCGATCTGGATCATCTACACCGCCGACGCGCTGATGATGCGCTGAGGCGGAGCTGAGAGACCGTCTTGAAATTCAAGCGTTATCTGCAGGTGACCAAGCCGGGCATCATCTTCGGCAACCTGATCTCGGCCGTCGGCGGTTTCCTGCTGGCGGCCCAGGGCCGGGTTGACTGGAGCTTGCTGCTGGCCACCCTGGCCGGCCTCTCGTTGGTGGTGGCGTCCGGCTGCGCGATCAACAACTGCATAGACCGGGACATCGACGCCAAGATGGCCCGCACCCGCAAGCGGGTGCTGGTCACCGGCGCGATGAGCGCGCGGGCGGCGATGGCCCATGGCCTGCTGCTCGGCCTGGCCGGCTTCTACGCGCTGTGGCGCTGGACCAATCCGCTGGCCTTCGGCTGCGTGCTGTTCGGCTTCGTCATCTATGTGGGGGTGTACAGCCTCTATATGAAGCGCCATTCGGTGTACGGCACCCTGGTGGGCAGCTTGTCCGGCGCGGTACCGCCGGTGGCCGGCTACTGCGCGGTGACGGGGCGTTTCGACGCCGGCGCGGCCATCCTGCTGCTGATGTTCTGTCTGTGGCAGATGCCGCATTCCTACGCCATCGCCATCTTCCGCCTGCAGGATTACCAGGCGGCGGGGATTCCGGTGTTGCCGGTGGTCAAGGGCATTTCCAGCGCCAAGCGCCAGATCGTGCTCTACATCCTGGCCTTCGGCGCCGCCACCGCGATGTTGGCCTTTGGCGGCTACGCCGGCTACGGCTATCTGGCGGTGGCCGGAGCCACCAGCCTGTGGTGGCTGAAGATGGCCTTGGCCGGCTACAAGAGCAGCATCGATGACCGTGTCTGGGCGCGTCAGCTGTTCTTTTTCTCCATCATCACCATCACCGCGCTGTCGGTGATGATGGCGGTGGACTTCCGGCAGCCGGAGCGGCAGCAGCTGGCCTGGCTTAGCGTGCTGGCTCAGTCCTGAACGCCAGCAAGCCAACACAAAGCGCGGGCCGTGGCCCGCGCTTTTTTCATGGCGGAGTGGCTAGAAGCCGATCAAGCCTCGTCGGCCGCGATGCTGGCCAGCACTTGGTCGGCGGCGACGATGTCGCCCACTTGGCAATGCAGCGCGCTGACGACGCCGGCGCGCGGCGCGTAGATGCGGTTTTCCATCTTCATCGCCTCGACGATGGCCAGCACCTGATTGGCCTCCACCCGCTGATTGACCGCCACCGGCAGCGCCACCACCGTGCCCGGCATCGGCGAGGCCACCCGCTGGCCGGCGTCGGCGTCCGCCTCGGCGGCTTCCGGCTGCTCCGCCTGCAAGCGCAGGCGATGGCCGCCCACGGTCAATTCCATGTCATCGCCGCAGGGCAGGGCGCTCCATTGCCGTCCGTCCACCTCGCCGCGCCATAGCTCGCCGTCGCGGCGCAGTTCCACTCGCAGGCTCCGTTCCGCCACCGCCGCGTGGACCTGGGGGCCTGAGCGTTCCAGCAAGCGCGCCTGCCAGCGCGAGGCGCCGGCGCGATAGCTCAGCCGGCCCAAGGGAGCGTCCGGGTCCAGCGCGGCGCGGTCGTGCGGGCCGACGCCGCCCTGCCAGGGCGAGGACGATTCGACGCAGGCCAGGACCAGATCGATGGCGGCGGCGCAGGCGACGGCCTCGGCCTGCGGCGCGGCTTCCGGCACGGCGGCGAGCTGGTCGACCAGATGGGTGTCCAGCTGGCCGGCCCGCACCCGCGGCTCGCGCAGCAGCCGCTCGATGAAGCCCAGATTGGTGCTCAGGCCCGGCAGCGCGGTGTCGCGCGCGGCGGCTTGCAGCGCGTCCAAGGCCGCGGCGCGGCTGCCGCCGTGGGCGATCAGCTTGGCCAGCATCGGGTCGTAGAAAGCCGGCACCTCGCCGCCGTCGCCGTCGAAAGCCGCGTCCACGCGGCAGCCTTGCGGCCAGCGCGCCAGCAGCGCCTTGCCCGGCATGGGCGCGAACTCGCGCAGCGGGTCTTCGGCGTAGACCCGGCATTCGATGGCGTGGCCGTCGGCGCGGATCTCCTCCTGGCGCAGCGGCAGGGCTTCGCCGGCGGCGACGCGCAACTGCCACTCCACCAGGTCCAGTCCGGTGACGGCCTCGGTGACCGGGTGCTCCACCTGCAAGCGGGTGTTCACCTCCAGGAAATAGAACTGGCCGTCCGGCGCCAGGATGAATTCAAAAGTGCCGGCGTTTTGGTAGCCGATGGCCGCCGCGCCGCGCACCGCGGTGTCCAGCAGCGCGGCGCGGGTGGCGGCCGGCATCGCGCAGGCCGGCGCCTCCTCGATGATTTTCTGATGACGGCGCTGCAAGGAGCATTCGCGTTCGAACAGATGCGCCACATTGCCGTGTCGGTCGCCGAACACCTGCACTTCCAGATGGCGCGGCCGCGCGATATAGCGCTCCACCAGCAGCCGGCCGTCGCCGAAGCTGGAGCGGCCGACGCGCACCGCGGCGTCCACCGCCTCGCGTAGCGCGGCTTCTTCCCACACCACTTGCATGCCCTTGCCGCCGCCGCCGGCCACCGGCTTGAGAATGACCGGGTAGCCGATCTCGGCGCAGCTCTCCAGAATCAGTCCGTAGGACTCGGTGGCTTCCGCCGAGCCCGGCGTCACCGGCACGCCCGCCGCCGCCATCAATTGGCGCGCGCGCGCCTTGTCGCCCATCTGGGCGATGGTGTCGGCGTCGGGGCCGATGAAGACCAGGCCGGCGGCGGTCACCGCGCGGGCGAAGTCGGCGTTTTCCGACAGGAAGCCGTAACCGGGATGGATGGCCTCGCAGCCGCTGTCCAGCGCCGCGGCGATGATGGCCTCGCCGTTCAGATAGCTGGCGCTGGCCGGGGCCTCGCCTATCCAGTGCCGCTCCGCCGCGCCGTCCAGGTGCGCGGCGCCGGCGTCGGCCGTGGAGTAGACGGCGACATGCTCGATGCCGAGCCGTTGGCAGCTGCGGGCGATGCGGCGCGCTATCTCGCCGCGGTTGGCGATCAAAATTCGTTTGAACATGGTGTTTACATCCTGAATACGCCGAAGCGGGTGTCTTGGACCGGGGCGGCGGCGGCCAGCGCCAGGCTGAGTGCCAGCCATTCTCGGGTCTGGGCCGGGTCGACGATGGCGTCCACCCACATGCGGGCCGCCACGTACAGCGCCTGGCCCTGGCGCTCGTAGGCGTCGCGAATCGGCCGCTTGAAGTTTTCCTCTTCTTCTGGCGTCCAGGCCTTGCCCTGTTTTTCCAATTGCTCGGCGCGGATCAGCGCCAGCACCGTCGCCGCCTGTTCGCCGCCCACCACCGTGGTCTTGGCGTTGGGCCACATCGCCATCAACTGCGGGCCGATGGCGCGGCCGCACATGGCCAGATTGCCGGCGCCGTAGCTGCCGCCGATCAGGATGCTGAACTTGGGCACGCGGGCGCAGGAGGCGGCGTTGACCATCTTGGCCCCGTGCTTGGCGATGCCGCCGGCCTCGTATTCCGCGCCCACCATGAAGCCGTTGATATTGTGTAGGAACAGTAGCGGAATACCGCGTTGAGCGCAGAGTTCGATGAAGTTTGCCGCTTTTTGCGCGCTTTCCGAGAACAACACGCCGTCGTTGATCAGCACGCCCACCGGATAGCCGCCGATGTGGCCGGTGCCGCACAGAATGGTGGCGCCGAAACGGGCGCGGTATTCGGCGAAGGCGGAGTCGTCCAGCAGCCGGGCCAGGATTTCCCGCGCCGGAATATGCTCGCGCGGGTTGGCGCTGACGATGCCGGCCAGTTCCGCCGGATCGTAACGCGGCGGTTGCGGCGCTTGCGGCGGCGCGTACTGCCGGCCGCAGCCGCGGCGCGCGACGATGTCCCGCATCAGCCGCAGCGCGTGCTCGTCGCTGAGTGCGTAGTGGTCCGCCACCCCACTGTCGCGGGCGTGCACATCGGCGCCGCCCAGGGTTTCCGCGTCCACGATCACTCCGGTGGCGGCGCGCACCAGTTGCGGGCCGCCCAGGAAGATGGAACCGTTGCCGCGCACGATGATGGTTTCGTCGCTCATCGCCGGGATGTAGGCGCCGCCGGCGGTGCAAGAGCCGAGCACCGCCGAGATCTGCGGCAGGCCCAGCGCCGACATCTCGGCGATATTGCGGAAGATGCGGCCGAAGTGCTGCTCGTCCGGGAAGATGTCTTCCTGCAAGGGCAGGTAGACTCCGCCGGAATCCACCAGATAGAGGCAGGGCAGGCCTTGTTCGCGGGCGATCTGCTGGGTGCGCAGATGCTTGCGCAGCGTCAGCGGGTAATAAGTGCCGCCCTTGACCGAGGCGTCGTTGGCGAACACCGCCACCGCGTGCCCGGCGACGATGCCGATGCCGGTGACGATGCCGGCGCAGGGCACCGCATGGTCGTAAACGTCGTGGGCGGCCAGCTGGCCGATCTCCAGAAAGGGCGTGCCGGGGTCCAGCAGCAGCGACAAGCGCTCGCGCGGGGCCAGCTTGCCCTTGGCCGCCTGTTTGGCGCGCGCCTCCGGGCCGCCGCCTTGCAGCGCGGCGTCTTGGGCGGCGGCGATGCGCTCGCGCAACTGACGGTAGGCTTCGGCATTGCGTTCAAACGTCTCGCCGGAGGCCGGAACGCGGGATTCGATACGGGACATGAATGAGCTTCCTTGATTCAGGCGGCGCGCGCGCGCACCTTGAACAGCACTTGCGACAGGGTCAACAGGCCCAGGGCGGCCACCGCCAGCGTCCAGGCGCCGTCATGATGCAGCAGCACCGAAACGGTGGCGGCGATGCCGGCCAAGCCCTGCTGCAGGAAGCCGCACAGCGCCATCGCGTGCGCGCCGTGTTCCTTGGCGTCGCTGACGGCGGTGGCCATGCTGTTGGGGAACAGCACCGCCTGGCCGAAAATGGTCAGGCAGTAGAGGCCGATGAACAGCCACAGGCCGGGCAGACGCTCCAGCAGGCCCAAGTGCCAGCCCAGCAGCATGGCCAGCGTGGCCGCGGCCAGCAGCGCCGCGCCGGCGCGCATCAGCCGCAGCCCGCCCACGCGGGCCACCAGGCGGTTCACCACCATGGCGCCGCTGAAATAGGACAGGCCGATCAACAGGCCGACATTGCCGAAGCCGGCCACCGCCAGGCCGAAGTGCTCCTGAAACACGAAGGGGCTGACTTCTTGCAAGGTCACCGTGGTGGCGAAGCCCAGACCGCCGGCACAGGCCGGCCACAGAAAGCCGGGGCGGCGCAGAATGCTCCAATACGGACTGGGGCCGGAGGCCGCTGCGGCCGGGCGGCCTGCTTGCAGCGGCAGGCCCATGCTCAGCAGCGCCGCCGCGACGCCGGTGGCCGCCATCAAGGCGAAGCCGGCTTCCCAGTGGCTGTATTTGCCGATCAGGCCGCCGATGAACTGGCCGCCGCCCAGCGCGGTGATGAAGGCGATGGAGAGCACGGACAATTTGCGCGCCAAGTCGTCGCCGCGCCAGTGGTCGCGCACGATGATGCGGGCGATGATGGCCGCGCCGCCACCGGCGATGCCTTGCGCCACGCGCAGCGTCAGCAGCTCGGCGGCACTGGACACGAAGGCGAGCAGCAGGCTGCAGACCACGAACAGCGCCAGCGAAATCAGCAGCGGTCCGCGCCGGCCCCAGCGGTCGGCCGCCGAGCCCCAGAACAGCACCGGCAAGGCCGCGCCCACCACATAGCCGGAAATCGACATCTCCACCAGGCTCTGGCTCATCGCCAGCTCCCGCATCACCGCCGGCAGCGAGGGCAGATACACGGTGGTGGCCATCTGCGCCATGAACACGATCAGGCAGGCCAGCGCCATCAGCCGGCCGGCCGGCAGCGCCGCTTGCGGCGCGGCCAGGGTTTTCTCATTCATGAGCGGCTCGCAGCTGATTGAGGCAGGCGGCGAAGCGTTCTATCTCCTGCGTCGTCATATTGGCGCGGATCATGATGCGCAGGCCGGCACGGCCCTTGGCGATCACCGGGAAGAAGATGGGCGAGGTGTAGAAACCGTCTTCCAGCAAGCTCTTGGCGTAGAAGATGGTGTTTTCCTCCGAGCCGATGGAGACGAAGCGGATGGGCAGCGGCTCGCCGCTATTGTCCGAGGCCACGTGCTGGTCGAATAGGCGGATATTGTCCTGCAGCCGTTGTTGCAGACGCGGCAGCTCCTCGGAGCGGTGAATGGCCGCCGACTGGATGATGGCGCCCAGGCCGGCGGTGTTGATGCGCTGCGACCAGGTCACCGGCCCGCCGAAGCGGGTGGCCAGCTTGCGGCGCTGGGCGTCGTGGCGCGGGCCCAGGAAGATGGCGCCGCCGGACGCGCCGAAGCCCTTGTTCAGCGAGGTGACGATCAAGGTGCGCTCATTGATGCCGCCCATGGTTTCCAGCACCAGGCCGCGGCCGTGGCGGCCCAGCGTGGACAGGCCATGGGCTTCGTCGAAGAACAGGAACAAGCCGTATTTGTCCTGCAGCGCCAGCAGCTCCGGCACCGGCGCCATGCCGCCGGTGCTGTAGACCCCGTCGGCGACATAGGCCACGCGCGCATGGGTCTTGCACAGGTCTTCCAGCGCGTTCAGATCGTTGTGGCGTATGGTCTGGATCTCGGCCTCGTCGGCGCAGATCGGCTTCATCATGTTCAGGCAGAAGTGGGCGTTCTTGTCGAACACCATCAAGGGCGGCACGTCCTCGGTCAGCGCGCCGGAGGCCAGCAGGGGCAGGGTGGCCGCGGCGGCGGCGGCGCAGGACGGCACGGTCAGCGTTTCCGCGTCCACCAGCTCCGCCAGCGCGTCCTCCGCCTGCTGCAGGATGTCGAACTGCACCCGGATGCGCGAAATCGAGGTGTTCAGCGAGCCGGTGTTCAATACCGCGTCCGCCGCCGCCTGCAGGATGTCCGGGTGCGAGTCCAGGCCCAGATAGGAATAGGACGACATATTGACGAAGCGCTTGCCGTTGGCCACCGCCTCGTGACGGCCGTCGCCCAGGTTGCGGGTGACGATATTGGCCATGCCGGCCTGGGTGGTGATGTCCCAGAAGCTGTTGCTCAACTGGATGGCTTTTTTGATATTGGCGTGTTGATGCATGTTTCCCCCCTCGTATGGTTTGACGGCGGCCGTCAAGGCCGCCTCGTCCGGCCTATACCCGTTCCAGAATCAGCGCCAGGCCCTGTCCCACGCCCACGCACATGGTGCACAGCGCGTAGCGCTTGCCGCCGGCCTGCAATTGCGCGGCGGCGGTCAGCGCCAGCCGGCTGCCGCTCATGCCCAGCGGGTGGCCGAGCGCGATGGCGCCGCCCTTGGGGTTCACCCGTTCGCAATCGTCGGGCAGGCCCAGCGCGCGGGTGACCGCCAGCGCCTGGGCGGCGAAGGCCTCGTTCAGTTCGATGACGTCGATGTCCTCGATGCCGAGGCCGGCCTGGCGCAGCGCCTTGCGGCTGGCCTCGATCGGGCCCGCGCCCATGATGCGCGGCGCGATGCCGGAGCTGGCCGAGGCCAGCACCCGCGCGCGCGGACGCAGGCCGTGGCGTTGCGCCGCCGCGGCCGAGGCGATGATCATCGCCGCCGCGCCGTCGTTGACGCCGGAGGCGTTGCCGGCGGTGATGCTGGATTCCGGGCCGAACAGCGCCTTGAGCTTGGCCAGTTCCTCCAGAGAGGTCTGGCGCGGGTGCTCGTCGCGGCTGACGATGAGCGGGTCCTGCTTACGGCGCGGGATCGTCACCGGGATGATCTCCTCGGTGAAGAGGCCGGTTTCCAGCGCGGCGAAATAACGCTGCTGGCTGCGCAGCGCGAAGGCGTCCTGATCCTGGCGGCTGATGCCGAATTCGCGCGCCACGTTCTCCGCCGTGGCCGGCATGGTGTCCACGCCGTATTGTTTCTCCATCGCCGGATTGACGAAGCGCCAGCCTATGGTGGTGTCGTAGATCTGCATGTCGCGGCCGAAGGCTTTGTCCGATTTCGGCATCACGAAGGGCGCGCGCGACATGGATTCCACGCCGCCGGCGATCAGCAGCTCGGCCTCGCCGGACTTGACGGCGCGCGCCGCCAGCGCCACCGCGTCCAGGCCGGACGCGCACAGGCGGTTCACGGTCAGGCCCGGGACGCTCTCCGGATAGCCGGCCAGCAGCAAGCTCATGCGGGCCACGTTGCGGTTGTCCTCGCCGGCCTGGTTGGCGCAGCCCAGGATGACCTCGTCTATCGCCGCCGGGTCCAGGCCCGGATTGCGCTCCAGCAGCGCGCGCAGCGGCGCCGCGGCCAGATCGTCGGCGCGCACGCCGGACAAGGCGCCGCCGAAGCGGCCGATGGGGGTGCGCACGGCGTCGCAGATGAAAGCGTCGGTCATCGCGGTCTCCTCTCAGCTCAAGCTGGTTTGCGGTTGCAACAGCGCGGACAGCAGATCGCGCGCGGCGTCGATCTCGTCGGCGCAAACGTGGTGGGGCATGTCCGGGTAAACGCGGAAATCCACCTCGGCGCCGGCGCGGCGGAAGGCCTCGGCGCTGCGTTCGATGCGCTCTAGCGGCATCCAGCTGTCGCTGTCGCTGGTGCCGAAGAAGGCCGGGAAGTCCAGCGCCGCGGACGGCGCGCCCCAGGCGGCCTCGTCGGGGCCGAACAGGCCGCCGGAGAAGGCGATCAGCCCGCCTATCGGGCGTGGGCGGCGATAGATGAATTCGGCGGCCAGGCAAGCGCCCTGGGAGAAGCCCATCAGCACGATCCGGCTGTCGGCGAAGCCGTAGCCGCGCAGTTCCTCGATGGTGGCCTCGACGCAATCCAGCGCCTGGTCCAGCGAGGGCTGATTGCTCTCTAGCGGCGCCATGAAGCTGTGCGGATACCAGGTGCGGTCCTTGGCGATGGGCAGAATGTAGGCGACGTCGGCCAGGCCGATGGCCTCGCCGTTCTTGTAGGCGTCCTGGGCGCTCTGGCGGCGGCCGTGCAGCAGCACCACGGCGAGCTTGGCCTGGTTCAGCGGCGCGCCGTAGATTTCCAGGCCGTGTTCTTTATGCGGATTCGGATCGATCGTGCTCATGTAGTGTGTCCTTTGAATGGCTTGGCGTTACGATCTGCTGCGCGTCGGCGATACGGCGTTGAAACCGTCTTCAGAATGCTTATGCACCGTATGCACACTCCGCTTCTTCAGTCGTTTTCGCCTTGTCTCGCTCTTGCTCGCGAGAACGTAAACATGTTCTTAGTGGATGCCCAGAATCTGCTTGGCTTCGGCGGGGGAGGCGATCTCGCGGCCGACTTCGCCGGCCAGGCGCGCCAGGCGCTCCACCAATTGGGCGTTGTCTCGGGCCAGTTCGCCGTAGCGGTAATAGACGTTGTCTTCCAGGCCGGTGCGCACATGGCCGCCCAGCAGCAGGGTGTGCAGATTGATCGCCAGCTGGTGTTTGCCTATGCCCAGCGCCGACCACACGCTGTCCTGCGGAATGCTTTCGACGAAATGCAGCAGGTTCTTGCAGGTGGCGGCCGCGCCGCCCTGTATGCCCATGGCGAAGCTGAAGCACAGCGGGCCGCTCAGATAGCCGTCTTCCTGCAGTTTCAACGCTTCGCCGATGATGCCCTGGTGATAGACCTCGATCTCCGGCTTGGCGTGGTATTCGCGGATGTCCAGCGCCAGCGCGCGAGCCAGCTCCGGCGGGTTGATGAAGGGCTTGCTGCCGTGGTTGACCGAGCCGCAGTTGAAGGAGGCGATGTCCGGACGGAAGGGCAGGTGGTTCCAGGCTTCCTTCTTCTCCAGCTGTGGCGGCAGATTGAGGCCGGAGGTGCTCAGATTGATCAGGATGTCGCAGCGCTCGCGGATGCGGCGGACGATATCGCCGTAGATGTCCGCGTCGTAGCTGGGCGTGCCGTCCGGGTTGCGGGCGTGGATGTGGACCACCGAAGCACCGGCGTTCCAGCATTCATAGGCGGCCTGGGCGATTTCTTCCGGCGAAAACGGCACGCCCGGATGTTTCTGCCGGCTGGTGATGCCGCCGTTGACCGCGGCGGTGATGATGAGTTTTTGCATGGTGGGAAAGCTCTCTAAACAGGGATGGGGAAGCGAGAAGGCGCGTGCGCTCAAATCTTGTTGTCGGCGGCCGCGGTTTGCGGCTGGCCGGCGGTGTCCGGGCGCTTGGATACCAGATAAATGCCGACGCCGATCAGCACGCCGCCGATCAGCTCATGCAGCGACAGCGAATAGCCGAAGGCGGCGAAGGAAATCAGGGTGGCGAACAGCGGGGACAGAAACAGGAAACCGCTGGTGCGCACCGCGCCGCCCAGGTCCAGCGCCATGAACCACAGCGCCATCGCGCCGGTGGTGGCCGGCAGCGCCAGCCATAGGAAGGCGGCCAGCACCCGCTCGCTGTGAGGCAGTGTCGGGACTTCGCCGCCGGCCCAGGCCAGCAACGCCAGGCAGGCCGAGCCCACCAGCATCTGCCAGAAGGTCAGCGCCCAGACATTGATAACGATGCGGCTGCCCTTGATCACCAGCGTGGACGCCGCCCAGCAGGCGGCGCCGCACAGCACCAGCGCGTCGCCGGCGCCGAAGCCGTCCAGCTTGTTCAGGCCGATGCAGACAGCGACGCCGAAGAAGGCCAGGACCAGGCCGACGGCGGCCAGAGGGTGGATTTTTTCCTTCAGCGCCAGCCGCGACATCAAGGCCACGATCAGCGGGGTGCAGGCCATCAGGATGGCGGCCTTGGCCGGGGTGGTGCTGCGCAAGCCGATATTGAGAAAGCCCATTGATCCGGCGGTCTGCAACAGCCCGATCAGCACCAGCACGCCCCAGGGGCGAGGGCGGACGAAGGCGCGCGGATAGCGGAAGCGCTGCCACAGCAGAATGGGCAAGATGCCGGCGGCGGCGGCGGTGAAACGCGCCACAGCGGCCCACAAGGGCGGCATTTCCGACAGCACGATCTTGGAGGTTGGAAAAGTGGAGCCGAACAGAAAGGTGGCGGCCAGAATCAGCAACCAATAGCGTTTGGCGTTGTAGTTGGGATGGGACATGGTCACCTGGCCAGGCAGCGGTTTCAATAGCCATTTATCATATTGAAACGGTTTGGTTCAGGCTTCTTGCAAGCGGACAATTACTGCGCCAAAACGGACAATCATGCTGCGCTGCGGCAAAGCCGTGTCGGCGCGCGGGTCCGCGGGGCGGAGGAGGGGCGGTTCAAAGCCTCGCTTTTGTCGGCGGGGCTTTGAACCGCGGATGGGATCAGGAGAAGTACTGGCTGGGGGCCGCGTTCATGATGCGGCGGAACATGGAGGAAAACGCGCCGGGCGTTTCATAACCCAGATCGGAGGCGATCAGGGTCACCGGCTCGCCGGCGCCCAGCCGCGGCAGGGCCGACATCGCGCACACTTGCTGGCGCCAGTACAGATAAGACATGCCCAGCTCCTGCTGGAACAGCCGCGCCAGCGTGCGGCTGGACGCGCCCACCAGTTCCGCCCATTCGTTAAGCCCGCGGCGGTCGCCGGGATTGGCCAGAATCGCCGAGCACACCCGCTGCAAGCGTTGGTCGCTCAGCGGCGGCAGCGGCAAGGCCGTTTCGCCCGACCATTCGATTTCGTCGATCAGCAAGTCCAGCAAGCGGCCTTCTTTTTGATCTGCGTGCGGAATGCCGCGCGTGCGCATCAGGCGGATGATGAGTTCCCGCATCAGCGGCGAAATGGCGATGGCTTTGGAGTGGCGCGGCAATTGCGCCAGATAGTGCGGGGACTGGATGTACAGGGTACGCAAGGACACCGTGCCGCGTGCGCGCATGCTGTGCTCCACCGCGGGCGGCATCCAGACGCCGCGCTGTGGTGGCACCAGCCACAGACCATCGGCGGTGGATAGTTCCATCACGCCGGAAACGGCGAAAATCAGCTGGCCTTCGCGGTGTTGGTGGCGGCCGACTTGATGACCGCTGGGAAAGTCCTTGGACATGCTCCACGCGGCGAAGTCCGGCAGGGCGTCATTGGATTCTATGGCCATGCGCTTGCTTTCTTATTTGAGGGTAGCCCGGTTCCGCGCGGCTTGCGGCCCTGTTGTGCGGGCATCTTCAGCCGTCGGTCCAGGCTCATGATACTGCAGCGCACAAAATATTCATACAGTATAAATTGTGTCTATTTCAATGCGAATGCCTTGGAGCGGCGGAGCCGCCCGCCGCAGGGACGAAAGAAAACACCGCGGCCGGAGGGCCGCGGTGCGCAGGTGGAGGGTTAAGAATAGTGATGCTTCGTCAGAAGCTCAGCCCAAAGCCGCGCGCATAGCGCAGCGCGCCCGGCTGGCCGTTTTCGTCCAGCGCGTGGATGGCCACCGGCAGCTTGCCGCCGGGCGGGATAGCGCCCAGCATCACGTCCACCAGCGCCGGCATGGACGGCCCGCGCAGGCCGTTCTCATAGCCGTAGTAGGCGTAGGTCGCCAGCGTGGCGTCTGCCAGATCGTCGTAATTGATCACGTCGTAAGGCGCGCGCAGGGTCACGTGGATCAGCTTCTTGCCTTGCCGCTTGGCGTATTCCATCGCATTACGCATTTGCTGCGCCTCGCTGAGCGGCGGCGCGGACAGGCTGCGGGCGAAGCGGGTCCGGAGCGCGGGCAGGTCTTCCGCCACATTGAAGACCAGGGAGCCGTTGCCGCTTGCCGGAGACAGTTCCTGCGCCAGGCTGCGCTTCAGCCGCGGCGCGAGGGCGGGCGCGTTGGGGTCGCCGTTGCGCTCCACCGGGCTGACGCCGGTGGCCAAGGTGCCGATGACGACCACGTCGGCCTGATCGATCGCCTGTTGCTGCGCTTCCCACGGCGTGGCGCTCAGCTTGGCGCCGCTGACCTGGCGATAGCCTTTTTCATCGAAGCGGCGGCGCATCGCCTCGGCCTGCTCGCCCCAGGGCGTTAGGATGAAGATGCGCTGGCTGGGAGAGCGCAGCGGCAGCGCCGCGCCCTGATTGCGCAGCAGGGTGATGGATTGCCGGGTGATCTTGTCTTCCACAGCGCGATGCTCCGCGCCGCCTATGGTGCTCAGCGCCGGCAGCGGCTTGGCCTCGCCGGCCGGAGTGACCTCGTTGCGCAGCTTCATCGCCACGATGCGCCGTGCCGAACGGTCCAGTTCCGCGCGATTGATCCGGCCGTCGGCCACCGCGGCGGCCACTTGGTCTATCAATTGACGCAGCCGGCCGGCCTGCGCGGCGGTGCGGAACTCCGTGGGCATCAGCGCGATGTCCACATCGGCCTGGAACACCTTGATCACCGCGTCGCCCTGCTCGAAGAAATCGCTGATGCCCTTCATGTCCAGCGCGTCGGTGACGGTGACGCCCTGGTAGCGCATCTCGCCGCGCAGGATGTCATGCTGGATTTTGCGCGACATCGTCGCCGGCGCGATCATGCGTTCGCCGTTGCGGGCGGTGATTTGGCTGCTGTCCAGCGCCGGGTACTGGATGTGGGCGGTCATGATCATCTCGGGCGGCTGGCCGGAGGCGATGGCCTGGCGGTAGGGCGCCAGGTCGATGGCGTAGGCGTCGGCGCGCGATTTGTTCACCACCGGCAGGCCGTAATGGGAGTCGGTGGCGGTGTCGCCGTGGCCGGGGAAGTGCTTGAAGGAGCCGATCACCCCTTGCTCACGCATGCCCTGAGCGGTGGCCTGCCCCAGCAGGCTGATGGTGGCCGGATCATCGCCGTAGGCGCGGACATTGATCACCGGATTGAGCGGATTGCTGTTGACGTCCACGTCCGGAGCGAAGTTGACGTTGAAGCCGACGGCGCGGATCTCGGCGGCCAGCACCCGGCCGGAGTCTCGGGCGAGGCCGCTGTCCCGTGTCGCCTGATAGGCGGCGCCCAGCGCCATATTGCCGGGAAAGCTAGTGGCCAGCGGGCGCGGCAGGCGGAACACATTGCCGCCTTCCTGGTCCGATCCGATCAGCAGGCCGACCGGGCTGTTCTGCGGCCGCGCCCGGCGGATCTGCTCGGACAGGCGGCGGGTTTGCTGCAAATCGCTCAGATTGTTGGCGAACAGAATCACGCCGCCGATGGCGTTGTCGCGCAGCGCGCGGCTGGCGGCGTCCGGCAAATCGGTCATGCCGGCGGTGCAGGCGGGCTGATCGTCCGGGCACCAGTAGCGGAAGGCCATCATGATTTTCTGGCCGATCTTCTCGCGGACGCTCATTTGTTCGACGATGCGCGCGGCTTGTTGCTCGACGCTGGGCTGCTCCAGGCAGCCGCTCAGCAAGGCCGGCAACAGCATCAGCGCCGGCAGGCGCAGGGAAAGTGATTTGGACATGGTTCAACCTTGTGCTGAAGTGGAAACATCCGGAATGGCGGGCCGCCCCGTTTTTGCCGCTTGTTATATCGGCATGGCGCTAGGCTTAGGCCCGTGGACAACCGTGGAGGCTGGGATCTCTTTTTGTGAATATATTCATTTGTGAATGGTTGTTGTTAGTAATGGATTGCGCGTCGAACGCCCCTGCCAGGGCGCGCTCGGCGCGAACAAGCGCTCGCCGAGACTAAAGCTTATGAAATTCAATTTTTGAAAAAGTTGCCTGCGGCAAGGAATTGCCTGGCGCTGTGCGACGCATCTACTTGATTGCTTGGCGTTTTTGTCTCAATGCTTGACCCTGGATCGGCTACGGGAGGATAATTCATGCCTTTTTTCAAACGCTTAGCGCGCTGGCGGGCCGGTTGGCCGCCGACGCTGGGTGGCGATTGGCTTTCGGGTGGATAGGGATACGATGCAGGACAGCGGAGTGAAGCATTCTAGGGTTCAGGAGAGCGGCGGCTTGCCGCCGCGCCGGCTGTCGGTGGCGCCGATGCTGGATTGGACCGATCGACACTACCGCTATTTCGCGCGCCAGATCACCCGACACACCTGGTTGTATACCGAGATGGTCACCACCGGCGCGCTGCTGCATGGCGACGTCGAACGCCATCTGCGCTTCGACGAAGCGGAACACCCGCTGGCGCTGCAACTGGGCGGCAGCGAGCCGGCGGAGCTGGCGCGTTGCGCCAGGCTGGCGGCGGAATGGGGCTACGACGAGGTCAACCTGAACGTGGGCTGCCCGTCGGAGCGCGTGCAGAAGGGCGCTTTCGGCGCCTGTCTGATGGCCGAGCCGCAATTGGTGGCCGACTGCGTCAAGGCGATGCGCGACGCGGTGCCCATCGACGTGACGGTCAAGCACCGCATCGGTATTGATCGCATCGAGCATTACGATTATCTGCGCGACTTCGTCGATCAGGTGGCGGACGCCGGCTGCCGCACCTTCATCGTCCATGCGCGCAACGCCATCCTCAAGGGCCTGAGCCCCAAGGAAAACCGTGAAATTCCGCCGTTGAAATATGATTACGTCTACCGGCTGAAGCAGGAGCGCCCGGATCTGGAAATCCTGATCAACGGCGGCGTCAAAAGCCAGGCCGACATCGACGAGCATCTGCGCCATGTGGACGGCGTGATGGTGGGGCGCGAGGCCTACCACAATCCCTGGCTGATGGCCGATTGGGACCAGCGCTACTACGGCGTCGGCGCCGCGCCGGAGCGCGAGCAGGTGGTGGCCGCGATGATGCCCTATGTGGCGGCGCGCCTGGCCGAGGGCCACAAGACGCGCAATATCGCCCGCCACATCCTGGGCCTGTTCCAGGGCATTCCCGGCGCGCGCAATTGGCGGCGCATGCTGTCCGACGCCAAGCTGCTGGACGGCGCCGACGAGCGCCTGCTGCTGCAGGCCTTGGAAGCGACGCTGGGCGCCGCCCGCCGCTCGGAATAAACAGCATGAACCGCCTGGCCGCGGCCAGGAACGGATTCGCGGCATCGGGGTCTGCTGTAGCAAGGCGAGAGCGCTGTTCTTGCCGAGGCCGGGCCCGACGCCGCCATATTTAAGAACGTGTTGACGATCCAGCGAGCAAGCGCGAGACAAGGCGGAAGCCGCCGAGAAAGCGGAAGACGAGCGTGGCGCATGAGCGTCTCGACGCCGCGCGCCGCGTCAGCTCCCGCGAAGCGCTGCGGATCGTGAACAGGTTCCAAGTCGCGGGACTTCCCAAGGGAGGCCCGCCATGGCGGCTTGCCGCCTTTTCTGTTCGCCATGCTGGTCATGGCTGTCTGGAGGTGAATCTGAATTGAAAGCGCTGAAGCTTGTCCTATTGTCCTCCGTTCTGTCGTCCGCCGTCTGGGCCGGGCCCAAGGACGTCTTGCACATCTATAACTGGAGCGGCTCCTTGTCGGACGCCATCCTCCGCCAGTTCGAGAAAAGCTGTGATTGCCGCGTGGTACAGAATTACTACGGCGACAACGAGGAAATGCTGGCCAAGCTGGCGGCCGGGGCCAAGGGCTACGATATGGTGTTTCCGTCCAGCTTCGTGATCGAGGCGATGAGCAAGCAGAAGCTACTGCAGCCGCTGGATCACGCCAAGTTGCCGAATCTGAAGAATGTCGATCCGGCCTATCTGTCCCAAAGCTACGATCCGGGCAACCGCTACACCGTGCCCACGGTGCTGTCGCTGACTTCGGTCGGCTACAATGCGGAGCGTCTGCAGAAACTGGGCATAGACCCGCACAGCTGGTCGGTGATCTTCGATCCCAAGGTGCTGCAGAAGATCAAGGGCAAGGTCACGGTGCTGGACAGCTCGCGCGAGGTGTTCGCCGCCGCGCTGTTCTACTTGGGCAAGAACCCCAATACCGCCAGCCAGGCCGACTATCGCGCGGCGCAGGCGGTGATCAAGCAGGCCAAGCCCTACTGGGCCACCTTCTCCAACGCCAGTTATCTGAAAGAGCTGGCGGTGGGCAATATCTGGGTGTCGCTGGGCTATTCCACCGAGTTCTTCCAGGCCGCCGAGGACGCGCGCCTGGCCAAGCGCCGTTTCCACATCGCCAATGTGGCGCAGAAGGAAGGCAATGAACTGGGCGTGGACACCATGGCGGTGCTGGCCAGCGCCAAACGCCCGGACCTGGCGCATCAGTTCATCAACTTCATGCTGGACGGCAAGAACGCCGCCCAATTGACCAATCTCAACGGCGCCACCAATCCGGTCAAGACCGCCGCGCCCTTTTTCCGAGCGGATTTGAAAGCCCATCCGGTGATAGATCCGACGCCGGACACCGTGAAAAAATGGACGGTGCTGCGTGAGCTGACGCCGGTGGAACGGCGCTCGCTGGCGCGAATGTGGACGGAAGTGAAGGTCAGCCGTTAAGCTTGTCTTTAATAGATATTCCGCAGCCCCGGCGTCGTCGGGGCTGCGTCGCATTCGATGGAGTTCTCATGTTCGACAAATTAGTGATGGCCAGCAACAACGCCGGCAAGTTGAAGGAATTCGCCGCGCTGATGGCGCCGCTGGGCATACAAGTGATTCCGCAGGGAGAGCTGCAGGTGCCGGAATGCCCGGAACCGCACCACACCTTCCTGGAAAACGCGCTGGAAAAAGCGCGTCACGCCAGCCGCGTGACCGGCTTGCCGGCGCTGGCCGACGATTCCGGCATCTGCGTCGAGGCGCTGTCCGGCGCGCCGGGCGTGTACTCGGCCCGCTACGCCGGCGAACCCAAGTCAGATGCCGCCAACAACGCCAAGCTGGTGGCGGCGCTGCAGGGCGAGGCCAATCGCCGCGCCTGGTATTACTGCGTGCTGGTCATGGTGCGCCACGCCGACGATCCGCAGCCGCTGGTAGCGGACGGCATGTGGTTCGGCGAAGTGCGCGACGAGGCCGCCGGCGCCGGCGGCTTCGGCTACGACCCGCATTTCTGGCTGCCGCAGCACGGCTGTAGCGTGGCGGAGATGGACGCGGCGGAGAAGAACCGCGTCAGCCACCGCGGCCAGGCGCTGCAAGCGCTGCTGGCCAAGCTGCGCGCGCTGGCATGAAGCGGGTACCCTCGCTCAGCGCTCGGCCGGCGCGGCTGATGCAACAAGGAGCCGCGACGTGCAGGTGAGCAAGATTTCGCTGTCCGCGCTTGGGCTGGACGGTCAAGTCGGCTTGAAAGAGCTGCCGCCGCTGTCGCTCTACATCCATTTCCCGTGGTGCGTGCGCAAATGCCCGTATTGCGACTTCAACTCGCACGAGCCCAAGAGCGGTTTCGACGAGATGGCCTATGTCGACGCCTTGCTGCGCGATCTGGAATTCAGCCTGCCCGAGGTCTGGGGCCGGCCGCTGAACAGCATCTTCATGGGGGGCGGCACTCCCAGCCTGTTCTCGCCGCTGGCGATGGACGCGCTGCTGGCCGGCGTGCGCGCGCGCATGCGGCTGCAGCCGGATGCGGAAATCACCATGGAAGCCAATCCCGGCACCTTCGAGGCCGAGCGTTTCCGCGGCTACCGCGAGGCCGGCATCAATCGGCTGTCCATCGGCATCCAGAGCTTCAAGCCTGCGCATTTGCAGGCGTTGGGCCGCATCCATGACGGCGAGGAGGCGCGTCGCGCCATCGATATCGCGCTAAGCCACTTCGACAACGTCAATCTGGACCTGATGTACGCGCTGCCGGGGCAGACCCTGGACGAAGCGCTGGCCGATCTGGACACCGCGCTGTCCTACGGCATCACCCATCTGTCCGCCTATCATCTGACGATAGAACCCAACACCCTGTTTGCCGTGGAGACGCCGCGCAATTTGCCGGACGACGAAGTGTCCGCCGACATGCAGGAGGCGATAGAAGCCCGGCTCGCCGCCGCCGGCTTCGAACACTACGAGACCTCGGCGTTCGCGCGGCCGGGCCGCCGCGCGCGGCACAATCTCAACTACTGGCAGTTCGGCGACTATATCGGCATCGGCGCCGGCGCCCACGGCAAGATCAGCAGCCACGCCGGCATCGTGCGCCAGATGCGCTACAAGCAGCCGGCCGCTTATTTGCAGGCGGTGGCCGAGGGCAAGCCCTTGCAAAGCAGCCGCAAGGTGGGACGCGAGGAACTGCCGTTCGAATTCATGATGAATTTGCTGCGGCTGACCGAAGGCTTCGAATTGCGCCTGTTCCAGGAGCGCACCGGCCTGCCGCTGTCCGTCATACAATCCGCCTTGACGCAAGCCGAGGCGCAAGGCCTGATAGCGCGCGACGCCGTGATGTTGCGGCCCACGCTCAAGGGCCAGCGTTTCCTCAATGATTTATTAACCCTGTTCCTGAAAGAAGGAGATGAATAATGGCTAAGGAAATCATCCACACCGACAAGGCTCCGGCCGCCATCGGCGCTTACTCGCAAGCCGTGAAAGCCGGCAACACCGTTTACCTGTCCGGCCAGATCCCGCTGGACCCGGCCACCATGAACGTGGTGGAAGGCGGTTTCGCCGCTGAAACCCATCAGGTGTTCAAGAACATGAAGGCCGTGTGCGAAGCCGCCGGCGGCAGCCTGGACCAGATCGTCAAGCTCAACGCTTATCTGACCGACCTGTCCAATTTCGCCACCTTCAACGAAATCATGGGCCAGTACTTCAGCCAGCCCTTCCCGGCGCGCGCCGCCGTCGGCGTGGCCAGCCTGCCCAAGGGCGTGCTGGTGGAAGCGGAAGCGGTTCTGGTGCTCTAAACCTGCTTACGATCTGCTGCGCTTCGTGAGACGTGGCACGGTGAGTACGTCTTCAAAATGCTCATGTACCGTGTGTACATTCCGCTTTTTCAGCCGTTTTCGCCTTGTCTCGCCTTAGCTCGCGAGATCGTAAACAGGTTCTGAGCGGCCCAACTGCTCGAAATGACAGACCACAAGGCGGCCCAGGCCGCCTTTTTTCATGTTAACTATTTGGACCCTCATTCTAAGCCGTGGAGGTCGCATGAGAGTCCGGATCGCGCTATTGCTATTGCTGCCGGGTCTGGCCTAGGCCCAGGTTTACAAGTGCCGCGACGCGGAAGGTCGGCTGGCCTATCGCGACCAGGCTTGCGCCGACGGCGGCACGGCGGAAGTGTTTCAGCCGCCGCCGCTGAACGTGATGAAGCAGGATGAACGCCAGCGTCGCGGCGTGGCCAAGTATCAGGCCGAGCGTCGGCGCTGGGCCGCCGACGAGGTGCGCGAAGCCCGGCAGCGCCAGGCGGATGGCCGCCGCGCTGAGTTGGCGCGCCAGAGAGAGCTGGACAAGGCGCGCCGGCGCTGTCAAGGTCTGCGGGAGCGTCAGCGGCGCTTGCGGCAGTCCTTGGCGGCTGTGCCGGCCAGGAAGGCGCAGGAGGCGCGCTTGGCCAGCGTGGAAGAGCAGATGGCCGCGGCGGCTTGCCATCAATTCCAGGAGGGGGCATGAGCAGGTATTCGTTCGAATTGGTCAATGTGTTCGCCGAGGAGCGCTTCGGCGGCAATCCGCTGGCGGTGTTCAGCGATGCCAGCGGTTTGGATGATCGCACCATGCAATTGCTGGCGCGGCAGATGAATCTATCGGAAACCGTATTCCTGTTCCCGCATGAAAGCGCGGCGGCGCGGCTGCGCATCTTCACGCCCAGCCAGGAACTGCCCTTCGCCGGCCATCCCACCCTGGGCGCGGCGGCGGTGTTGCACTGGCGCGGAGAACTGGGTGCCAGCTTCCAGTTGCACACCAATGCCGGCCTGATTCCGCTGCGGCATCACGATGGGATTTACTCGCTGCGCGCCAATGCGCCGAGCGAGCGCGGCTCCGGCCTCAGCCGCGGCCAGGCCGCGGCGATGCTGGGCTTGGACCAAGAAGACATCGCGCTGGAACCGGTGTGGCTGGACACCGGCAGTGAGCAATTGTTGATCCGCGCCGCCAGCGCCGGCGCGGTGCTGCGCGCCAAGCCGGTGCATGCCTTGTTGCTGCGAGACGCCACCTTGCGGCCGGGGCGCAGCGTCGCCTACCTATGGCATGAAGATGCCGGCGTGGCCACGGTGCGGCTGTTTTACGAGCAGCAGGGCGCGCTGCTGGAAGACCCGGGCACCGGCTCGGCCTGCGCCAATCTGGGCGGCTGGTGCGCGCTCCATGGCCAGGGGCCCTTGCAATGGAGGGTGGAGCAGGGCGCGGCGCTGGCGCGGCCCAATGTGCTGTATCTGCAAGTGGACGCCGAGCGCAGTATCACGGTAGGCGGGCGGGTGCAGCAGATCGGTCGAGGCGAGATTGTCTTGTAATCCTGGTCCAGGCCGTTGCGGTGCCATTCTTGACGTCGGCATCGGCTGTTGGCATCCTAGAGCCGCTGCTCCAAACCGGCGTTTCAGCGGCTGGCCGCCAGCGCTGCGCAGCGCATCAATAATGACAACCGCCATCAGGGCAAGAGCCGGCCACGGCTTTGCCGGCGGTCCGACTCGCGAGGAAAGATCAAGATGAGCAAATTCGCCAAAGCCGCCTGCCTGGCGTCCGTGCTGGGCCTGTTCAGCCACATGGCGCTGGCTGACAGCGCCGCCGGCGTCTGGAAGACGATAGACGACGAAACCAAGCAGGCCAAGGCCCTGGTGCAGATCAGCGAAAACGCCAGCGGCGAGCTGAGCGGCAAGATCATCAAGCTGTTCGCCAATCCGGAAGCGGTGTGCGACAAGTGCGAGGGCGACAAGAAGGGCAAGCCGGTCAATGGCATGCAAATCCTGTGGGGCCTGAAGAAGGACGGCGCGGAATGGGGCAATGGCAAGATCCTGGATCCCAAGTCCGGCAAGATCTACACCTCCGGCGCCAAGCTGATGGAAGACGGCAAGAAGCTGCGCGTGCGCGGCTATATCGGCCCCTTCTTCCGCTCCCAGGTGTGGGAGCGCCAGTAAGCGGCGACGCGGCCGGATAGCCGATGGGCGGAAGCGATGCGCTTCCGCCTTTTTCTTTATTGGGTACAATCGCTGCTGATGAGCTCCCTAATCGATCCCGCCAATCAAGCGCCGAGCGTGGCGCCGGCTCTGGCCAAGAAGCTGGAAAAGCTGGGCATACGCCGCCGTTTCGATCTGATCCTGCATCTGCCGCTGCGCTATGAGGACGAAACCCATCTATACGCGATCGCCGACGCGCCTTACGGCCAGGCGGTGCTGGTGGAGGGCGAGGTGATCGCCCATGAGATCCAGTTCCGCCCGCGCCGCCAGCTGGTGGCGCGCATCGAGGACGCCAGCGGCAGCCTGGTGCTGCGCTTCATTCATTTCTATCCCAACCAGGTGAAGCAGTTCACCACCGGCAACCGGGTGCGCGCCTTGGGCGAGATCCGTCGCGGCTTCGCCGGCGACGAGATGGTGCACCCCAAGATCCGCGAAGTGGGCAATGGCGCGCCGCTGGCGGAAAGCCTGACTCCGGTCTATCCCACCGTCAACGGCCTGACCCAGCCAGCGCTGCGCAAGCTGATCCACGCCGAACTGGATAGCCAGCCCCTGGGCGAGACGTTGCCGGAGGAACTGGCCGCGCCGCTGCGGCTGACGCCGTTCGCCGAGGCGATCCGACTGCTGCACCTGCCGACGCCGGATTACAGCGCCGGTCAGCTGGCCGATCCCGGCCTACCGGCCTGGCAGCGGCTCAAGTTCGACGAATTGCTGGCGCAGCAGCTATCGATGCGGCTGGCCTATCGCGCGCGCAGGCTGGGCCACGCGCCGCCCTTGCGCGGCGACGGCAAGCTGAGCCAGGCCTTGGCCGAGCGCCTGCCGTTCACGCTGACCGGCGCGCAGCAGCGCGCTTTGGCTGAAGTCCGCGCCGACCTGACTCAGCCGCACCCGATGCACCGGCTGTTGCAAGGCGACGTGGGTAGCGGCAAGACCATCGTCGCGGCCCTGGCGGCCTTGACCGCGATCGAATCCGGCTACCAGGTGGCCTTGATGGCGCCGACCGAAATCCTGGCCGAGCAGCATTTCCTCAAGCTGTCCTCCTGGCTGGAGCCGCTGGGCATCCCGGTGCGCTGGCTGGCCGGCAGCCTGCGCAAGAAGCAGAAACAGGAGGCGATGGCGGCCATCGCCAGCGGCGACACGCGGCTGGCGGTGGGCACGCACGCGCTGTTCCAGGACGAGGTGGCTTTTGAGCGTCTGGGCCTGGTCATCGTCGACGAACAGCACCGCTTCGGCGTGGGCCAGCGGCTGGCGCTGAAAGAGAAGGGCGGCGAGCCGCATCAGCTGATGATGTCGGCGACGCCGATTCCGCGCACGCTGGCGATGAGCTTCTACGCCGATCTCGACGTGTCGGTGATAGACGAGTTGCCGCCGGGGCGCACGCCCATCGTCACCAAGCTGATCAATAGCGCGCGCCGCGAGGAGATTGTCGCCCACGTGGCCAAAACCTGCGCCGACGGGCAGCAGGCCTACTGGGTGTGTCCGTTGATCGAAGAATCGGAAACCCTGCAATTGCAGACCGCGGTGGACACCCACCAGCAACTGACCGCGGATCTGCCGCATTTGGGCGTCGGCCTGGTGCACGGCCGGATGAAGGCGGACGAAAAGGCGGCGGTGATGGCGGCCTTTGCCCGCAACGAGCTGCAAGTGCTGGTGGCCACCACGGTGATCGAGGTCGGCGTGGACGTGCCCAATGCCAGCCTGATGGTGATAGAGCACGCCGAGCGCATGGGCCTGGCCCAGTTGCATCAGTTGCGCGGCCGAGTAGGGCGCGGCAGCGCCAAGAGCGTGTGCGTGCTGATGTTCGACAACCCCTTGTCGGACTTGGCCAAGGCGCGCTTGAAAGTGATATACGAGAATGTTGATGGTTTCGAGATCGCGCGCCAGGATTTGCTGATTCGCGGGCCCGGCGAACTGCTGGGCGCGCGCCAGAGCGGCCTGCCCATGCTGCGTTTCGCCAATCTGGAAGAGGATCTGGAACTGCTGGAAGCGGCGCGCGAGTTGGCGCCCTTGCTGCTGGAACGCCACCCGCAAGCGGTGGATGCGCATCTGGATCGTTGGCTGGCCGGGCGCGAGCAGTTTCTCAAGGCTTGAGAGCGCCATGAATAGGGCAAAAAAAAGCGCCTCGGCTGGGGGGCTGAGGCGCAAAGGGATTGCTGCAAACAACAAAGGAGAAACCATGATGAAGCGAGCAAATATTAGCAATTTATAAAATATTGGCACAAGCGCTCCCGGCTTAAAGCTTGACCCAGGTCAATCGAAAACTTTCCGGGCGGAAATGCCAAAAGAAAAAGCCACCGCATGCGGTGGCTTTGCTTGTTTTTGACAGCTTTAAACAGAACTGCAAAAACGGTTAACCGATTTTATTACAGCCAGAGCGAGGCGATGTAGTACAGACCGCCCGCCAGCAGCATCGATACCGGCAGCGTGAACAGCCAGGCCAGCGCGATCGAGCGGATGGTGGACATCTGCAGGCCGGCCTTGTCCGCCACCATGGTGCCGGCCACGGCGCTGGACAGCACCTGGGTGGTGGACACCGGGAAGCCGAACTGGCTGGCGAGGCCGATGGAGATGGCGGCGGTCATCTGCGCCGACACGCCCTGGGCGTAAGTCATGTCTTTTTTGCCTATGCCTTCGCCCACGGTTTTCACCACGCGGCGCCAGCCGACCATGGTGCCTATGCCCAGCGACAGCGCCACGGCGACGATCACCCAGGTGGGCGCGTATTCGGTGGTGGTGGTCAGGTCTTTGCGCAGATTCTGCAGCATCTGCTTTTCATCGGCGGACAGCTTGGGCAGCGCGGAGGCCTTCTTGGCGGCGTCGTCCAGGCACAGCAGCTCGGTGCGCACATTCCAGCGCTGGTCCGAACTCAAGGCGTGGTAATCGCCGCCGTCGCCCATGGTGGCCAGCAGACGTTGAACGGTGGCCGGCGTTTCCAGCGGATGGCATTCATACTGGCTGCTGCCCTTGGACGGCACGATGATCTTGCTCAGCTCCACCTGATTGCGCTCGTAGAACTTCTGCAGATGCACGGCGGCGTCGCGGGTGCGGTCCAGCTGGTAAGGGGTGCTGTCCAGGTCCAGCACGAACTTGGCCGGCACGATGCCGATCAGCACCAGCATGATCAGGCCCACGCCTTTCTGGCCGTCGTTGGAGCCGTGGGCGAAGCTGACGCCCATGGACGACACGATCAGCATGAAACGGGTCCAGAACGGCGGATGCTTGCGGCCTTCCACTTGCTGGCGCTGATAGGGCGTCTTATGCACATTGCTGTGCGGCCGGTAGCGCCGTAGCAGGATGACGATCAGCGCCGCCAGCAGCGCGCCCACCACGGGCGAGGCCAGTAAGGAGGCGCCGACGTCCACCGCCTTGCTCCAGTTCACGCCGTGGGACAGCGAGGTGCCGTGGATCAGGCTATTGGCCACGCCCACGCCCAGAATGGCGCCGATCAGGGTGTGGCTGCTGGACGCGGGCAGGCCGAAATACCAGGTGCCCAGGTTCCAGGCGATGGCGGCGGTCAACAATGCGAACACCATGGCCATGCCGCGGGTGGTGTTGACCGAGATCAGCAGGTCCACCGGCAACAGGTGCACGATGGCGTAGGCGACGGCGAGGCCACCGGTGATCACGCCGAGGAAGTTGAAAATGCCGGAATAGAACACCGCGAGACGCGGTTTCATCGATTGGGTATAGATAACGGTAGCCACCGCGTTGGCAGTGTCATGGAAGCCGTTGATGAACTCAAAGGCGAGCACGAAGCCCAGGGAAAGCACCAGGGTGATGGCGACGTGGGTCTCAAGCCCGGAAAACAGGTCCAACATGGTGAAATGTGCACACAGTATCGTAAAGGCGCGATTGTTGTGTCCAGGGCCAATGCCGTCAAGTACTTATAAAAAAAAAATAAATGGTGTCGTATTTGTCGGAAAAGCATGCGGAATCGCCTTGACAGACCGGGCCGCGAGAACGGCTGATTTAGACGATTTTTTGCGGCTGTCATGCTGATTTGCCATGTGTTGAACGCCAAAAGCCGCCATGCCGGAAACGGTCATGACGGCGGTCTGGCAACTGGGCGGGAATCAGCCGAACTTGCCGGTGATGTAGTCCTCGGTGGCCTTCTTCTGCGGGGTGGTGAAGATGGAATCGGTGTCGCCGAATTCGATCAACTCGCCCAGATACATATAGGCGGTGTAGTCCGACACCCGCGCCGCCTGCTGCATATTGTGGGTGACGATGGCGATGGTGTAGTCCTCTTTGAGCTCATGGATCAGCTCTTCGATGTGGGCGGTGGAAATCGGGTCCAGCGCCGAGGTCGGTTCGTCCAGCAGCAGTACTTCCGGCTTGGACGCCACCGCGCGCGCGATGCACAGCCGCTGCTGCTGGCCGCCGGACAGCGAATTGCCGGACTGCTTGAGCTTGTCCTTGACCTCGTCCCACAACGCGGCCTTGCGCAGCGCCCATTCGACGCGGTCTTCCATTTCGCCCTTGGACAGTTTTTCGTAGAGCTTCACGCCGAAGGTGATGTTGTCGTAAATCGACATCGGGAACGGGGTGGGCTTCTGGAACACCATGCCCACCTTGGCGCGCAGCAGGTTGACGTCCACGTCGCGGCCCAGGATGTTGTGGCCGTCCAGCAGGATGTCGCCCTCGGCGCGCAGGCCGGGGTAGAGCTCGTACATGCGGTTGAAGGTGCGCAGCAGCGTGGACTTGCCGCAGCCGGACGGGCCGATGAAGGCGGTGACCTTGCGCGAGGCGATTTCCAGCTGGATGTTCTTTAGCGCGTGGAAATTGCCGTAAAAGAAGTTCAGATTCTTGACCTGAAGCTTGGAGTGAATTTCAGCCATGGTCTGCAAGCCTTAATGCGATTGATTTTTCTGGCTGCCCATCCAGCGGGCAACGATGTTGAGCGTCAGCACGCTGAAGGTGATCAACAGGGAACCGGCCCAGGCCAGCTTGTGCCAGTCCTCGTACGGACTCATCGCGAACTGGAAGATCACGATGGGCAGGTTGGCCATCGGCTGGTTCATATTGCTATTGAAGAACTGGTTGTTCAGCGCGGTGAACAGCAGCGGCGCGGTTTCGCCGGAAATGCGCGCCACCGCCAGCAGGATGCCGGTCAGCACACCGGCCTTGGCCGAACGCAGGGTGACGTGCAAGGTCACCTTCCACTGCGGCGCGCCCAGCGCCGATGCGGCTTCGCGCAGGCTGCCCGGCACCAGGCGCAGCATGTTCTCGGTGGTGCGCACCACCACCGGAATCACCAGGATGGCCAGCGCGAAGGAGCCGGCCCAGCCGGAAAAGTGTCCGACCGATACCACGTAGACTTCGTAGATGAACAGGCCGATGACGATGGACGGCGCCGACAGCAGGATGTCGTTGATGAAGCGGGTGGCCGGCGCCAGCCAGCCGCGCTGGCCGAACTCGGCCAGGTAGATGCCGGCCAGGATGCCGATCGGCGTGCCGAACAAGGTGCCGAAGGCGGTCATCATCAGGCTGCCATAAATGGCGTTGGCCAGGCCGCCGGTACTGCCCGGCGGCGGCGTGCTGGCGGTGAACACCTCCCAGTTGAGCCCGGTCAAGCCGTGCTGCAACAAGGTGCTCAGAATCCAGAACAGCCAAAACAGGCCGAAGGCCATGGTGAACATCGACGCGCCCATATTGATGCGGTTCACCAGCCGGCGGCGGCGGTAAACGCTGCTGTCGGCCTTGGAGGAAATGGCGGATTGGGGCGGGCGCAGGGCGGAATTCATAACGGTTTGGCTCATGCGGTTAGCGTCTCTCGTGTTCAGGACGGGCGACCTTCCTGTTTCTTCAGGCGCAGCAACAGCAATTTGGAGCACGCCAGCACCACGAAGGTGATGAAGAACAGGATCAGGCCCAGTTGAATCAGGGAGGAGAGATAAAGCTCGCCATTGGCTTCGGCGAATTCATTGGCCAGCGAGGAGGCGATGGAATTGCCCGGCTCGAACAGGCCGGCGGCGAAGCGGGTGGAGTTGCCGATGACGAAGGTCACCGCCATGGTCTCGCCCAGCGCGCGGCCCAGTCCCAGCATGATGCCGCCGACCACGCCGGTCTTGGTATAGGGCAGCACCACATAGCGCACCACTTCCCAAGTGGTGGAGCCCAGGCCGTAGGCGGATTCCTTCAGCATCACCGGCACCACTTCGAACACGTCGCGCATCACCGAGGCGATGAAGGGGATGATCATGATGGCCAGGATCAGGCCGGCGGTGAAAATGCCTATGCCCATCGGCGCGCCCTGGAACAGCACGCCCAGCAGCGGGATATTGCCAAGGGTGTCGGTCAGCAGCGGCTGCACGTGGTCGGCGAAAATGGGCGCGAACACGAACAGGCCCCACATGCCGTAAATGATGGACGGAATGCCGGCCAGCAGTTCCACCGCGATGCCCAGTGGCCGCTTCAGCCAGGTGGGGCACAGCTCGGTCAGGAACAGGGCGATGCCGAAGCTGACCGGCACGCCGATCAACAGGGCGATGAAAGAGGTGGCCAGGGTGCCGAAGATGGGCACCAACGCGCCGAACTGCTCATTAACCGGGTCCCAGTCGCTGGTGACCAGAAACTTGAAGCCGAAGGCGTGGATGCTGGGCAGCGCGCCTATCAGCAGCGAAATCAGGATGCCCACCAGCAAGGCCAACACCAGGAAGGCGAAGAAGCGGGTGACCCAGCGGAACAGATTGTCCAGCAATAACTGGGTTTTGATTTGCGGCGAGTGACTCAACTTTTGCATATGCATGCTCATTTATCAGACAAAAAGCCGGGGAAGCCTTCCCCGGCCTGCGTGCGTGCATTGTATGCGGCTTAGTTCCACACCGGCTTGCCGCCGTTGTCGGCAATTTGCTTCCAGCTGGCGCGGATCACGCCCTTGATCGCGTCCGGCATCGGGATGTAGTCCAGATCCAGCGCGGTCTTGTCGCCGTTCTTGTAAGCCCAGTCGAAGAATTTCAGCACTTCGCCGCCCTGGGCCGGCTTGTCCTGCTTCTTGTGCATCAGGATGAAGGTGGCGCCGGCGATGGGCCAGCTGTCCTTGCCCGGCTGGTTGGTCAGCAGCAGGTAGAAGCCCGGCGCTTTCTTCCAGTCGGCGTTGGCGGCGGCGGCCTTGAAGCTGAATTCGTCCGGCTTGACGAAGCTGCCGGCCTGGTTCTGCATCAGGCCGAAGGCCAGTTTGTTCTGCTTGGCGTAGGCGTATTCGACATAGCCGATCGCGCCCTTGATGCGGGTCACGTAGTTGGCCACGCCCTCATTGCCCTTGCCGCCCACCGGATTGCCTTTCCAGCTGACCGCGGTGTTGGAGCCCACTTCCTTGGCCCAGTCCGAGGACACCTTGGACAGGTAGTTGGTGAAGATGAAGGTGGTGCCGGAGCCGTCGGAGCGACGCACCACGGAGATGCGCAGGTCCGGCAGCTTGACGCCGGGGTTGAGCTTGGCGATGGCCGGGTCATTCCACTTGGCCACCTTGCCCAGGTAGATGTCGGCCAGCAGCGGGCCGGTGAACTTCACTTGTCCCGGGGCGATGCCGGGCACGTTCAGCACCGGTACCACGCCGCCGATGACGGTGGGGAATTGGGTCAGTCCGGATTTTTCCAGCTCTTCCGGCTTCAGCGGCATGTCGGAGGCGCCGAAGTCCACGGTCTTGGACTGGATCTGCTTGATGCCGCCGCCGGAACCGATGGATTGGTAGTTCAGATTGTTATTGGTGCCGGCCTTGTAAGCGGCGGCCCATTTGGCGTACAGCGGATACGGGAAGGTGGCGCCCGCGCCGGTGATGTCGGCGGCCACGGCCGCGCCGGACAGGCAGACGGAGCCGAGTACAAACGATGCGGCCAGACGAACAGACTGTTTCATGCCTACTCCTGAGAATGGATGAGGTGCGTGGTGATGGGCGCATGCTAAGGCTGAAATTTTTCAGGAATATTACAAGTCGTGGAATGGCATTCGATTGCGGACAATCAATGTTGCGTGGCGGGCGGTTTGAGCGGGAAAGAGCGCAGCAGTATAATCGGCGGATATTTCAAGACCATGAGGAGTCGGGGATGTCCGGCAAGCTGGTGATTGGCAACTGGAAGATGAATACTCGCGCCGACAGCGCGCAGGCGTTGTTGGCGGCTTTGCTGGCCGATGAGGCGAGCAACCGCGACTGGGTCGGCGTGGCCGCGCCGGCGGTTTACCTGGCCGGCTTGGGCGAGCGGCTGCGCGGCCAGGCCTTGCGCCTGTGCGCGCAGGATGTCAGCGCCTTCGACCAGGACGGCGCCTTCACCGGCGAGACCAGCGCCGCGATGCTGGCCGATATCGGCTGCGCTTATACCCTGGTGGGCCACTCGGAGCGCCGCCAGTACTTCGGCGAGAGCAATGCCGTCCTGCTGAAGAAAATGCGCGCCGCGATCGCCGCCGGCCTGGCGCCGGTGTTGTGCGTCGGCGAAACGCTGGAGGAGCGCGAGGCCGGCCGTCAGCTGGAAGTGATTCGCGATCAGCTTGCGCTTCTGGCCGAGATAGACCATGGTGAATACGTTGTGGCTTATGAACCGGTCTGGGCCATTGGCACCGGCAAGGTGGCGACGCTGGCGCAAATCGCCGAAATCCATGGCGCGATCAAAAATTGGTACTTGCAAAACGTCAAGGCCTCCGATAATATTCGCGTCCTCTACGGCGGCAGTGTCAAGGCAGAGAATGCCGAAGCGATTCTGGCGACTGAAAATGTCGACGGAGCCCTTGTTGGAGGGGCATCTCTGGACGCCGGTTCATTCAGGGCAATTTGCCAAGCCGCAGGAAAATTGATATAGTATGGAACTTCTTAAGACGCTTATCTGGATTGTAAATATCCTGTCCGCAGGCACTATTATCGTGCTAGTTTTGATGCAGCACGGCAAGGGTGCGGACATGGGTGCGGCTTTCGGTAGCGGCGCTTCCGGTAGCTTGTTCGGCGCGTCTGGTTCTGCGAATTTCTTGAGTAGAACAACCGCTATTGCAGCGGCCGTGTTCTTCTCGACTTCCCTTGCGCTGGTTTTTCTGTCTGGGGGCGGAAAAAGTGATCTGGGCGTGATGGGAACCAAGGTTGAACAGGTTGCACCGCAAATCCCGGCCGGTGTGCCTAGCGATAAAGCTTCGGGTACGACATCGAAAATACCGGAGTAACAATTAAAGCTTGCTGTGCCGACATGGTGAAATTGGTAGACACGCTATCTTGAGGGGGTAGTGGCGAAAGCTGTGTGAGTTCGAGTCTCACTGTCGGCACCACCATTCAAAAACAGGCCACCGGGACTCCGGTGGCCTGTTTTATTTGGAGCCAAGGGGGGTGACCCCCTTTCTTTCGTGGGGGTGTACGGGAAATGCTGCAAAATTACTTTCCCATTCTGCTGTTTGTCTTGGTCGGACTGTTGGTCGGCGTAGGCCCTATTTTATTGGGCAAGCTGCTGGCTCCCAACCGTCCCGATCCAGAGAAACTGTCTCCGTATGAGTGCGGCTTCGAGGCTTTCGAAGACGCTCGCATGAAATTTGACGTCCGCTATTATCTGATAGCCATCCTCTTCATCCTGTTCGATCTGGAAGTGGCCTTCCTGCTTCCGTGGGCGGTGGTGTTGAAGGAGCTGGGCACGTACGGCCTCGGCGTCATGGTGGAGTTCCTGGGCGTATTGACCCTGGGCTTCGTCTACATGTGGAAAAAAGGAGCTCTGGAATGGGAGTAGAAGGTATTCTGGAGAAGGGGTTTGTCACCACGACGGCTGACAAGCTCATCAATTACACCCGAACCGGTTCGCTGTGGCCGATGACCTTTGGTCTGGCCTGTTGCGCGGTGGAAATGATGCACGCTGGCGCGGCGCGTTATGACCTGGACCGTTTCGGCATCGTGTTCCGCCCCAGCCCGCGCCAGTCCGATCTGATGATCGTGGCCGGCACGCTGTGCAACAAGATGGCCCCGGCCCTGCGCAAGGTTTACGACCAGATGGCCGAGCCGCGCTGGGTGATCTCGATGGGTTCCTGTGCCAACGGCGGCGGCTATTACCATTATTCCTATTCAGTCGTGCGCGGCTGCGATCGCATCGTGCCGGTCGACGTCTACGTGCCCGGCTGTCCGCCAACTGCAGAGGCCTTGCTGTACGGCATCATCCAGCTGCAGAACAAGATCAAACGCACCAACACCATCGCCCGCTAAGGTAGAAACTTATGGCCTCCAAGAAAATGGAAGCGTTAGGGTCGGTAGTGCAGCAGGCGCTGGGCGACAAGCTCGTGCAAAGCACGCTGGCTCTGGAAGAGCTGACCATTGTATGCAAGGCGGCGGACCTGATCGCCGTGGCGACCACGCTGCGCGATCACGCCGACCTGTCTTTTGAGCAATGCATCGATTTGTGCGGCGTGGACTACAGCGCATACCGCGATGAGGTATGGGACGGTCCGCGCTTCGCCGTTGTCTACCATCTGTTGTCGGTCAAGCACAATCAGCGCATCCGCCTGCGCGTGTTCGCCGAGGACGACGGCTTCCCCGTGGTCGCGTCGGTCGTCGGCGTCTGGAGCGGCGCTAACTGGTTCGAACGCGAGGCGTTCGACCTGTTCGGCATCGTCTTCGACGGCCACCCCGACCTGCGTCGCATCCTGACCGATTATGGCTTCGTCGGCCATCCGTTCCGTAAGGACTTCCCGCTGTCCGGTCACGTGGAAATGCGTTATGACCCGACCCAACAGCGCGTGATCTATCAGCCGGTGACCATCGAGCCGCGCGAGATCACCCCGCGCATCATCCGCGAGGAGAACTACGGTGGCTGAAATCCGTAACTACACCCTCAACTTCGGCCCGCAGCACCCGGCCGCGCACGGCGTGCTGCGCCTGGTGCTGGAACTGGACGGCGAAGTCGTCCAGCGCGCCGACCCGCACATCGGCCTGCTGCACCGCGGCACCGAGAAGCTGGCCGAGAGCAAGACCTTCATCCAGTCGCTGCCCTATATGGACCGTCTCGACTACGTGTCCATGATGTGCAACGAGCATGCTTACTGCCTGTCCATCGAGAAGCTGCTGGGCATTGAAGTGCCGGAACGCGCGCAATACATCCGCGTGATGTTCGCCGAGATCACCCGCCTGCTGAACCACTTGCTGTGGATAGGCGCGCACGGCCTCGACATCGGCGCGATGACCGTGTTCCTGTACGCCTTCCGCGAGCGCGAAGACCTGATGGACTGCTATGAAGCGGTGTCCGGCGCGCGTCTGCACGCGGCTTACTTCCGTCCCGGCGGCGTGTATCGCGATCTGCCGGACAGCATGCCGCAGTACACCGTCTCCAAGATCAAGAACGCCCGCGAACTGGCGCGCCGCAATGAAGGCCGCCAGGGTTCGCTGCTGGACTTCATCGACGAGTTCACCCAGCGCTTCCCCGGCTATGTGGACGAGTACGAGACCCTGCTGACCGACAACCGCATCTGGAAACAGCGCACCGTCGGCATCGGCGTGGTGACGCCCGAGCGCGCGCTGAACCTGGGCCTGACCGGCCCGATGCTGCGCGGCTCCGGCATCGCCTGGGACTTGCGCAAGAAGCAGCCCTACGATGTGTACTCCAAGCTGGACTTCGACATCCCGGTGGGCGTCAACGGCGATTGCTACGACCGCTACCTCGTGCGCGTCGAGGAAATGCGCCAGTCCAACCGCATCATCCGCCAGTGCGTGGAATGGCTGCGCAAGAACCCGGGCCCGGTGATCACCGACAACCATAAAGTGGCGCCGCCTTCGCGCGAAGGCATGAAGGCCAATATGGAAGACTTGATCCACCACTTCAAACTGTTTACCGAAGGCATGCACGTGCCGGAGGGCGAGGCCTATGTGGGCACCGAGCACCCGAAAGGCGAGTTCGGCGTCTACCTGGTGTCCGACGGCGCCAACAAGCCGTACCGCCTGAAGATCCGCGCGCCCGGCTATGCCCATCTGGCGGCGCTGGACGAGATGGCCAAGGGTCATATGATCGCCGACGTGGTGGCCATCATCGGTACTCAGGATATCGTGTTTGGGGAGATTGACCGCTGATGCTGTCCGCTGAATCGCTAGCCAAAATCGATCGCGAAGTCGCCAAATATCCCGCCGACCAGAAACGGTCCGCGGTGATGGGCGCCTTGCGCATCGCGCTGACTGAACGTCGCGAAGCGGGCTCCGCTCCGGAAGAGCGTTGCCTGAATACCGAGGTGATCGAGTTCGTCGCCAACTACCTGCAGATCCCGCCGGTAGCCGCTTACGAAGTCGCCACTTTCTACAATATGTACGACATGAAGCCGGTTGGGCAGTACAAGATCACTGTCTGCACCAACCTGCCCTGTGCCTTGTCCGGCGGCGTCAACGCGGCCGAGTACATCTCCAAGAAGCTGGGTGTCGCCATCGGCGAAACCAGCGCCGACGGCAAGTACACCTTGCTGGAAGGGGAGTGCATGGGTGCCTGCGGCGACGCGCCGGTCTTGCTGGTCAACAACCACAAGATGTGCAGCTTCATGACGCCCGAAGCAATCGATAAGAAACTGGCGGAGCTGAAATAATGGCAATCTTCGTCAATGGCGTGATTTTCGATGGCGTCGACACTTCCGATCCCAATTGCTGGCAACTGAGCGCCTATGAGGCGCGCGGCGGCTACCAGGCGCTGCGTCGCATCCTGGACAGCAAGATGGCCCAGGAAGACGTGATCGCCGAAGTGAAGAACTCCGGCCTGCGCGGCCGCGGCGGCGCGGGTTTCCCCACCGGCCTGAAGTGGAGCTTCATGCCACGTTCCTTCCCGGGCGACAAATACGTGGTGTGCAACACTGACGAGGGCGAGCCGGGCACTTTCAAGGACCGCGACATCCTGCGCTTCAATCCGCATTCGCTGATCGAAGGCATGATCATCGCCGGTTACGCGATGGGCACCAAGGCCGGCTACAACTACATCCACGGTGAAATCTTCGCCGAGTACGAACGCTTCGAAGAAGCGCTGGATGAAGCGCGCAAGGCGGGTCTGCTGGGTCAGAACATCCTGGGCTCCGGCTTCAACTTCGACCTGTTCGCCCATCATGGCTACGGCGCCTACATCTGCGGCGAGGAAACCGCGCTGCTGGAATCGCTGGAAGGCAAGAAGGGCCAACCGCGCTTCAAGCCGCCGTTCCCGGCCAGCTTCGGCCTGTACGGCAAGCCGACCACCATCAACAACACCGAATCGTTCGCCTCGGTGCCCTTCATCATCCGCGACGGCGCGCAGCCGTTCCTGGAAAAGGGCAAGCCGAACAACGGCGGCACCAAGTTGTTCTCGGTCTCCGGCCATGTGAACCGTCCGGGCAACTACGAGATCCCGCTGGGCACTCCGTTCTCCGAGCTGCTGGAAATGGCCGGCGGCATGCGTGACGGCAAGAAGCTCAAGGCGGTGATTCCGGGCGGCTCGTCCGCGCCGATTCTGCCCGCCGATGTCATGATGCAGTGCACGATGGATTACGACAGCATCGCCAAGGCCGGTTCGATGCTGGGTTCCGGCGCTGTCATCGTGATGAATGAAGACGTGTGCATGATCAAGGCGCTGGAGCGTCTGGCGTATTTCTACCACGAAGAATCCTGCGGCCAGTGCACGCCGTGCCGCGAAGGCACCGGCTGGCTGTACCGCGTGATCCACCGCATCGCCAACGGCCAGGGCCGTCCGGGCGATCTGGAGCTTCTGGACTCCGTGGGCAATAACATGGCGGGCCGCACCATTTGTGCGCTGGCCGACGCCGCCGTGTTCCCGGTTCGCAGTTTCACCAAGCATTTCCGTCACGAGTTCGAGTACGCGATCGAGCACGGAAAGACCTTGGTGGACCACAAATGGTGTTGAGCGATGCTTGAAATCGAAATCGACGGAAAAAAACTGACGGTCCCGCAAGGCAGCACCGTCATGGAAGCGGCCCACTCGGTGGGCACGTACATTCCGCACTTCTGCTACCACAAGAAGCTGTCCATCGCGGCCAACTGCCGCATGTGCCTGGTGGAAGTGGAAAAAGCGCCCAAGCCGCTGCCGGCTTGTGCCACCCCGGTGACCGACGGCATGAAGGTCCACACCCACTCCGACATGGCCAAGAAGGCCCAGGCCGGCGTGATGGAATTCCTGCTGATCAACCACCCGCTGGATTGCCCGATCTGCGACCAGGGCGGCGAATGCCAGCTGCAGGATCTGGCCGTGGGTTACGGCAACTCATCCTCGCGCTATCAGGAAGAAAAGCGCGTGGTGGTGGGCAAGGACATGGGCCCGCTGGTCTCGGCGGAAGAAATGTCGCGCTGCATTCACTGCACCCGTTGCGTGCGCTTTACCGAGGAAGTCGGCGGCTTCCAGGAAATCGGCATGGCTCATCGCGGCGAGTTCTCCGAGATTCTGCCCTTCCTCGGCAAGACCGTGGATTCGGAAATCTCCGGCAACGTCATCGATCTGTGCCCGGTGGGCGCGCTGACCTCCAAGCCGTTCCGCTACAGCACCCGCGCCTGGGAGCTGTCGCGCCGCAAATCGGTCAGCCCGCATGACGGCCTGGGCTCCAACCTGATTGTTCAGGTCAAGAGCAATGAAGTGATGCGCGTGCTGCCGCTGGAAAACGAGGCCATCAACGAGTGCTGGATCGCCGACCGCGACCGCTTCTCCTACGAGGGCTTGAACTCGGCCGAGCGTCTGAAGCAGCCGATGATCAAGTTCGACGGCCAATGGCACGAGACGGATTGGGAAACCGCGTTGAACTACGTGGTGAAGGGCTTGAACGGCGTGTCCGCCGATCACGGCAAGGACGCCATCGGCTTCCTGACCAGCCCGCATTCCACCACCGAAGAACTGCATCTGGCGCAGAAACTGGCGCGCGCCTTCGGCGTGGAAAGCATCGATTACCGTCTGCGCCGCAGCGACTTCGCCGCCGACGCGGCCAAGCAGGGCGCCGAATGGCTGGGTTCCAGCATTTCCGATCTGGCCGCGGCCAAGTCGGTGCTGGTGGTTGGCTCCACGCTGCGCAAGGAACAGCCGCTGCTGACCTCGCGCCTGCGCTCCGCGGCCAAGAAGGGCAGCGAGCTTAACATTATCCATGTCGCCGACGACGAACTGCTGATCAAGATCAACGCCAAGCTGATCGTGTCGCCGCTGGCGCTGGTCAACGGCTTCGCCCAGGTGCTGAAGGCCGTGGTCGAGATCAAGGGCGGTGAAACCAGCGTTGATCTGTCCGCGGTGCAAGTGTCCGCCGAGGCGCGTCGCATCGCCGAGAGCCTGAGCGGCGCGGAAACCGCCGCCGTGGTGCTGGGCAATGTGGCGCAGCACCATCCGGCGTTCAGCCAGCTGTTGGCCGTGGCGCAGGAGATCGCTCGCCTGAGCGGCGCCAGCTTTGGCGTGCTGTCCGAGGCCGCCAACAGCGTGGGCGCGGAACTGGTGGGCGCGCTGCCGCAAGGCGCGGGCGCCAACGCCGCCGCGATGATCGCTGAGCCGAAGAAGGCTTATGTGCTGCTGAACACCGAAGTCGAATTCGACAGCTACAACCCGCAAGCCGCCGTCGCCGCGATGAAGCAGGCCGCCACCGTGATCGCGCTGACCGCGTTCAAGGGCCAGGGCCTGCTGGACTACGCCGATGTGCTGCTGCCGATCGCGCCGTTCTCCGAGACCGCCGGCTCCTTCGTCAATATGGAAGGCAAGCTGCAGAGCTTCAACGGCGTGGTGCGTCCGCTGGGCGAAGCCCGCCCGGCCTGGAAAGTGCTGCGCGTGCTGGGCAATATGCTGAATCTGTCCGGCTTCGACTTCAACAGCGCCGAGGAAGTGCGCGCCGAACTGCTGGCCAAGGGCGACATCGCCGCGCGTCTGAACAACGCGCTGAACCAGCTGAACGTCGCGGCCGCCGCGACCGCCGGCGTGGCGCGCATCGGCGAAGTGCCGTTGTACCAGGCCGACGCCGTCTGCCGCCGCGCCGAGTCGCTGCAACAGACCCGCGACGCGGCCGAGCCGGTGGCTTCCGCCCACAGCGGCCTGCTGCAGAAGCTGGGCATCGCCGCCGACAGCACCGCGTTGCTGAGCCAGGGTTCCGGCCAGGCGCGCGTGCGCATCGTCGCCGACGACAGCCTGCCGCAGGACACGGTTCGCATCGCCACCGCTCACGCGGCCACGCTGGCGCTGGGCGGCATGTTCGACGCTATCGAGATCACCCAGGGGTAAAGCATGGAGTTCTTGCAAGGTATTCTTGGCACTGACGCGGGGCTCGTGGTTTGGACCCTGTTGAAGATCATCGCCATCGTATTGCCGATGCTGCTGTGCGTCGCCTACCTGACCTATGCCGAGCGCAAGGTCATCGGCTTCATGCAGATCCGCATCGGCCCCAACCGGGTAGGCCCGCTGGGCCTGCTGCAGCCTATCGCCGACGCGGTCAAGCTGCTGATGAAGGAAATCATCCTGCCCACCAACTCCAGCAAGGGCCTGTTCCTGCTGGCGCCGGTGTTGTCCATCGCCCCGGCGCTGGCGGCCTGGGCGGTGATTCCGTTCACCGACAAGCTGGTGCTGGCCAACGTCAACGCTTCGCTGCTCTACATCCTGGCCTTGACCTCGATGGGGGTGTACGGCGTGATCATCGCCGGCTGGGCGGGCAACTCCAAGTACTCCTTCCTCGGCGCCATGCGTTCCGCCGCCCAGATCGTGTCCTACGAACTGGCGATGGGCTTCGCGCTTATCGGCGTGCTGATGGTGTCCAGCAGCCTGAACCTGGTGGACATCGTCCAGCAGCAAGGGCAGGGCATGGCCGGCGGTTCCGTGTTGTCGTGGAACTGGCTGCCGCTGTTCCCGCTGTTCGTGGTCTACCTGATTTCCGGCGTGGCCGAAACCAACCGCGCGCCGTTCGACGTGGCCGAGGGCGAATCCGAGATCGTCGCCGGTTTCCACGTCGAGTACTCGGGCATGGCCTTCGCCATCTTCTTCCTGGCCGAATACGCCAACATGATCCTGGTCGCTGCGCTGACCTCGCTGCTGTTCCTCGGCGGCTGGTTGTCGCCGTTCCCGGCATCCTGGGGCATTCTGGGCGCGGGCGGCTTCTTCTGGCTGGCGCTCAAGGTGGCGATGGTGCTGTTCTGCTTCCTGTGGTTCCGCGCCACCTTCCCGCGCTATCGCTACGACCAGATCATGCGTCTGGGCTGGAAGGTGTTCATCCCGGTGACCCTGGTGTGGATCCTGGTGGTGGGCGTCTGGATGATGACCCCGCTGTCCTTGTGGCACTGAGACGGGGAGAGGTGAAAAGATGAATTCGATCCGCAACTTTTTCAAGACCTTCCTGCTGGTGGAGCTGGTCAAGGGCCTGATGGTCACTGGCCGCTACTTCTTCGCCCGCAAGATCACGGTCCAGTTTCCTGAAGAGAAGACGCCGATTTCGCCGCGCTTCCGCGGTCTGCACGCGCAGCGCCGCTACGCCAACGGCGAAGAGCGCTGCATCGCTTGCAAGCTGTGCGAGGCGGTGTGCCCGGCGATGGCGATCAGCATCGAGTCCGAGCAGCGTGACGACGGCACCCGCCGCACCACGCGCTACGACATCGATCTGACCAAGTGCATCTTCTGCGGCTTCTGCGAGGAGGCCTGTCCGGTGGACGCCATCGTGGAAACCCACATCTTTGAATACCACGGCGAAAAACGTGGCGACTTGTACTACACCAAGCCGATGCTGCTGGCGATCGGGGACAAGTACGAGGCGGAAATCGCCGCCAACAAGGCGGCCGACGCCAAGTATCGCTAAGGGGGGGTCATGAACTTCACAATGTTTGTCTTTTATGTCCTGTCCGCCATCCTGGTGTTCGCGGGCATCCGCGTGGTGACGGCCAAGAACCCGATTCACGCGGCCTTGTTCCTGGTGCTGGCCTTCTTCAACAGCGCCGGCCTGTGGCTGCTGATGGAAGCCGAGTTCCTGGCCATCACCCTGGTGGTGGTGTATGTGGGCGCGGTGATGGTGCTGTTCCTGTTCGTGGTGATGATGCTGGACATCAACATCGAGAAACTGCGCGAGGGCTTCTGGAAGAACCTGCCGATCGCCGCCGCCGTAGGCATCATCATGGTGTTTGAGATGGCGATGATCCTGGCCAGCCCCAGCGCCAAGTTGGACGCCTACCAGGCCGCGGCGCCGCTGGCTGCAGACTTCAGCAACGTCAAGGTGCTGGGCCGCCAGTTGTACACCACCTATCTGCTGCCTTTTGAAGTGGCGGCGGTGGTGCTGCTGCTGGCCATGGTGGCCGCCATCGGCCTGACCATGCGCAGCCGCAAGGACACCAAGGCTATCGATCCGGCGCTGCAGGTCAAGGTCAAGCGCAATGACCGCGTGCGTCTGGTCAAGATGCAGGCTGAACAGCCTGCCGAAGAATCCACGGTGGAGGAGGCCTCCGAGGCCGACTCCGGTAAGCAACAGGCCTGACGGCCAATCAACATAAGGGAGGAAATGTGCTGACACTGACTCACTTCCTGGTGCTGGCCGCAATCCTGTTTGCCATCGGCGTGCTAGGCGTTTTCCTGAACCGGAAAAATCTGATCGTGCTGCTGATGGCCATCGAGCTGATGCTGCTCGCGGTGAATTTCAACTTCATCGCGTTCTCGCATTACCTGTCGGACACGGCAGGCCAGATCTTCGTATTCTTCATCCTGACGGTGGCCGCGGCCGAAGCCGCGATTGGCCTGGCCATCCTGGTGGTGCTGTTCCGCAATCTGCGCACCATCAACGTTGAAGACTTGGGCAGCCTCAAAGGCTAAGGCAAACCGGAACCTACACAAAGCACACAAGCATGGATATGAAGAGCTTATACCTGCTGATTGCACTCGCCCCGCTGGCGGGTTCCATCATTGCAGGCCTATTTGGATGGGCCATCGGCCGGCGCGCTTCGCACGTCGTGACGATAGCCGGCGTGGCGCTGTCCGCCGCGCTTTCGCTCAAGGTGCTTCACGCCTTCCTGACCGGGCAGGCTGAAGTGTTCAACGGTCCGGTTTACACCTGGCTGACGGTGGGTGGCTACGAGTTCTCGGTGGGCTTCCTGGTGGATTCGCTGACCGCGATGATGCTGGTGGTGGTCACCAGCGTGTCGCTGATGGTGCACATTTACACCATAGGCTATATGCAGGAAGACCCGGGCTATCAGCGCTTCTTCAGCTATATCTCGCTGTTTACCTTCTCGATGCTGATGCTGGTGATGAGCAACAACTTCATCCAGCTGTTCTTCGGTTGGGAAGCGGTGGGCCTGGTGTCCTACCTGCTGATCGGCTTCTGGTTCAAGCGTCCGACCGCGATCTTCGCCAACCTGAAGGCCTTCTTGGTCAACCGCGTCGGCGACTTCGGCTTCCTGCTGGGCATCGGCCTGGTGCTGGCCTACTTCGGCGGTTCGCTGAACTACAGCGACGTGTTCGCCGCCGCTCCGGCGCTGGCCAGCAAGACCATCAGCCTGATTCCGGGTACCGAGTGGTCGTTGCTGAGCGTGACCTGCATCCTGCTGTTCATCGGCGCGATGGGCAAATCGGCGCAGTTCCCGCTGCACGTGTGGCTGCCGGACTCGATGGAAGGCCCGACTCCGATCTCGGCGCTGATTCACGCGGCAACGATGGTGACCGCCGGCATCTTCATGGTGTCGCGCATGAGCCCGCTGTTCGAACTGTCCGACACCGCGCTGAACGTGATCATGGTCGCCGGTTCCATCACCGCGCTGTTCATGGGTTTCCTCGGCATCGTCCAGAACGACATCAAGCGCGTGGTGGCTTACTCCACGCTGTCGCAGCTGGGCTATATGACCGTGGCGCTGGGCGCCTCGGCCTACTCGGTGGCGATGTTCCACGTGATGACCCACGCCTTCTTCAAGGCGCTGCTGTTCCTGGCGGCGGGCTCGGTGATCATCGGCATGCACCATGATCAGGACATGCGCAATATGGGCGGCCTGCGCAAGTACATGCCCATCACCTGGCTGACTTCGCTGTTGGGTTCGCTGGCCTTGATCGGCACGCCGTTCTTCTCCGGCTTCTACTCCAAGGACTCCATCATCGAGGCGGTGCACGCGTCCAATCTGTCCGCGGCCGGTTTCGCTTATTTCGCGGTGATCGCCGGCGTGTTCATCACCGCCTTCTATTCCTTCCGCATGTACTTCCTGGTCTTCCACGGCAAGGAACGCTGGATGGAGAAGAAGGACAATCATCACGATCACGGCCATGACGATCACGACCATCACCATGGCCTGGGTCCGAACGACAAGCCGCACGAGTCGCCGTGGGTGGTGACCCTGCCGCTGGTGCTGCTGGCGATTCCGTCGGTGCTGGTGGGTTACTTCGCGATCGAGCCGCTGCTGTACGGCGACTTCTTCAAGGGCGTGATCACCGTCAACCATGAGCTGCATCCGGCGATGGAAGAGATCGCCCGCGAGTTCCATGGCGCCGCCGCCATGGGCGTGCATTCGCTGAGCACGCTGCCGCTGTGGCTGGCGCTGGCCGGCGTGGCCACCGCCTGGTTCTTCTACATGAAGGCGCCGCAAATCCCGGCCGCCATCAAGCAGAAGTTCAGCCTGGTGAACAAGATCCTGGAAAACAAGTACTACCTGGACGAGATCTATTTCGCCGTGTTCGCCAAGGGCTCGCGAGCCCTGGGCACCTTCTTCTGGAAGGTGGGCGACATGTTGCTGATCGACGGTCTGTTGGTGAACGGCACCGCCAAACTGGTGGCGACTTTCTCCGGCTTCATCCGCCGCGCGCAAACCGGCTTCATCTACAGCTACGCCACCGCGATGATCATCGGGGTGCTGGCGCTGATGACGATGTGGTTCTGGCCGCTGATCTGGCGTTGAGCCCGGGCTCCGGGATTGGAATAACAAATGGGTTTGACTATGTTCACACATCTATTGACTCTGGTGATCTGGGCCCCGATAGCGGCCGGGTTGCTGGTGCTGGCGACAGGGGGCGATCAGCGGGCCGCGTTGGCGCGCTGGCTGGCCGCGGCGGGGGCCCTGGCGGGCTTCCTGCTGTCGCTGCCGCTGTTCACTGAATTCAACAATCTCAGCGGCGGCATGCAGTTCGTCGAGATGAAGCCGTGGATCGAGTCCCTCGGCATCAACTACCACCTGGGCGTGGACGGCATCTCGATGCTGTTCATCGTACTCAACAGCTTCACCACCTTGCTGGTGGTGGTGGCCGGCTGGCAGGTGATCCAGAAGCGCGTGGCGCAGTACATGGCCGCCTTCCTGATCATGTCCGGTCTGATCAACGGCGCTTTCGCCGCGCTGGACGCCATCCTGTTCTATGTCTTCTTCGAAGGCATGCTGATCCCGATGTATCTGATCATCGGCGTCTGGGGCGGCCCGCGTCGCGTGTACGCGTCGATCAAGTTCTTCCTCTACACCCTGCTCGGCTCGCTGCTGATGCTGGTGGCCTTGATCTACCTGTACTTCCAGGCTGGCAAGTCCTTCGACATCCAGGCTTTCCACGACATCGCCAAGATCCCGCTGACGGTGCAGATCCTGCTATTCGTCGCCTTCTTCCTGTCCTTCGCGGTGAAGGTGCCGATGTGGCCGGTGCACACCTGGCTGCCGGACGCCCACGTGGAAGCGCCTACCGGCGGCTCCATGGTGCTGGCCGCGATCACGTTGAAGATCGGCGCTTACGGCTTCCTGCGGTTCGTGCTGCCCATTCTGCCGGACGCCGCGCGCGAGCTGTCCGGCGTGATGGTGGCGCTGTCGCTGGTGGCGGTGGTCTACATCGGCCTGGTGGCGCTGGTGCAGTCCGACATGAAAAAGCTGGTGGCTTACTCGTCGATTTCGCACATGGGCTTCGTCACCCTGGGCCTGTTCCTGTTCACCGGTTCCGAGCTGAACCAGTGGGCGGTTGAAGGCGCGCTGGTGCAGATGGTGTCCCACGGCTTCGTCTCCGCCGCGATGTTCTTCTGCATCGGCGTGATGTATGACCGCGTGCACAGCCGCAACATCGCCGACTACGGCGGCGTGGCCAACAAGATGCCTATCTTCGCGGCCTTCATGATGCTGTTCGCGATGGCCAACTCCGGCCTGCCGGCCACTTCCGGCTTCGTCGGCGAGTTCATGGTGATCATGGGCGCGGTGCAGGTGAACTTCTGGTACGCGGCGCTGGCCGCCACCACGCTGATCTTCGGCGCCGCCTATACCTTGTGGATGTACAAGCGCGTGATCTTCGGCGAAGTGGGCAACAGCCATGTGGCGGAGCTGTCCGACGTCAACAAGCGCGAGTTCCTGGTACTGGCCATCCTGGCCATAGCGGTGCTGGGCATGGGCCTGTACCCGCAAGCCTTCGTCGAGAAAATGCACCTGTCGGTCAATGACCTGATTCTGCATGTCTCGCAGAGCAAGCTGTAAGCGCGGAAGGAATGGAAACAATGAATTGGGCTGATCTCAACCTGATACCCGCGATTCCCGAGATGTTCCTCGCCGGCGCGATCCTGTTCGTGCTGATGGCGGACCTGTTTGTCTCGGACGAGAAGCGCGGCATCACCCTGGGCCTGACGCTGCTGACCCTGCTGGGCACGGCGGTGGCGCAGGTGATGACTTTCACCGCGCAGCCGGTGCTCACGTTCTCCGGCATGTTCGTCGCCGACCCCATGGGCGGCGTGGTCAAGCTGGCCATGTACGCGGTCACCGCCATCGTGCTGATCTACAGCCGGCAGTACACCGCCGATCGCCAGCTGTTCAAGGGCGAGTATTTCTCGCTGGCGCTGTTCGCCTTGCTGGGCATGAACCTGATGGTGTCGGCCTCGCACTTCCTGACCCTGTACATGGGCCTGGAATTGCTGTCGCTGGCCTTGTACTCCATCATCGCGCTGCAGCGCGAGTCGGTGAAGGCCACCGAGGCGGCAATGAAGTACTTCGTGCTGGGCGCGCTGGCCTCCGGCCTGCTGCTGTACGGCATCTCGATGATCTACGGCGCCACCGGCTCGCTGGAACTGGCCGCGATCGCCAAGTCCATCGCCGCGCACAAGGCCAATGACGTGCTGCTGATCTTCGGCCTGGTGTTCATCGTGGCCGGCCTGTCCTTCAAGCTGGGCGCGGTGCCGTTCCATATGTGGGTGCCGGACGTGTACCACGGCGCGCCGACCTCGGTGACGCTGATGGTGGGCGCCGCTCCCAAGCTGGCCGCCTTCGTGTTCACGCTGCGCATCCTGGCCCAGGGCCTGGACGCGCTGGTGGCTGACTGGCAGATGATGTTGGTGATCGTGGCCGCCCTGTCCATGGCCATCGGCAACATCACCGCCATCGTGCAGACCAATATCAAGCGCATGCTGGCCTATTCGACGATCTCGCACATGGGCTTCCTGCTCCTGGGCGTGCTGGCCGGCACCAAGGTCGGCTATTCGGCGGCGCTGTTCTACGCGCTGAGCTATGTGCTGATGTCGCTGGTCAGCTTCGGCATGCTGCTGGCGCTGTCGCGCGCCGGTTTCGAGTGCGAGAAGCTGGACGACCTGAAAGGCCTGAACAGCCGCAACAGCTGGTACGCGCTGCTGATGCTGCTGACCATGTTCTCCATGGCAGGCATCCCGCCGCTGGTGGGCTTCTACGCCAAGTTCGCGGTGATCAAGGCCATCGTCGACATAGGCATGATCAAGCTGGCCATCTTCGCGGTGCTGATGTCGGTGATCGGCGCGTTCTACTACCTGCGCGTGGTGAAGGCGATGTATTTCGACGAGGCGGAAGACCGCAGCGACATCGTGGTGCGCGGCGATATGAAGCTGGTGCTGTCGCTGAACGCGTTGGCCTTGCTCTTCATCGGCCTGCTGCCGGAGCGCGCGTTGGAATTGTGCGTGCAAGTCGTGCGTCAATCGCTCACCGTGATTTAAAGGTCATTCCACCATGCAATCCAGCGTCATCGTTTTATTCCTCGTAGCCCTGGCGGCGGCCAACCTGCCGTTCCTGACCCAGAAAGTGGGCGGGGTGCTGAAGGTGGCCGACAAGCATTTTGGCTGGCGCCTGCTCGAGCTGATGGCGCTGTATCTGCTGGTGGGCGGCTTCGCCTATTTGCTGGAGAGCCGCTTGATGCCGGTGCAATCGCAGAACTGGCAGTTCTACGTGACCACGGTGTCGCTGTTCCTGGTATTCGCGTTTCCGGGCTTTGTCTATCGCTACTTCTGGCGGCGGCGAGCCTAGCGCGAGCAGGGCGGACGCAATACGCGGCGCGGACGGGATTTCCCGTCCGCGCTGTTTTTTTTTGGGGCAGGCGCGCTGGCTAGTCCAAGGCCGCGCGATGAGAGAAACGGAGAGGACGGGATGTTGAAAGTGATCGCCCAGGACTTTATTCAACCGGAGCGCGTGGCCGAGGTGATGCCGCTGTATCGCGAACTGGTGGCGAAGACGCGGCAAGAACCGGACTGCATCAGCTATGAGCTGTTCATCGATCAGAAAGACCCCGGCCATTTCGTCTTCATCGAAACCTGGCCGGACCGGGCGGCGCTGGACCGGCATTGCCAGCCCGAGCATTTCCGCCGGCTGGTGCCGCAGATAGACAGCCGGCAGCGGCAGGCGGGCACTTTCTTGCTGATGGACGAGTTCGCCGACGCCGGCAGCTGATTGAAAAAGGCGCCGCGTTGCGGCGCCTTGCTTAGTAGAAGCGCGCTTCGCCTTGCGGCCGGCTCTTGAAGCGCTTGTGCAGCCAGAAGTACTGGTCCGGGATTTCGCGGACGCGCTGTTCCAGGAAGGCGTTCATGCGGCGGGTGTCGGCCTCGACATCTTCGCTCGGGTAGTCGTCCCACGGCGGGTAGAACTCCAGCTCGAAGCGGTCGCCGACGCGGCGGGCGATGGCCGGCACCACCTTGGCGCGCGCCAGCTTGCTGATGCGGGACAGGCCGGTGATGGTGGCGGCCTTGACGCCGAAGAAGTCGACGAAGACCGAGTCGCGCACGCCGAAGTCCTGGTCCGGCAGGTAGAGGAAGGGCGCGTGGTCCTTGCGCATTGCCTTGATGATGGGACGCAAGCCCTCCTGGCGCGACACGATGTAGGCATTGTCGTAGCGCTGGCGGCCCTGGTAGATCTGGCGATCCAGCGCTTCGTTCTTCTGATGGGAGTAAACGCTGACCAGCGGAATGTATTGGTTCAGCGCATACACGCACATTTCGAAGCCGACGAAGTGCGGATAGAACAGGATCACGTCTTCGCCGCGTTCGCGCAGCTCGGTGACATAGTGCAGGTTCTTGATCTCGACCAGCTTGTCGATGCGCTGGGCCGAGCTCCACCATGCGACGCCGTATTCCAGCACCATGCGTATCATGTGCTGGAAATTGCGGCGGATCAGCCGGCGGCGTTCGGCAATGGGCATTTCCGGGAAGCACAAGCGCAGATTGATCATGCCGACGCGGCGGCGGCCGCGTGCCAGGCAGTAGGCGATATTGCCCAGGCCGCGGGCCAGCAGGCCGATCGCCCACATCGGCAGCAGGCGAATCAACCAAAGCAGGGCAAAAGCGAATTTCATAGATTTCCTTGCTGGGACGCTCGAAAACCTCGCTGCGTTGGCGAGGGGGTTCCGAGCGTTCCTGTTATTGCGCGTCTGGCCGGCTGACGCCGGGCGGACATTTATAGCGGTTATAGCTCCACAGGTATTGGCTGGGGAAGCGGCGGATCAGCGCTTCCACCTGGGCGTTGAGCTGAGTGGCATCTTGCTCCTTATCGCCGCTGAAAGCTTGCGCCGGCGGTTCGATGTGCACGCGGAAGCCCTGGCCGCCTGGTAGACGCTCGCCAACGAAGAACAGCGTTTCCACGCCGCTGATCTGCGCCAGCCGCGGCACCAGGGTCATGGTATAGGCCGGACGCTCGAAGAACGGCGCCCATACGCCCTCGCCGTTGCCGGGCACCTGGTCCGGCAGGATGATGGTGGCTTCGCCGGATTTCAGCGCCTTCATCAGCACGCGCACCCCGGCGCCGGTGGCCGGCGCGGTCTTGCCTTTGCCGCGAGCGCGGCCGGCCTGCATCACCGGTTCCAGCCAGGCGAGCTTGGGCGGGCGGTACATCGCGGTCAGCGGAAACGGCAGCCGCGAGCTGATGTAGCGGCCGGCGATATCGTAGCTGCCCAGGTGCGGGGTGACGAAGACGATGCCGTGGCCTTTGGCCAGCGCCGCTTCGACATGCTCCCAGCCGATGCATTCGCGCACCATGGCGGCGATGTCGTCCGGTTCGCGGCACCAGGCTATGGCCAGTTCCAGCGCGCCCTTGCCGGTTTCCGCCGCGCTTTGTTTGACTAATCGCGGTAAAAGCTGATAATTTCGACAGATTTTACTAGAACTTAGGTTCTCCCGGAGCCGTGCTCTATAGCGGGGGGACGCATGATAAGTCAGTCGTCCAAGAACGGCACCTAGGCCTTGTAGCCAGGATAAAGGCAGGTGCGCCAAGAAAGACAGCAATAAATGGACTAGCTTAGACATATGAAGCTCAGTCTTGGTCTTAAAGCGACCTATTTTATCATCACAAGGTTTTGCATTTTTCGGGAACGAATAATAAATGAGCGAATATCTGTTTACATCTGAGTCGGTGTCGGAAGGACACCCGGACAAAGTCGCCGACCAGATCTCCGATGCCATCCTCGACGCCATCCTGCGCGAGGACAAGCATGCGCGCGTCGCCGCCGAGACCCTGGTGAATACCGGTCTGGTGGTGCTGGCCGGCGAAATCACCACCAGCGCCAACATCGATTACATCAAGATCGCCCGCGAGACCATCAAGCGCATCGGCTACGATGATTCCGCCTTGGGCTTCGATTTCCGCGGTTGCGCGGTGATGGCCTGCTACGACAAGCAGTCCCCGGACATCGCCCAGGGCGTCAACGAGGGCGAAGGCCTGGATCTGACCCAGGGCGCCGGCGACCAAGGCCTGATGTTCGGCTATGCCTGCGATGAAACGCCGACGCTGATGCCGTTCCCGATCTACTACGCACACCGCCTGGTGCAGCGTCAGGCCGAGCTGCGCAAGGACGGCCGCCTGCCGTGGCTGCGTCCGGACGCCAAGAGCCAGATCACCTGCGTCTACGATAGCGCCACCGGCCTGCCCAAGCGCATCGACACCGTGGTGCTGTCCACTCAGCACACCCCGGACATCGATCACAAGACGCTGACCGAAGCGGTGATCGAGGACATCATCAAGCCGGTGCTGCCGCCGGACATGATTACCCCGGAAACCAAGTTCCTGATCAATCCGACCGGTCGTTTCGTGATTGGCGGCCCGATGGGCGATTGCGGCCTGACCGGTCGCAAGATCATCGTCGACACCTATGGCGGCGCGGCGCCGCACGGCGGCGGCGCCTTCTCCGGCAAGGATCCGTCCAAGGTGGATCGTTCCGCTGCCTACGCCGGCCGCTATGTGGCGAAAAACATTGTCGCCGCCGGCCTGGCGCGCCAGTGCCAGATCCAGGTTTCCTACGCCATCGGCGTGGCCGAGCCGACCTCGATCGCGGTGGATACCTTTGGCACCAATTCCATCCCGAACGAGAAGATCGTCGAGCTGGTGAAAAAGCATTTCGACCTGCGTCCTAAAGGCATCATCCAGATGCTGGACCTGCTGCGTCCGATCTACAGCAAGACCGCCGCTTACGGCCACTTCGGCCGCGAAGAGCCGGAATTCAGCTGGGAGCGCACCGACAAGGTGGAAGCGCTGCGCGCCGACGCCGGCCTGTAAACCGCTCGCGGTTGCACGCCAAAAAACGCCTGTCCACGGACAGGCGTTTTTTGTTTTTGGCTAGAGGACCGCGCTCAGGCGACAGGCATTCTTGCCGGCGGCCTTGACCTGGTACAGGGCCTGGTCCGCGGCTTGGTAGAGCTGGGGCGCGGCGCCGGCGTGCTTGGGAAAGACCGCGATGCCACAGGAAAACGTGGCGCAGAAACTGTCGTCGCCGGCGCCGTGCGGCAAGCGTTCGAAGGCCGCGCGCCAGCGCTCGGCGCGCAGCAAGGCATGCTCGCAGCCGCAGCCCGGCATCAGCACCAGAAACTCCTCGCCGCCCAGCCGGCAGATCACGTCCTCCTCGCTACCATCGCTGTCCAGCAAGGTCGCCAAGCGCCGCAGCACTTGATCGCCGTGAAAGTGGCCGAAGCTGTCGTTGATACGCTTGAAATCATCGAGATCGATCAGGGCGATGGCCAAGGAACTGCCGTCGCGGCGGGCGCGGCTCAGCTCGCGCGGAAACATCTCATCCAGATAGCGGCGGTTGTACAGGCCGGTCAGCGGATCGCGCAGCGCTTGCTCGCGCAGCGCCGCCTGCAGCGACTCGATTTCGGCGATGCGCATGGCCAGGGTCTGATTGGCGCTGCGCAGCGCCTCCTCCGCCTGGCGGCGTTCGGTGATGTCGCGCAGCACCAGCATGCGGCTGGAGTGCGGCTGGGTCTGTTGGGTGATTGGATACACGCGCAGGTCAAGGATGCGCGAGCCATCCTGCAAGGACAGCTCCAGTTGCTGCTGCTGGCAGGGCAGGATCTGGGCATGCGGCCAGTCCGCCGGCAAGGGCTGCCCCAGCAGCAAGCGGCTGGATTGGCCAAGCAGCCGCGCGGCGGCTGGGTTTAGGTCCAGGATGCGCATCTTGTCGTCCACCACCATCACGCCATCGCCCATGGCTTCGAAAGAGCGCGCGCGCGCCACCGGCACCAGGTAGAGCAGGCGTAAATAGAGCAGATCCAGCGCGAATATCAGGCCGGTGACGGTGAAGGAGTGCGGCGTCGGGTCCAGGCCTTGCAGCGGCATGGCGCCGCTCAGGTAGAGGATGTTGCCGAGCCAGGGCGCGCAGGCGCTGATCATCAGCACGATGGACTGGCCGCGGAAGTGGGCTGGATAGTAGTGCAGCGCGCGGATCAGCATCAGCGAGCCTATCAGCATCATCAGATAGGAATAGCCGGCGACGCCGATCCAGAACGCCGGGCCGTGCTCATAGATCAGCAGATTGTAGCCGGAGGGACTGGGCCGATAGCCGGTCCAGATCAGCTGGTGCATCTCATTGCTCGCCGCCAGCAGCAGGCACAGCAGCGGCAGCGCGAACAGCGCCGCCAGCCAGCGCCGGCTCAACTGGATGCGGTTGTAGTCCAGCGCCAGCAGCAGGAACAGCACCGGAGTGCTCAAGGTGCCCAGGTATTCCAGCTTGGACCAGGCTATCTTGACGGGCAGGCTGGTGGCGGCCAGTTCGCACATGGCGCCGGCGGCCCAGACGGCGACCGCGCTCATCAGCAGCGCCAGCCAGCGCACGCCGGGGAACTGGCGGCGATACCAGGCAATGGCGGCGATGGCGGTGGCAATCAGCGCGGCGATCCCGGACAGGGCGGCCAGCGGGGTGAAATCGAAAGTCATGGGGCGACGATGGATCGGCAAGCCGGTAGTGTATCTTCTTGGCATGCGGACTCCTACCTTTTCCGAGCGGCATAGGTATAATCGAAACGTCGCCGCCCGCGTGTTCCACGCTGCCGGCGGCCGGTCGGCCCGAGGGGCGCTGCGAGGATGATCCATCCCCAGGCTCGGGCCGCTCTCGCTTCAACGGCGCTCACCTGATCAAAACCGTGCCGGGCACGGGAGCGGGTGAGCCGCATCCTGGCCGGCTGCGTGAACTAAGGAATGCTCGCGATGGCTGATTTCACCGATTTTCATGTTGCCGATATCAATCTGTCCGCCTGGGGCCGCAAGGAACTGGCGATTGCCGAAACCGAGATGCCGGGCCTGATGGCCCTGCGTGACGAGCACCGGCACAGCCAGCCGCTGCGCGGCGCGCGCATCGCCGGCAGTCTGCACATGACGATCCAGACCGGGGTCTTGATCGAGACCCTGGTGGCGCTGGGCGCCGAAGTGCGCTGGGCCTCTTGCAATATCTTCTCCACCCAGGACCACGCCGCCGCCGCCATCGCCGCGGCCGGCATCCCGGTGTTCGCCTTCAAGGGCGAGAGCCTGGACGAGTACTGGGAGTTCAGCCACAAGATCTTCGAATGGCCGGAGAACGAGCCGGCCAATATGATTCTCGACGACGGGGGCGACGCCACCTTGTTGTTGATGCTGGGCAGCAAGGCGGAAAGCGATCGCGGCGCGATCAGCCATCCGTCCAACGAGGAGGAGACCGCGCTGTTCGCCGCCATCGCCCGTTATCTGCAGAAAGACCCGCAGTGGTATTCCAAGCGTCTCAAGCACATCAAGGGCGTGACCGAGGAAACCACCACCGGCGTGCACCGTCTGTATCAGCTGGAGAAGGAAGGGCGCTTGCCGTTCCCGGCCTTCAACGTCAACGACTCGGTGACCAAGTCCAAGTTCGACAACCTCTACGGCTGCCGCGAATCGCTGGTGGACGGCATCAAGCGCGCCACCGACGTGATGGTGGCCGGCAAGGTGGCGGTGGTGCTGGGCTATGGCGACGTGGGCAAGGGGTGCGCGCAGAGCCTGCGTGGCCTCGGCGCCACGGTGTGGGTGACCGAGGTGGACCCGATCTGCGCGCTGCAGGCGGCGATGGAAGGCTACCGCGTGGTGCGCATGGACGAAGTGGCAGATCAGGCCGACATCTTCGTCACCGCCACCGGCAATGTCGGCGTGATCACGCATGAGCACATGAAGAAGATGCGCAACAACGCCATCGTCTGCAATATCGGCCATTTCGACAGCGAGATCGAGGTCGCCAGCCTGCGCCAGTACCAGTGGGACAATATCAAGCCGCAGGTGGACCACATCATTTTCCCAGACGGCAAGCGAGTGATCCTGCTGGCCGAGGGCCGGCTGGTCAATCTGGGCTGCGCCACCGGCCACCCCAGCTTCGTGATGTCCAACTCCTTCACCAACCAGGTGTTGGCGCAAGTGGAAATCTTCGCCAACGGCCAGCAATACGGCAAACAGGTTTATGTGTTGCCCAAGCATCTGGACGAGAAGGTGGCGCGCCTGCATCTGGGCCGCATCGGCGCCAGGCTGACCGAGCTGTCCGACGAGCAGGCCGCCTATATCAGCGTGCCCAAGCAAGGGCCATATAAGCCGGATCACTATCGTTATTGATTTTTATAACGATATTAAAACGGACAGTGCTATTAGAATGGTGCTGTCCGTTTTTTCTTGTCCGCCGCCGCGGACCGCGGTCATCCTATAAAAACAAAGGAGTCTCCCGCAGGAGATACAGAGAGATCATGACAGCACAGAGCCGAACCTTCAGTTTCGAATTCTTTCCGCCCAAAACGCCGGAAGGCATCGCCAAGCTGCGCACCACGCGCCAGCAACTGGCCCAGTTCAAGCCGCAGTTCTTTTCCGTCACCTTCGGCGCCGGCGGCACCACCCGCGACGGCACGCTGGCGACGGTGCTGGAAATCCGCAGCGAAGGCCATGCCGCCGCGCCGCACCTGTCCTGCATCGGTTCCACCCGCGACAATATCAGCGCCATTCTCAATGAATACCGCAATAACGGCATCCGCCACATCGTCGCGCTGCGCGGCGACATCCCGTCCGGCATGGTGGCGGCCGGCGAATTCCGCTACGCCAATGAGCTGGTGGAATTCATCCGCGCCGAACACGGCGATCATTTCCACATCGAAGTGGCTGCTTATCCTGAATTCCATCCGCAGGCGCGCTCGGCCGAGGACGACATCAACAACTTCGTGCGCAAGGTCAACGCCGGGGCCAATTCGGCGATGACCCAGTACTTCTTCAATGCCGACGCCTATTTCCGTTTCGTCGACGAAGCGCAGGCGCGCGGCGTGAATATTCCCATCGTTCCGGGCATCATGCCGATCTCCAACTTCGGGCAACTGTGTCGTTTTTCCGACATGTGCGGCGCGGAAGTGCCGCGTTGGCTGCGCCAGCGCATGCAGGCCTATTACGACGACAGCGCGTCCATCCGCGCGCTGGGCCTGGACGTGGTGACCGAGCTGTGCGACCGCCTGCTGCAGCACGGCGCGCCGGGCCTGCATTTCTACACGCTGAATCAGGCCGGCTTGGTGTCCACCATTTGGCAGCGGCTAGGTTTGTGAATCAGGACGCGTTCCCATGCAAAACGGCCCGGAATACCGGGCCGTTCTGTTCTAATCCTGACGCGGCGCGAGGCCGCTCGCCTAAAGGCCGCGCAATTGGCCCAGCGGCAATGAAGTCGTCCGCTTGATCTCCTTGAGCACAAAGCTGGATTTCACATCGGCGACGCCAGGATGCTGCAGCAGTTCATCCATCACGAAGCGCGAGAAGTGTTCCATGTCTTCGAAATACACCTGCAACAGATAGTCCATCTCGCCGGTCATCGCGAAACAGTTGATGACCTCCTGCCAGCTCTGCACCGCTTCAATAAAGCTCTGCAAATGCGCATTGCCGCGCTTTTCCAGCGTCACCCGCACCCAGGCCTGCAAGCCCAGGCCGATGCGGGCCGGATCCAGCAGCGCCACGTACTGGCGGATCACGCCGGACTCCTCCAGCTGTTTCAGACGGCGCAGACAAGGGGATGGAGACAGGGCCACCCGTTCTGCTAATTCCACGTTGGTTAAGCGACCGTCATGCTGTAGCTCGGCCAGAATACGCAAGTCTGTCTTATCTAATGTAAGACTTGGCATGTTTTCTCCTAAAAGAGGCAAAATATTAGTGTTTTATACTTAGTTATTACTGGTTTCTTGGTATTTAGCAAGAAAATTGCCCCGTAGTTTCCATAGAATAAAAAGCCTAAAAACGCATTCTACACACGGCGCTAAAAAAGCACCGGGGTTTGTCGAGCGATAAGACGGCGGAGATTTAAGATTCACATCCAGAGGAGAAGCTTGCCGCAAGTCATTGCGGCAGGCCGTGTGCGCGGCGTGAGTGTTCATCAGCGCCGGCTATTCAGCCTTTTCTTTCTTCTGTCCCGTCTTCTTGTGCGCTTTACCCGGTGAAACCGTGTCTAGAACAAGGCTTTCTCAACATGTCATGACAAGACTATCACAAGACATGCCATCAAAAGCTAGTGTTAATTGTTAATAAACAAGCTTGTTGCGCGGACCACAAGACAAAGTCGCCAGTTCAGAGCGGCGCTCTACTTCCGCTCGTCGCGAGCCGGCGCACACTCATCTACAACAGGAGAAACAGATGAAAATGGAAACCATGCTGCAAAACCCCCTGGCCACCGACGGTTTTGAATTCGTCGAGTACACCGCCCCCACTGAAGATGGCATCGCCAAGCTCAAAGCGCTGTTTTTGTCGCTGGGCTTCAGCGAAGTGGCGCGCCATCGCAGCAAGAACGTCAGCCTGTTCCGTCAGGGCGACATCAACTTCATTCTGAACGGCGAGTCGTCGCAGCCGGCCAAGGCCTTCGGCCACGAGCACGGCCCGTCCGCTTGTGCGATGGCGTGGCGGGTCAAGGACGCGGCCAAGGCCTATGAATACGCGCTGGCCCATGGCGCCAAGAAGTACGAACGTCCGATCGGCTTCATGGAGCTGAACATCCCGGCGGTGGAAGGCATTGGCGGCTCGGCGCTGTATTTCGTCGACCGCTACGGTCCGGAGCACAGCATTTACGATGTGGACTTCCTGCCGCTGGACGGCGTGGATCAGCATCCCCAAGGCGTGGGCCTGTATGAGATCGATCACCTGACCCACAATGTCTTCCGCGGCAATATGGCCAAGTGGGCGGGTTTCTACACCGATATCGCCAATTTCCGCGAAATCCGCTATTTCGACATCGAGGGCAAGCTCACCGGCCTGGTGTCCCAGGCGATGACCAGCCCCTGCGGCAAGATTCGCATCCCGATCAACGAATCCTCCGACGACAAGAGCCAGATCGAGGAATTCCTGCGCGAATACCATGGCGAAGGCATCCAGCACATCGCGCTGACCACCCGCGACATCTACCACACCGTGGAAACCTTGAAGGCCGCCGGCACCCGCTTCCTGGACACTCCGGACACTTATTATGAAAAAGTGGACACCCGGGTGCCGGGCCATGGCGAGGATCTGGCGCGCTTGCACAAGAACCATATCCTGGTGGACGGCGCGCCGGTGGACGGCGCCGGCATCCTGCTGCAGATCTTCACCGAAACCGTGATCGGTCCGATCTTCTTCGAGATCATCCAGCGCAAGGGCAACGAGGGCTTTGGCGAGGGCAACTTCCGCGCGCTGTTCGAGTCGATCGAAGAAGACCAGATTCGCCGCGGCGTCATTTAAAGCCCGCTGTTCATCCATGCGATGCCCGCCGTTCCGACGGCGGGCTTGAAGGACTCACCATGCGTAAATGGATTCAGTACCCCCACCGCGAAGGCACCGTCTCGCGCCAGGCCCACGCCGATTTCCCGAGCGAGGCCATTTATGAGCGCGAAGTGGGCCGCAGCGGCTTCTTCGGTCCGGCCACCCATCTGCACCACAAGCATCCGCCCACCGGCTGGAGCGCCTGGGAAGGTCCGCTGCGCCCGCGCGCCTTTGATCTGAATGAGTTGCCCAAGAACGTCGCCGCGCCCTGGGCCGCGCCGCTGGTGTTGCACAATGCGCAGTGCAAGCTGCGCATCTGGAGCGTGGATCAGGCGATGACTCAGTTGTTCCGCAACGGCGACGGCGACGACATGCTGTTCATCCACGCCGGCAGCGGCGAGCTGTTTTGCGATTACGGCCACCTGAGCTATCGAGACGGCGACTATATCCTGATGCCGCGCTCCACCAGCTGGCGCATCGAGCCGGCGGCGCCCACCACCATGCTGCTGATCGAGGCCAGCAACGGCGCTTACCAGTTGCCGGATAAAGGCCTGGTCGGGCCGCACGCCATTTTCGACGAGGCGATGCTGGACGTGCCGGCGATAGACGACGCCTTCCGCGCGCAGCAGACCGAGGACGAGTGGCAGGTGGTGATCAAGCGCCGCGGCGCGCTGTCCACGGTGACTTATCCGTTCAATCCGCTGGACGCGGTGGGCTGGCACGGCAATCACTCGGTGGCGCGCATCAACTGGCGCGACATCCGGCCGCTGATGAGCCACCGTTATCACTTGCCGCCGTCGGCGCACACCACCTTCGTCGCCGACGGTTTCGTGATCTGCACCTTCGTGCCGCGGCCGATCGAGTCCGATCCGGGCGCGCTGAAGGTGCCGTTCTATCACAACAACGACGATTACGACGAAGTGATCTTCTATCACGCCGGCGACTTCTTCAGCCGCGACAATATCAAGCCGGGCATGCTGACCTTCCATCCGGCCGGCTTCACCCACGGGCCGCATCCCAAGGCCTTCGCCAAGGCGATGACGGATCCCAAGACCTTCACCGACGAAGTGGCGGTGATGATAGACGCGCGCGATGCGCTGGAGCAGGGGCCGCAGATGCCGGAGGTGGAGTGGGCCCAGTATGTGGATAGCTGGAAACCCAAGCCCTAGTCGCCTGGCGTTATCGCTGCTGCGCAAGCCGATCTCGGCGCTGCGATGCTCGCGGTACCATTTGTACCGCTGCGCTTCTCCCGCCGACCTCGGCTTGCTCGCGACGCGATAGCGCTCAGGCGATGTCGTGGATGTCATACCGTATCACTGGAATTTCAGCTGCCCAGCTGCAGAAAGAATAGAAGATGAAACTCGCCACATATCAGAATCAAACCCGCGACGGCCAACTGCTGGTCGTCAGCCGCGACCTGTCCCGCGCGGTGGCGGTGCCGCAGATCGCCGCCGGCTTGCAGCAGGCGCTGGATAGCTGGGACGCGCTGGCGCCGCGCTTGCAGGAGGTCTACGCCGCGCTTAACGACGGCGAGGTGCCGGGCGCCTTCCCGTTCGAGCCGCAGCGCTGCCACAGCCCATTGCCGCGCGCCTATCAATGGGCGGACGGCAGCGCTTATCTGAACCATGTCGAACTGGTGCGCAAGGCGCGCGGCGCCGAGGTGCCGGCCAGCTTCTACCATGATCCGCTGATGTACCAGGGCGGCTCCGACGCCTTCCTGCCGCCGCTGGCGCCGATTCCGCTGCGCGACGAGGCCTGGGGCCTGGACTTTGAGGGCGAGGTGGCGGTGATCACCGGCGACGTGCCGCTGGGCGCCGACGCCGCCGCCTGCGCTGGCCAGATCCGCCTGCTGATGCTGGTCAACGACGTCAGCCTGCGCAATCTGATTCCCAATGAATTGGCCAAGGGCTTCGGCTTCTTCCAGAGCAAGCCGGCCACGGCGTTCTCGCCGGTGGCGGTGACCCCGGACGAATTGGGCGCCGCCTGGCGCGACGGCAAGGCGCATCTGCCGCTGCTGGTGGAATACAACGGCGCGCCTTACGGCCATCCCAACGCCGGCGTGGAAATGCAGTTCAGCTTCCCGCAACTGGTGGCGCACGTGGCCAAGACCCGCGAGCTGGCCGCCGGCTCCATCATCGGTTCCGGCACCGTGTCCAATCATGACCGCAGCGTCGGCTCCTGCTGCCTGGCGGAACAGCGGATGATAGAGACCATAGAGAGCGGCGCGCCGACGACCCCGTTCATGAAAGTGGGCGACCGCGTGCGCATCGAAATGAAGGACGCCACCGGCGCCAGCGTCTTCGGCGCCATCGAGCAGATGGTGGTGAAACATGGTTGAGCGCGTGTTGTACGGCTATTTCCGTTCCAGCGCCGCCTACCGGGTGCGCATCGCGCTGAATCTGAAAGGGCTGGATTACCGCTATCAGCCGATCAATCTGCTCAAGGGCGAGCAGCAAAGCCCCGAGTATCTGGCCATCAATCCGCAGGGGCTGGTGCCGTTGCTGGACGACGGCGGGGTCAAGATCGCGCAGTCCCTGGCGATCTGCGAATACCTGGACGAGGCCTATCCGGATACGCCGCGGCTGTTGCCGTCCGCTCCGGCAGAGCGGGCGCGGGTGCGCGCGCTGGCCTTGGCGATCGCCGCCGACATCCATCCCTTGCAGAACACCCGGGTCGGCAAATATCTGCAGACCGAGTACGGCAAGGATGAAGAGGGCAAGGCGCAGTGGATACGTCACTGGATTCAGACCGGCTTCGCCGCGCTGGAACAGCAGCTGGCGGCAGCGCCTGGCCGCTACGCGGCGGGCGAGCAGCCGACGCTGGCCGATGTCTGCCTGCTGCCGCAGGTGTTCAGCGCCCATCGCTTCGGCCTGGATCTGACCGCGTATCCGCACATCGTCCGCGTCGCGGACGCGCTGGAGCAAGTGCCGGCTTTTGCGGCAGCTCACCCGTCCCTGCAGCCGGACGCGATCTAAGTCTTTGATCCGGCGGGCTAGTCGTTTCCGACGGCTGGCTCGCTTATTTTTCCCGCGCCGCAGCCGCCCGTTTTTTTGCAATTATTCCTTGACGCGGCTAACGTCCTCTGATTAAATGCGTGGCTCTGACGGCGCGACAGCGCAGCAGTGATGGCCAGTTAGCTCAGTTGGTAGAGCAGCGGATTGAAAATCCGCGTGTCCGTGGTTCGATTCCGCGACTGGCCACCATCACCGCCTTGCATCAGCACCCGTCGGCCAGTTAGCTCAGTTGGTAGAGCAGCGGATTGAAAATCCGCGTGTCCGTGGTTCGATTCCGCGACTGGCCACCAGATACCTGAAAAGCCGAACTCATCGAGTTCGGCTTTTTGCATTGCGTATTGGCTTGCCATTCAATATATAGTTAAATATAATATATATTGTTATGTTAAGGAGATGGACATGAGCCAGCATTACCCTGATTTGAGCGTGGAACTGAGCGCGGAGTTGAGCAAGCTGCGCAAGGAGATTCCGGAAACCCTGAAAGGCTTCGGCCAGATGAGCCGCGCCGCGCATGCCGACGGCGCCTTGTCGAACCAGACCAAGGAGCTGATCGCGCTGGCGATAGGCATCGCCAACCGCTGCCACGGCTGTCTGGCCTTCCATGCCAAGGCGCTGGTGGAACTGGGCTGCGGCCGCGCCGAATTCATGGAGATGCTGCAAGTGGCCATCTATATGGGCGGCGGTCCGTCGCTGATGACGGCGGCGGAAGCCTTGCAGGCCTATGAGCAGTTTGGCGGGGAAGCGGCGCCGGCGGCGTGATGGCGGGGCGGCGCATGGTTCTGATCAGTCCATGCGAGCGCCCGCTTTCAATATTGGGCAGCGCCTTGCGGCGGGCGTATACTGAGGGCTTCTGTTGTCGCGGGAGTTTGACGGTGTACTACTTCATCGCATCCGATCTGGATGGCACCTTGCTTGACCCCAATCACGCGGTGGACCCGTTCACCGCCAGCACCTTGCAGGCGCTGCAAGCGCGCGGCGTGCGTTTCGCCATCGCTACCGGCCGCCACTATCTGGACGTGCAGGGCATCCGCCAGGCCTTGGGCATCCGCGCCCACCTGATCACCTCCAATGGCGCGCGGGTGCATGATCCCGACGACAAGCTGGTGCATCGCCAGGATATCGATCCCGCGCTGGTGCGCCGGCTGGCGCAGCCGGAGTTCGCCGCCGGCACGGTGCTGAACTTCTATCTGGACGATGGCTGGCTGATCGATCAACCCTGCCAGTACCTGCTCAATTTCCATGCCGATTCCGGACTGCGCTATCAAGTGGCCGATCTGGCCGGGCATAGCGGCGCGGGCGTCGGCAAAGTGCTCTATATCGGCGAGCACGCGCATTTGCTGGAGGTCGAGCGCAAGTTGCACCAGGCCTTTGGCGATGAGCTTTACATCACCTTCTCGGCTGACGACTGCCTGGAAGTGATGGCGCCCGGCGTGTCCAAGGGCCACGCGCTGGAACTGGTGCTGTCGGACCTGGGCCTGGACAAGGCGCATTGCCTGGCTTTTGGCGACGGTCAGAACGATATCGAGTTGCTGCAGACCGCCGGCCATCCGCGGATGATGAGCAATGCCCAGCCGCGGCTGGCCGAGCAACTGCCGCAGGTGCCGCGCATAGGCAGCAATCGCGAAGCCGGCGTGGCACGCCATCTGCGCGAGTTGTTCGAGTTGTAATCCGCCATCGCGCCGCCATCCGGCGGCGGCGCATCTCCTCCTGTCACGGAGCCAATAACAAGCCGGGCGCAAGGATAGCTTGTCTTTGCCGCGCAGCCTCGCCGTGAGCGCTGCATGAGTTCAACACCATTGTGGCGCAAGCCATGGAGGCCGCATGAATTCATCCTGTCTCGAGAACCGCGCCGCCGCGCCGCCGCGTCGCGGAGTCCCGGCTACCGAGCGGTAGCCGATTTGCTGGCCCAGGCCGGCATCGCGGTCAATGGCCGGCATGGCCACGACATCAAGGTGTTCCATCCCGATTTCTTCCGTCGCGTGCTGGCCCAGGGTTCTTTGGGCCTGGGGGAGAGCTATATGGACGGCTGGTGGGACTGCGAGCAGCTGGACGCATTCTTCCATCGGGTTTTGCGCGCCGGCCTGGAGCAAGCTCTGCCGCGCGGCGTCCGCGAGCTGCTGCACGCCTGCGCCGCGCGCTTGTTCAACTTGCAATCGCCAAGCCGGGCGCGCCGGGTCGGTCGGCGCCATTACGACCTGGGCAACGACTTGTTCCTGGCGATGCTGGACCCGCATCTGCAGTATTCCTGCGCTTATTGGAAACAGGCGGCGACGCTGGAGGAGGCCCAGGAAGCCAAGCTGCGGCTGATCTGCGATAAATTGCGCCTGACAGCCGGCATGCATGTGCTGGACATCGGCTGCGGCTGGGGCGGCCTGGCCGCTTACGCTGCGCGCCATTACGGGGTTCAGGTGACCGGGGTGACGATTTCGGCGCAGCAGCTGGAACTGGCGCGGCGGCATTGCGAGGGGCTGGATGTGGACATCCGTCTGCAGGACTACCGCCAACTGCGATTGCAGGCGGATCGCATCGTGTCTGTCGGCATGTTCGAGCATGTCGGGCCGCGCAACTACGCTTCTTATTTCTCGATCGCGAGGAAGAACCTCAAGCCGGACGGGCTGTTCCTGCTGCATACGATAGGCTCGCTGCGTGCCGGCCTGCGCGTGGATCCCTGGATCAACCGCTATATTTTCCCCGGCGGCTGCCTGCCGTCGGCCAGCCAGATCGCCCGCGCCAGCGAGCCGGACTGGGTGATGGAGGACTGGCACAACTTCGGCGCCGATTACGATCTGACCCTGATGGCCTGGCTGCAGCGCTTCCGCCGGGCTTGGCCGCAGCTGTCCGCCGCTTACTCGGAACGCTTCCGGCGCATGTTCGAATACTATCTGTGCGCTTGCGCCGGCGCGTTTCGCGCCCGGGATCTGCAGCTGTGGCAGATACTGTTCAGTCGTGGCGGCGTGGCGGGAGGCGTGCGGGTCGCGCGCTAGGCAGCAAAAACGCCAGCGCGAGCGCTGGCGTTTGGCATGGCAGGAAGGCTTGCGGCTGACTCAGCTTTGCAGTGCCTGAGCCAGGGCCGCGGCCTGATCGCCGACGATCAAATGCCAGACGCCGGGGGAGACTTCCAGCATCGCCACCACGCCGGCGGCGCGCGCGGCGTCCTGATTGAGCTGGGAGCCCGGTTTCAGTTCCACCCGCAAGCGGGTATGAGCGATGGCTTCCACCTTGGCCAGCTTGGCCGCGCCGCCCAAGGCCTGGCGCAGCGCCGCCGCCTGGCCCTGATCGGCCGCGGGCATCGGCGTCGCCGCCTGCGGCGCCGGAGCCGGCGCGCTGGCCGGGGCGTCGAGTTCGGCATCCGCGCCGGCGCTGCGCAGATAGATTTCCATATCGGTCTTCAGGTTTTCCGACTGCGGGCCGAAGATGGCCTGGATGCCGTTGCCCACCACCACCACGCCGGACGCGCCCATGCTCTTGAGCTTGGCCTGATTCACCATGGCCGGCGTTTTCACCGCGATGCGCAGCCGGGTGATGCAGGCGTCCAGGCTGCTGATATTGGAGCGGCCGCCAAAGGCCAGCACCAGTTCGCGCGCGCGCGCGTCCTCGCTCAGCTCCACGCTGGCTTCGGCGCTTTCGTCCTCGCGGCCCGGGGTTTTCAGGTTGAACTTGGCGATGACGAAGCGGAACACGCCGTAATAGATGCCCGCGTAGATCGGGCCGAGGATGAGCACGTACCAGGCATGCTTGGCCTTGTCGCCGAACAGGTTGAACATCAGGTAATCGATGCCGCCCTGGGAGAAGGTGAAGCCCATGTGCATGTCCAGGGTGTTGGCGATGAACTGCGCCGACGCGGCCAGGCAGGCATGGAGGAAGTACAGCACCGGCGCGACGAACAGGAAGGAGAATTCGATCGGTTCGGTGATGCCGGTCAAAAAGGAGGTCAGCGCTGCGGAAATCATGATGCCGCCGACCTTGACGCGGTTTTCCGGCTTGGCCGAATGCCAGATGGCGATGGCCGCGGCCGGCAGGCCGAACATCTTGAACAGGAAGGCGCCGGACAGGATGCCGGCGGTCGGATCGCCGGCGAAGAAGCGGTTGATGTCGCCGTGTATCATCTTGCCGCTGACCGGGTCGGGGAAGGCGCCGATTTCAAAGAAGAAGGGCACGTTCCAGATGTGGTGCAGGCCGAAGGGCAGCAGCAGGCGCTCGACGAAGCCGTAGACGGTGGCGGCGGTGCGCGGGTCGCTGACCGCGGCCCACTGCGAGAAGCTCTTGATGGCATTGCCTATCGGCGGCCAGATGAAGGACAGCGCCACGCCCAGCACGATGGCGCTGATGGCGGTGACGATGGGCACGAAGCGCTTGCCGGCGAAGAAGCCCAGGTATTCGGGCAGCTTGATCCGGTAATAGCGGTTGAACATATACGCCGCCAGGCCGCCGGCGAGAATGCCGCCGAACACGCCGGTCTGTATCGACGGCAGACCCATGATGGTGTCGGGCTTGACCCCCATCAGTCCGGCCATCACCCCCAGGGTGACGGTGGTGACCAGGTGGCCGATCACCGCGGCGATCGCCGCCACGCCGTCGTTTTCGGTAAAGCCCAGCGCCACGCCCACGGCGAAGATCAGCGGCAGATTGCCGAAGATCACGTCGCCGGAGTTCTTCATCAGCGACAGAATGGCCAGCGCGACGCTGCTCTGGGTGTGGAAATCGGTGGCGCCTATGCCCAGCAGCAGGCCGGCTACCGGCAGCACGGCCACTGGCAGCATCAGCGCCTTGCCGATTTTTTGCAGAAATGCGAATGATTGACTAAACATGATGGTTTATTCCTTGCTCGATCGCGTAGGGAATAGCGGGCGGCCTTGCCGCCGCCCGGCAGTGCTCAGGGCCAGCGCCTGTTTATCTGGCCTGGGTGTTCAACAACTCGCGCACCTCGGTCACGGTGGACAGGGCCAGCGCCTGTCGCGCCAACGCCTGGCACTCGTCCGCGCTCCAGCGCGCCAGTGTGGCCTTGACCGCGGCCAGCGCCGGCGTGCTGACCGACAGCTCGCCGACGCCCATGCCCACCAGCAGCGGCGCGGCGCGTTCGTCGGAGGCGAGGCCGCCGCAGATGCCCACCCATTTGCCGTGGGCGCGGGCGCCGTCGCAAGTCATCGCTATCATCGCCAGCACCGCCGGGTGCAGCGCGTCGGCCTGCTTGGCCAACTGCGGATGGCCGCGGTCCATCGCCAGCACGTACTGGGTCAGGTCGTTGGTGCCGATGGAGAAGAAATCCACTTCCGGCGCGAAGCGCGCGGCCATGACGGCGGCGGAGGGCACTTCCACCATGATGCCCACCTTGACGTCATGCTGGCCGCTTGCGGCCTGCTCTTCGGCCAGCACGGCCTTGGCGGCGCGCAATTCGTCCAGCGAAGCCACCATCGGGAACATGATGTGCAAGCGGGTCAGCGGCGCGGCTTGCAGGATGGCGCGCAACTGGGTGCGCAACAGGTCCGGGCGCTCCAGGCTGACGCGGATGCCGCGCAGGCCGAGGAAGGGGTTGTCTTCCTTGGGCAAGGGCAGGTAGGACAGCGGCTTGTCGCCGCCCACGTCCAGGGTGCGCACTACCAGCGGGCGTTCCTGGCCCAGCGCGCGGGCCACCGCACAGTATTCTTCCGCCTGTTCCTGCTCGCTGGGCGCGGTGTCGCGGTTGTCGAACAGGAATTCGGAACGCAGCAGGCCCACGCCCTCGGCGCCCTTGGCCACCGCCTCGCGCGCGTCGGCGGCGTTGCGGATATTGGCCACCACTTCGATGCGCACGCCGTCGCGGGTGCGCGCTTCCTGCTGCGACATCGCCGCTTCGGCGGCGCGGCGCGCGGCGATGCCGGCGATTTCGGTTTCGGCCGCGGCCAGTTGCTCGGCGTTTGGCGCGATGCGCAGCGTGCCGCGGCTGCCGTCGATGATGACTTGTTCGCTATCCGGCAGCGCCAGCGCGGCCTGGGAAATGCCGCAGATCGCCGGAATGCCCAGCGAACGCGCCAGGATGGCCACATGGCTGGTGGCGCCGCCGGTGCGGGTACAGAAGCCCAGCACCTTGTTGGGGTCCAGCGCGGCGGTGTCGGACGGGGTCAGATCCTCGGCGATCAGGATGGAGCCGGCCGGCACGTCCAGGCTGGCCTGCTTGACGCCGGCCAGCAAGGCCAGCACGCGGCGGCCCACGTCGCGGATATCGTTGGCGCGTTCGCGCAGCAAGGCGTTGTCCTGCGCCTCCAGGCGCGCGGAGTAGGAACTGAAGGCGGCGCGCCAGGCCCAGGCGGCGGATTTGCCGTCGGCCAGGCCGGCATAGGTTTGCGCCAGCAGGTCCGGGTCTTGCAGCAATTCCTGGTGCATGGACAGGATGGCCTGCTTGGCTTTGTCGGTCAGCTGGGTTTTGACCGCGTCTATCTGTTGCGCCGCTTCTTCGGTGGCGCGGGTGAAGAATTGCTGTTCCTGATTGGCGCCTTGGCCGAATTCCGGCACGTCGAATTCTTGCAGCCGGTGATGGTAGACACGGCCGATGGCCAGGCCAGGCGAGGCGCCGACGCCGACCAGTAGCTCGGCGCTTTCTTCGTGCAGGACGGGGGCGATTGCCGACGCGGGCGCGGCCGGCGCTTCGTCCTCTGCCTCGCCGCAGCGGTCCAGCAGCAGCTGGGTCAGCTCGGCCAGTGCCTGCTCGGCGTCGGCGCCGGCGGCTTCGATGCGCACCTTGTCGCCGTTGCGGGTGGACAGGCCCATCACGCCGACCACGGATTTGGCGTTGGCTGATTGCTCGCCCAGCAGCAGGTGAATGTCGGCCTGGAAGCTTTTCGCCTTGCTGGCGAATACCGCGGCCGGGCGGGCATGCAGGCCGGCGGGATTGGTGATGGTGATTTCCGGGGACAACAGCTTGGCGCTGTCGGCGGCCGGGGCTGCGGCCGTGGCGGCGGCTCCGGACAGTTCCAGTTCCAGCACCACGGTCTTGCCGGCTTCGGCCTGGCCGCTGGCGCAGTGCATCGCGCTGACGGTGGCATCGCCATTGGTGATGATGATCTGGGTCAACAGGCTCTGCGCCTTGCGCGCGACCAGGTCCAGTTCAAAATCGATTAGCGGCTGACCGGCCTTGACTTGCTGGCCTTGCGCGACCAGCGGCTGAAAGCCCTGGCCTTTGAGCATCACGGTGTCGATGCCGATGTGCACCATCACTTCCACGCCTTGGGGCGAGATGATGGTCAGCGCATGGTGCGCGGAATGTAGATTGCTGACGGTGCCGGAGACCGGAGCCAGCAGGCTGCAGGAGGTCGGATCCAGCGAAATGCCGTCTCCAACCATCTTGCCGGCGAATACCGGATCGGGAACGGTGTCCAGTGCGACCAGCCACCCGGACAGGGGGGCGAGGATCTGCAGTCGTGGCAAGGGTGTGCTCATATATAACTCCTCAGATCGGGAATTTATCAGTTGTTTTATTACGAGCGTCGGCCTGCTTCTTCATGAGCGGTTCCGTGTGGCGTGCCGGATAGAGTACACCGTACGGAATGGCCTGTCTGTGTTCGATGGCGCAGCGACATCAATCAGGCCGCGACAGTGCTGACGCTTACTGTCAAAGCAGAGATATGATGCCAATACTGTAGTTTAATTACATCGAAATAACGGTGCAGCTTGATGGCAATCAAGAAATTAAGCAAGTAGGAATTCACGTATTTGCACTAGTTCTTGGCTGGTCGGTGGCGGGGGGATGGAAGGGCCGGGGATGGGGGCTGATTTTGCACGGAGAAATGGCCCCCGGCTCGGACGGCATGGCAGCGGGGAGGCTGTTGCATTTTTGTTATGCGTGGAATGAAAAACGGCGACCCCTGGGAGGGGCCGCCGTCTAGCTGGCAGGGTAAGGCTCAGGCCTGACGCTTGCTGTCGCCGAGGAAGAACAGAGCCAGCGAGCTGGTGATCAGGAAGGCCGGATATTCCCAGCCGCCGCCTTCGTTGGAGAACATCCAGCCATGGGCGCCGTGCACCAGCACGATGGTGCCGAGCAGCAGCGGAACCAGCGCCAGCGCTACCCAGCGAGCGAAGAAGCCGGACAATAGCAGCAGGCCGCCGCCGACTTCGGCCAGGATGGACAGGTAGCCGACAAAACCGGGCAGGCCCAGGCTGGCGAAGTAGCCGGCGGTGCCGGCCGGGGTGAACACCAGCAGCTTGAGCAAGCCGTGGGACAGATACATCAGGCCCAGCGACAGACGCAGGATCAGGGTGCCGAGGGCGGGGTTTTGGAAGCGGTTCATGGTGGGACTCCAAACAAATTTGCGATGGAGTGCATTTGACCATGTGGTGTAAATTCAATAAATCCGCTATTAATAAAAATATTGTTTACCAATAGGAAATTATCATGGACCGCTTTTCGGAGATACGCGCCTTCGTCTGCGTGGCGGAGCTGGGCAGTTTCGCCGCCGCCGCCGAGAGGCTGGAGTTGTCGCGGGCGATGGTGACCAAGCTGGTATCCAGCCTGGAAGGGAGGCTGGGCGTGCGGCTGATGCATCGCACCACGCGGCGCTTGTCGCTGACCGAGGCGGGCGAGACCTATCTGGGGCAGGCTGGCGGCCTGTTGGCCGAGCTTGACGATCTGGACGCGCGTTTATCGCACGGTGCCAGCAGCCCGGTGGGGCGTTTGCGGGTGTCGGCGCCGGTGTCTTTCGGCATGCGCTACCTGGGACGGGTGGTGGCCGGCTTTCATCAGCAGTATCCGCAGATCGAGGTGGAACTGAACCTGAACGACCGGCGCGTGGACCTGGTGGAGGAGGGCTTCGACCTGGGGTTGCGGGTATCCAATCTATCGGACTCGTCCTTGGTGGCGCGGCGGCTGGCGCGAATACGCGACCTGGTCGTCGCCGCGCCCAGTTATCTGCAGCGCTGCGGCACGCCGGCGACGCCGGCGGAACTGGCCGAGCATCAATGCCTGTTGTACGCGCTGACCACGCAGCCCAATCTGTGGGATTTCACCGCGCCGGACGGCAGCAGCGGCCGAGTCAAGGTCAAGGGCATGCTGCGCGCCAATAACGGCGACATCCTGACCGACGCGGCCATCCACGGCATGGGGGTGATCCTGCAGCCGCGCTTTCTGCTGGAGCAGGCCTTGGCCGAGGGCACGCTGGTGCCGCTGCTCGGCGATTACGACTGGCATTGCCTGGATTTGTCGGCGGTCTATCCGGCGCGGCGGCATGTGCCTGGCAAGGTCAGGGCCTTTGTCGATTATCTGCAGCAGTTTTTCCAATAGCAAACGGCGTCTGAGGCTTGGCAGGCATCGGACGCCGTTGATCTAAGAACCTGTTTACGATCTGCTGCGCGTCAGCGATACGGCGTTGAAAACAAGCTCAAAATGCTCATGTACCACGAGTACATTCCGCTTTTTCTCTCGTTTTCGCCTTGTCTCGCTCTTGCTCGCGAGACTTTGAACGGGCTCTCAGCGGATCTGGTGCAGGTTTATTCGTGCATCGCCAGGAAGCCCTTGAGCCGGCTTTCGATGATGCGCGGGTTTTCGCCGTTGGCGATGGAAACCAGGCCCTCCACCACTAGCTCTTTCAAGGCGACTTCCGAAGCGACCAGGTGCTTGAGCTTGCTGGCGATGGGCAGGAACAGCAAGTTGGCAGAGCCTACGCCGTAGACGGTGGCGACGAAGGCCACGGCGATGCCGGCGCCCAGCTTGGACGGGTCGGACAGGTTTTCCATCACGTGGATCAGGCCCAGCACCGCGCCCAGGATGCCCATGGTCGGCGCATAGCCGCCGGCGGATTCCCAGATCCGCGCCGCCTGCTTGCGCGCGTGCTCGAACATGGAGATTTCCACGTCCATCACCGAGCGCAGCGTGTCCGGCTCGGCGCCATCCACCAGCATTTGCAGCGCCTTCTTGATGAAGGGATCCTTCTGCAGATTGATATAGCCTTCCAGCGCCAGCAGGCCGCCCTTGCGCGCGGTCTGGCTCCAGTTGATGATTTCGCGGATCATTTTGTCGTGGTCCAGCGCCGGCGGCTGGAAAATCCATTTCAGCATGCGCACGCCGGCGACGAACTGCTTGGGCGTGCTTTGCAGCATCACCGCGCTGACAGTGCCGCCGATGACGATCATGAAGGCGGTCAGCTGTATCAGGGAACCGATGTTGCCCCCCTCCAGCGCCTGGCCGGCGAGGATGGCGGTCAAACCCATCAGAATGGCTACAATGCTTATCTTGTCCACACGAAGTTCCGGTTTTTAGTGTTATGCCGCGTCAGGGCGCGGAGCGTCAGAGCCAGTCCTTGATGCGCGCGCGCAGCCGGGCGATGGCCTGGCTATGCAATTGGCTGACTCGCGATTCGGACACGCCGAGCACCGCGCCGATTTCCTTCAGATTCAATTCCTGCTCGTAATAGAGCGCCATCACCAATTGATCGCGCTCCGGCAGCAGCTTGATGCCGTCTATCAGCGCCTGGCGGAAACCGCCGTCGGCCAGCGCGGCGAACGGGTCCGGCGAGTCGTCGTCGGCGACATTGGCCACCGCGTCGGGCAGTGAGTCGCCGTCATCGTTGGAAAAGTCCTCGAAATGCAGCAGGGTCATGCCGCGGCAATCGCCCAGCATGTCCTGATACTGTTCCAGCTCCAGCCCCATGTGGGTGGCGATTTCCGATTCCAGCGGCGAGCGGCCCAACTGGTGTTCCAGCTGCCGCACCGCGTCCTCGATCTGGCGCGAATGGCGGCGCGCCTGGCGCGGCATCCAGTCTTCGCGGCGCAGCTCGTCCAGCATCGCGCCGCGCACGCGCTGGCTGGCGAAGGTTTCGAACATCACGCCCTGGGCCGGGTCGAACTGGCGCGCGGCCTCTATCAGGCCGATGACGCCGACTTGGATCAGATCGTCGATGTCGACCGAGGCCGGCAGCCGGGCGATCATCATGCCGGCCAGCTTCTTGACCAGCGGCGCGTAGGCCTCCACGTCGATCTCGACGGGGGCCGCGGCGGCGGCGTAGCCGGTTCGGCGATAGGACGGCAAGCTCATAAAGATTTGACTCCATCCGCCTCGGCCCAGTCGCGCGAGGCGGCAATCAACAAGTCCATGAATCCGGTGCCCGCGCGCGGCGTTTCCTGGGTATCCCATTGCGGCAGCACCGCGGCCAGCTGCGAGAACGCCATCGCGGCCTCGCTGTCCGGAAAGGCCTCCATCAACGGGCGGCGCAAGGTCTGGCTGCGGCGCAGCGCATTGTCCATCGGCACGAAACCCACCCAGCGCAGCGCCACCGACAGGAACTCCCCGGTGGCTGCCGACAGCCGGGTGAACAGCTCGCGCGCTTCTTCCAGATGGCGGGCGCGGTTGATCAGCACATTGAAGCGCTGGCGGCCATAACCGCCGGACAGCCTCTTGATATTAGCGTAGGCCGTGGTCAGCGACTCCGCCGCCGGCGTGAGCACTAATACCAAATTGTCGGCTACGCTGGCCGGCACCGGGTCGTGGGCCGGATTGGGCGCGTCCACCAGCAACACCGAGGCGTCGCGCTCCAGCGCGGCGAATTCGCTGCCCAGGCGCAGCCACAGCTGGGCGGAGAACAGCGCGCGCTCTTCCGGGCGCGCATAGAGATTGATCAGCTGAATGCCCTGGCGCGAACTCACCATCATCTCGTCCAGTCCGCCCAGGGTCAGCACCTGGCTTTCCAACGTGGCGGTGGTGGGCACGCCCAGGCGGCGCGCCTGCACCTGGCCCTGGGTGCAGTCCACCAGCAGCGGGCGCTGGCCGGCGTAGGCCAGGCCCAGCGCCAGCTCGGTGGCCAGGGTGCTGGCGCCGGAGCCGGAGGAGCCGATGAAGGCGAAGCTGGGAGCGCGCGAGGAACGGGCGCTGAGCAGGCGGAGGCTGGCGGCTTGATCCTGCATCGCGGCTACAACCATCCGGCCTGGGCCGCGTTCATGATCGGCAGTTCGTCGGCCTGGAGCGTGAAGGGGGAGTTTTGCTGCTGCGAGCGCATCGCGCGGTCCACCAGGAAGCCGGCGTGGGCGGCGTGCAGGTCTTCCGGCACGCGCTGACCATTGGTGATGTAGAACAGGCGCAGCCGGTTGCGGATGATCACGTCCAGGCTGGGCCCCATCGTCACCGATTCGTCTATCTTGGACAGCACGCAGCCGGTGAGGCCGTCGCCGCGGTAGCGGCGCACCACGTCTTCCAGCGTCTGGCCGTCGGCGTTGGAGGCCAACAGTAGCAGGCGCTCGATCGGCCGGCCGGCGGTGCGGAACATTTCGATCTGCGCCAGCACGCGGGCGTCGCGCTGGCCCATGCCCACGGTGTCGATGAACACGATGTGGCGGTTGGACAGATCGGCCAGCGTCAGTTGCAGATCGCCCTCGTTCTGGATAGAGAACACCGGGATGCCGAGAATCTTGCCGTAGATGCGCAATTGGTCCTGGGCGCCGATCCGGTAGCTGTCGGTGGTGATCAGCGCCACGTGCTGAGCGCCGAAGCGCATGGTGGCGCGCGCGGCCAGCTTGGCCACGGTGGTGGTCTTGCCGACGCCGGTGGGGCCGACCAGCGCGTAGATGCCGCCGCGGTCCATGATTTTCTTGTCGGAATCCGCGCATTTCAGATTGTGCATCAGCGCCGAGCGCGCCCACTTGACCGCGACCTCGGCCTCGTACTGGGCCGGCATCTTTTCGATCAGCTGGCGGATCAGCTGGGCGGAAAAGCCCATCGCCAGCAGGTGCTTGAATAGTTCGAGACGGTTGGGCGCCTTGCCTTCCATGTCGGACCAGGCGAAGCTGGCCAGCTGGCTTTGCAGCAGGCTGCGCAGCAGCTTGATCTCGTCGCCTATCTGCTTGAGTTCCTGCGACATTACCTCGGGCTCTTCGCCATTGGCGGGACTCAATATCGGCGCGGGTGCAGGAGCCGGCGCGGGTCGGGCCGCGGCGCGCGGCGCGGCTGGCTGAGGGGCGGGCTGGGCGTAGGGC
>NZ_JAJOHW010000044.1 GCF_021129195.1 Chromobacterium aquaticum | reverse complement strand
CTGCTGTGCGACAGCGGCTACATGGGCCAGCCCTTCGCGCAGGGAGTGCGGGAGATTCTGGGCGGGTATGTGACGGTACAGATTGCCAAGAGAAGCGAGTTACATACGTTCAAGGTGATGCCCAAACGATGGATTGTTGAGCGCAGCTTCGCATGGTTGGAAAAGAGCAGAAGGCTGTGGAAGAACTGCGAGCGGAAGCTGAATACCAGCTTGCAGTTCATCCACTTGGCTTTCCTGGCTCTATTGCTCCGGAGATCGTAAACAGGTTCTTAGAGCCTGTTTACGATCTTTCCGAGAGAGACCATTGTTCAATACATTGAATCCGCTACGCGGATGATGATTTAGGGCCGGTTCCGCCCGGCAAGCAGGGAGGAGATATTTGCTTGGCCAAATATCCCCTCCACCCCTAAAGGCCACCCTGCAAGCCTGGCCTGCGGCTTCCCGTCGGGCCCAGTCAGGCCCGAGGCGCGGCTGAACTCTCTACGTGCGAATCTCTGATTCGCTCAGTGATGGCGCGCTAACGTCGCGCTGCTCGAACAAGCCGCCGCTTAAAACGCGCGTAGCGAAGTTTCTGCGTAGCTAAAACCTCGGGCCTGCCACCCGACGGCAGGCTTGAAGGGACCCAGGGGTACGTCGAATACGAGCTTGCCTACGTATCTACGCAACACAAAAAGATCGTAAACACGTTATTAGAAATTGGCCGGGGTGTTGGCGCTGATGATCTCGGCCTCGTCCGGCCCGATATTGCGGAATTTGTGCGGCAGGGTGCTGGGGAAGTAATAGCCGTCGCCGGCGGAGAGGATGCTGATGTGGCCGTCCACGGTCAGCTCCACGCTGCCGCGCACCACCACGCCGCATTCCTCGCCTTCCGGGTGGGTGATCATTTCCTTGCCGGTGTCCGCGCCCGGCGAATACAGTTCGCGCAGCATGCGCATCTGACGATTGGGATTGGACGCGCCGATCAGCAGCAGCTTCAGGCCGTCGCGGCCCAGGTCCGGCTGCTGTTCGCGGCGGAAGGTGTAAGGGTCGCTGGGCGGCGGTTCGCCAAAGGTCAGAAACTCGGTCAGCGTCATCGGGAAACCCTGGATCAGCTTCAATAGCGAACTGATGGACGGGCTGACCCGGTTCTGCTCTATCAGCGAGATGGTGGCGTTGGCCATGCCGGCCCGTTTCGCCAGCTCGCGCTGCGACAGCGAGAAGTGCTCGCGCACTTGTTTGACGCGTAATCCAATGTCCATGCCTATCACCTCGATGGCGTGCCGTTGCCGGCCTCTGCTCAGTATTTTCGACAAGTTTTCGAATAGCGCCACAGTATACTGATGCCGCTGCCGCGACGTCAGGCTGATTTGCGCTTTCCCATGGCGCGGCGGGCATTTTCATAAGGATGCGTCGCCTTGGCCCTACTTTGTGCGGGGTTGAATTTTGGCGATTCTGCCGCACACTAGCGGAGTCTTTCCCCTTTAAGAACCTATCGAGGACTCTCCACATGGCAACAGTGACTCTGCGCGGCAATCCGGTTGAAGTGGCCGGCGCGCTGCCGGCCAAGGGCCAGCAAGCCCCGGCCTTGACCCTGACCTCCGCCGACCTGGCCGAGACCAAGCTGGACAACTACGCCGGCAAGAACAAGGTGCTGAACATTTTCCCTAGCGTGGACACCCCGACCTGCGCGATGTCGGTGCGCAAGTTCAACGAACGCGCGGCCAAGCTGGCCGACACCGTGGTGCTGTGCATCTCCGCCGACCTGCCGTTCGCGCAGAAGCGCTTCTGCGGCGCCGAAGGCATCGACAATGTGGTGACCCTGTCCACCTTCCGCAATCCGCAGTTCGCCGCCGATTACGGCGTCAAGCTGGCCTCCGGCCCGCTGGCCGGCCTGACCGCCCGCGCGGTGGTGGTGCTGGACAAGGACAACAAGGTGCTGCACAGCGAGCTGGTGGCCGAGATTGGCGAGGAGCCGAACTACGACGCCGCGCTGGCGGTGCTCTAAGAACCTGTTGACGATCTGTTGCGCGTCGTGAGACGTGACACGGTGAGTACCGCTTCGAAATGCCCATGTACCGTGTGTACACTCCGCTTTCTCAGCCGCAACGCCTTGTCTCGCTCTAGCTCGCGAGATCGTAAACAGGCTCTAAGCCGTCAGCCTTGCACACGACGACCGCCGGGGAAACCCGGCGGTTTTTTTGTGGCCATGCCCGATACTCAGCGTGAGCGAACCACTTGATTGCGGCCGGCCTGTTTCGCCTGGTACAAGGCCTGATCCGCCGATTGCTGGGCCTGGCCGAAGTCCTGCTGCTGGCAGCGCCACAGATGGATGCCGGCGGAAAAGCTGCAGCGCGCCTCGGGGTGCTGCGTCAGCGGCTGCAACTGGCTGAACTGTCGCCGCAGCCGATCTATGATTCTCTCGCCGCTGCTGATGCCTATATTCGGCAGCACCAGGCAGAATTCCTCCCCGCCATAGCGGATCAACAGGTCTTGATCGCGGATGTGGCCGCGCAGTTCTTGGCTCAAGGACTGCAGCACCTGGTCGCCGGCCAAGTGGCCATAGCGGTCGTTGACGGCCTTGAAGTGATCGATGTCCAGCATGATCACGCAGGCGATTTCCATCGACGGGTCGAGATGATCCAGCCAGTGCTGCAAGGCGCGCCGGTTGCCGGCCGAGGTCAGCGGGTCCAGGCTGGCGACATCCTGGAGCCGGCTGTTCTGCTTTTGCAGCACGATGTTGAGAAAACCCACGGAACCACACACCTGGGCTGCGGATGCCAGGGTCAAGGCCAGGGCATGCAGCGGCAGTTCCTGGTGCGGAATGAAGCCAAAGCCCAGGTATTGCTGGTAAATGCCATGGCCGTCCCGCCAGCCGTACACCATGGCGCCGAGCAGGAACAATAAGGCGGTCAGGCTATAGCGGTTATTGCAGATGCGCTGTTCCGCCGTCATGAACAGCCAACTGGCGCACAGATAAAGCAAGGGAATTTCCAACGCGTCCAATAGGGTGCTGAGCAGCGGATTGGGCACCCATTTGTCGATGGCCGAGTAAACGCCCACCGCCAGCCATAGCCAGCGCGGCGGGCGCAAACCGATCAAGCGGGCGATGATGGTCAGTTGCAAGCTGATGCCGGCATTGCTGAAACCGCTGCCCACCGCCAGGAGCCAGTCGCGCTGGGTGGATATCTCGCCTTCCAGCAGCATGCCGGCGGATAGTAATAAGGAAGCTTGCAGCCAGCGTTTTCTTGGCAGTAATAATTCCGCGCGCACCGAGTGCTGCCAAGTGATCACGCCGATGCAGGCCACAATGAGGGAAGCGACGATCAGCGACACACATGGAACCGGAAACGGGAGAGGACTATCACAGCATAGCCAAAGCCCGGTACCGGTCAAGCCAGCGCGGTTTTGGCCATGTGTTCGTTCCGGTTTGGGCGGCGGCGCTTTAACTGGTGGCCGGCATTATCGTCCCTTCCACGCCATCCGTTTCCGATGCTTGCCTGAGTTGCAGATGGCGCAGGCTGCCGTATAGCTCGAGCAGGCGCGCATACTCGTCCGCGTCGTAGAAACGGCAGTTGCCGCGGCCGAACGCCTTGGCCACCTCCAGCGCAAACTTCACCGCCAGCGCGATATCGGTTTCATGGCTGGCGCCGGTGCAGCAGCCCGGCACCACGGTTTCGGCGCAGATGGCGACGCCGACGACCGGCGCGCTTGTCGCGGTGGCCGGCTGCAAAATGCTGTTCAAATGGTAGACCCCGTTGCCGTAAGGCGTGATGTCCTGGGTGGTGATGGGGAAGGCGACCGCCGCGCGGCCGCTGCTCTGTTCCATGATGCGCAGCAGGTCTTCCGCCACGCGCAGGATGTAACCCTCCTTGACGGTGGGCGAAATCGCATAGCCCTTGTGGTTGAGAATGCGGTTGCCCTTGCTGGTGTCGATCGACAGCACGGCGTCCGCTTCCGCCGGCACTTCGTGGCGGTTCATCGTCGCGTCGTCCACTGGCGCATCCATGAAATCCGCCGGCTGGCGCGGCAGGATGGGGGCGTCGGGGCAGATGTGAGTGGTGACGATCACGTCGCCGGGCAAAGCGTCGCCGTTGCGTTGCATCCGGGCCAGTTTCAACGCGCAGGCGACGGCGGCGATGGCGCCGTCGGCATCGGAAACCAGGCCGATGCGGTCGGGACGGGCGCCGATGCCGCCCAGGCGGCCGATGATGGCCAGCGTCGGCGCGGCGCCGCCGGCGCTCTTGCCGTTGGCGCCGGGGATGTCGATGCGGACAAAGTCGGTGCCGCCCTTGACGCCCTGAACGCGGCGGCTGACGGCACGGATGCCGGGATCGGCGGCGAATAGTTCGACGATGTCCGCGCCGCTCACCTTGGCGCTATCCATCAGTTCGAATACCTGCAGGGTTTGTTGCAAGCTCATGGCGTGTGTCCTTAACGTTTGCCGGGCGTGGCGGCGACGGAAGCGAAGAAGCTGGCGAGCGCGTCGCCGGCGATAAAGCCGGCGGCGATCACCTCCATCGGTGGGCGGCTGGCGGCGCCCCAGCGGCGGCTGATATAGATGCGCAAAGCGATGCCGAGCAGCAGCGCCCAGCCGGCGCCGGCGTTGTTGATCAGCAGGCCGGTGGCGAGCAGCACGCCGAGCTGGCGTCCGGGCCCGCCGACTAGCTGGATGATGGCGCCGGGAAGGGCCCATAGCCCCAGGGTGTAGGCCAGGTTGGCCTGGCTGCCGGCGGCTATGGTCTTGGCGAACACCCGCGCCGCCGGCGGCAGCAGATCCTGGGCAAAGTAGCTGGCATGGACCAGCCACACCACCGGAATGGCGACGAGGAAGGCGCCGATGGCGGCGAACATCTGAATGCGCCGCCCATGCAGCTCCGCCGCCAGGTCCCGGCCGTGGCCGCGCAGGATGAAGCCGGTTTTCAGATCGAAGCCCATGTCGGCGAAGGCCGGTCCGGTGGCGGCGGTGAAGCCGGTGAGCAGGCAGAGCGCCAGCGGAGGAAAGCCGAGCAGGATGCCGACGATCAAGGTGATCAGCGCCACGGCGAAGGCCGGAAACCAGCCGGAGTGCATGGCGGCGATGCCCACGATCAACTCATGGGCGAAGGCGGCGAACGCGGCGTAGAGCACGAACAGCAGCAGCATGGGCAGCGTCATTTCGCTCCACAGGCCGCCGGCCAGCGCCAGCAGCATGGAGATCAGCAGATAGCCCGCCGCGCCCAGGCCCAAGGCGTGGCGCACTTCGCGGTCCGGGCGAGCGGCGCGGCCGCCGTCGGGCTGCTTGGCGCGGATCACGCGCGCCACTTGGAACAGGGCGACCAGGCCGGCGCCCACCATCACGCCGTGCGGAACATAGCGGGCGTTGAGGTCGATGCCGGCGACCGGCTCGGCGTAAGCGCGCAGCAGCAGGCCCAGGCCCAGCATGCTCAGCGCCCAGATATTGCCGATGAAGGCGGTGCCAAAGGCCGCCATCGGGATTTTGAGCATGGCGCCAGCGATGCCGGCGGCAATGCCGGCCAACAGCAGGCGGGCGTTGCGGCCGCCCTGGTCGCCGGCCTGGATCGCTTCCGCGGTGGCCACGCCTATCGGCCAGGCGTTGCCGGCCGGAAAGACCCGGGTGTCGAACAGGCGGTAGAGCAGGTAGCCATCCAGCAGCATGGCCGCGGCCACGCCGCAGAACATCGGCAGGATCAGCTCGGGCATGCCCATGGCCCAGGGCACGGCGATGGGCATCAGCAGGCTGTTGGCGGCGCCGAAGGTGGCGGAGGAAATCACGGTCTGCGCCAGGTTCTGGGTGTGGATGGAGCGGTAGTGGCGGAATGCGGCCCAGGGCAGCCTGGACAGCAGCATCGCCAGCAGCGCGCCGATGATGGAAGTGCTCGGGGTGATGCCCAGGGTGCACAGCAGCTGGATGCCGATGATGGCGCCGGCGATGGACAGCGCGATCAGCATCGCCAGAGTGGGGATGTGCTTGAGCGGATTGTCGTTCTGCATGGCGTGACCCCCTGATGGACTGGCGGCGCGGCGGGCTGGAGAAAATTAACTTGCAAACTAATTGGGCGGCGCCAGCGGTGTCAAGCGGCCTTGGTCGGCGGCAGCCGGCGGTAAAAAGATGGCGGCGCAAGATGCGCCGCCAGGCAACAGGCGGGGAAGCCCCGCCTCGCCGGATATTCGGATGGGCATGCCAATGGTTATCCGAGTGGGCTTGATGCCGGAAAGAGCCGGGAGCGCTTCTTAAAGAACCTGTTTACGATCTCGCGAGCTAGAGCGAGACAAGGCGAAAACAGCTGAGAAAGCGGAATGTACGTGTGGTACATGAGCATTTCGAAGCTGTTTTCAACGCCGTATCGCCGACGCGCAGCAGATCGTAAACAGGTTCTTAGTAGGGCTTATTGGGCAGGAACTTGCCGTCCAGGGTGATTACCGCGCGTTCGCCGCCGTCGGGGTCTTCCACTTTGCGGATGTCCAGCTTGAAATTGATGGCGCTGATGATGCCGTCGCCAAACTTCTCATGCACCAAGGCCTTCAGCGTGGTGCCATAGATCTGGATCATTTCATAGAAGCGGTAAATGGTGGGGTCGGTGGGAATGCCGCCGGGTATGCTGCCGCGCAGCGGAATGGCCTGCAGTTGCAGGGCGTCGGCCGCGTTCAGGCCCAGCCGTTCGCAGACCAGCTCCGCGGCGGGCTTGGGCAGCGCGTGTTGGCCCAGCACGGCGGCGGTGACATAGGCCAGGCTGAGGCCGGTGCCGGCGGCCAACTGCTCCCAGCTCAGGTCCTTCAAGGCCTTGGCGCCGAGGGCGCGGGCGGTCAGTTCGACGCGGAGGTCCTGGCTGATATTGGATTGTTGCATGGGATGGTCCTTTCTTGTGGTTTGCGGGAGGCGCCGCTTTCAGGCGGCGCGGGTCAGCGGGAAATCCGCCAGGGAAACGAAGCGCTGGCTGGCGTGGTCCAGCGCCAGGATGGCGCCGGTTTCGATGTCGTAGACCCAGCCGTGCAGGGTCAGCCGGCCCTGGCGCATCGCCAGCGCCACCGAGGGGTGGGTTTTGAGATTGGCCAGTTGGGCGATGACGTTTTCCCTGACCATGTCGTCCAGCCGCTGGCGGGCGTTGTCGTGCCGGCGCGCCGCGTTCACCACTTTGGCGGAGTCGGCGTGGCGTAGCCAGCCTGCCACCGCTGGCAGATGGTCCAGGCAGCAGCCATTGGCGATCGCCGTCATCGCGCCGCAGTCGGAATGGCCGCAGACCACGATGTCGGCGACGCCCAGCGCGGCCACCGCGTATTCCACCGAGGCGGTGACGCCGCCCGGCTCCGGCCCGTAGCAGGGAACGATGTTGCCGGCGTTGCGGATCACGAACAGCGCGCCGGGTTCTTGCTGGGTCAGCAGTTCCGGCACCACGCGGCTGTCCGAGCAGGTGATGAACAGCGCGCCGGGGGCCTGGCTGTCGGCCAATTGGCGGAACAGCGCCGAACGCTGGGGATAGGCTTCTTGTTGGAATTTCAGAAAACCGTCGATGAGGGCTTGCATGGCTTGCTCCTTGGCGGGGAAGGGATGCGCCAAGGATGAGGCTTTTTCTCTATAGGGTCCAAGACCGATATAAAATGATATCCATAATTATTTCCTATAGTTTGGGCGCATGATTCTCCGACATATCCGTTATCTGCAGGCCGTGGTCGAGCACGGCAATTTCACTCGGGCGGCCGAGGCGCTGCATGTGTCGCAACCAACGCTGTCGCAGCAGATCAAGCAATTGGAAGAGATGGTGGGCGCGCAGCTGCTGGACCGCGGCGGACGCACGGTGCGGCCCACCGATGCCGGCGCCGCCTATCTGGAATACGCGCGCCGCGCGCTGCGCGAACTGGAGGCGGCGCAGCGCGCCACCCGGGACGTCGGCGATCTGTCGCGCGGCAGCCTGCGGCTGGCGATGACGCCGACCTTCGCCAGTTATCTGCTGGGGCCGCTGGCGGCGCGGCTGCGCCGGCTCTACCCCGGCATCGAACTATGCGTGCGCGAGGCGACGCTGGACGCGATCGAGCTGGCCTTGCTGGCGGACGAGATCGACGTGGGAATCGCTTTCGATCAGGCGCGCTCGGTGGAGATAGACGCGCGCCCGCTATTCAGCGAAACCCTGGCCGTGGTGGTGGGCGGCCTCCACCCGTGGCGACAGCGGACGCAGGCGCTCGGCGCGGAGGCATTGGCGCAGACGCCGTGGGCGCTGTTGAGCGCGGATTTCGCCACCCGCGGTCATATCGATCGCTATTTCCAAGACTTGGGCCTGAAGCCGCGGATCGCGGCGCAAGCCAATAGCATAGGCGCGGTGTTGGAAATGGTCCGTCACGGTGATTGCGCCACCATCCTGCCGTGGGCGATCACGCGGCGGCATCCGGAATTGGGAGCGCTGGGATTGCAAACGCCGTTGCCGGCGCGCACCGCGGCGGTTCTGACGCGCAAGGGCGGGTATCGCAGCGCCGCCTTGCGAGCGCTTCTGCCAGTGCTGGATGCTTTGGGAGAGGAGATGGAAGCCGAGGGCGGCGCGAGACCGCCCGCGGCGGGAGCCGGCTGAGCGGCTCCCGGCAGGGGTTTAGGCTTGCTGGCCGGCCAGCTTGCCGCGCGGCGCGTTCTCGGCGGCTTCCATGTCGGCGACGGCGCGGGCGTCGTGCTCGGCGTCCAGGTAACGGGTGCGCCAACCGCTGTTGACGCCCCAGTAGTAGAAGGCCAGCGCTACCGCGGCCACCACCGCCATGTCCGGTCCGTAGGGCAAGAGGCCGATGCCGCCGAAGTCCTGGCTGCCGATATAAGACAGCAGCGCCATCGTCGGCAGGTAGAGCACCATCCACAGCGCGCCTTTCAGCTCGCGGCCGAACTCGGGCCAGCCGGCGCGGGCCTGGTACCAGAAATACACCGGCAGCGCGGCCACGATCAGGAAGATGATCTCGCCGGTCAGCGGCCAGCGCGCCCAGTACAGCACCAGCGAGGCGCAGACGAAGGCGAACGGCGCGACCACGCCGAGGCCGGCCAGGCGCAAGGGGCGCGGCAGATCGGCGGCGCAGCGGCGCAGCGCGGCGGCGCTGATCGGGCCGGTCAGATAGGAAATCACGGTGGCTACCGAGATCACCGCCGCCAGCGTGCCCCAGCCGCGGAAGAAGAACAGGAAGACAAAGGATACCGCCAGGTTGAACCACATCGCCGGGCGCGGGATGTGGTAGAGCGGGTGGATGCGACCGAAGATCTCCGGCATGGTGCCGTTGCGCTGCATGCCGTAGATCATGCGTGAGGTGGTGGCCATATAGGTGGCGCCGGTGCCGCTGGGGCTGACGAAGGCGTCGAAGTACAGCAGCAGCATCAGCCAGTTCAGGCCCAGCGCCATCGCCAGCTGGGCGAAGGGCGAGCTGAAGTTCAGGCCTTGCCAGCCGTGGGCCAGGTCCGCCGGCGACAGCGCGCCGATGAAGGCCACTTGCAGCGCCACATAGATCACCGCCGCCAGCAGGATGGAGCCGACCACGCCGAAGGGCACGCTCTTGCCCGGATTGCGGGCCTCGCCGGCCAGGTTGATCGGGCTTTGGAAGCCGTTGAAGCTGAACACGATGCCGCTGGTGGCCACCGCGGTCATCACGCTGGCCCAGCCAAACGGCGCGAAGCCGCCCGGCGTGGCGCCGCCCAGATTGCCGGGGTGGAAGCCGCTGTAGATCAGCGCGCCCACGGTCAGCGCCGGCACGATCACCTTGAAGATGGTGATGGCGCTATTGGCCTTGGCGAACAGCTTGACGCCCCAGTAGTTGAGCATGAAGTAGACGATGACCAGCAGCGCGGCCAGCATCAGGCCGGGCGGGGTCAGTTCGCCCTGGGAATACAAATGCTGCGCCCAGGCATAGGGCCAGGAGCTCATGTATTGCACCGAGGCTTCGGCTTCGATCGGGATCACCGAGACGATGGCGATCCAGTTGGCCCAGCCGGCGATGAAGCCGAGCAAGGAGCCGTGGGAGTAGCGGGCGTAGCGCACCATGCCGCCGCTTTCCGGGAACATGGCGCCCAGTTCCGCGTAGCTGAGGGCGATGGAAAGAATGATCACCATGCCGACTATCCAGGCGACGATGGCGGCCGGGCCGGCGATCTGGGCGGCATGGGCGGCGCCGAACAGCCAGCCGGAGCCGATGATGGAGCCCAGGCCGGTCAGCATCAGGGCGATGGGGCCGATATGGCGCGAGTGTTGCTGTGTCAAAGGTATCTCCTGTCAAAGAGCCCGCTCGCGATCTCGCGCGCAAACGCGCGGCAAGGCGAAGACGGGTTCTAAAAACCCGACGGCCCGGTGGAGTCAGCGCCGGACACGGCGGGCAAGCGATGGAGACAAGTTCCGGCCACGACGCGCTCGCCCGGCCGTCCGGGGCGGAGGCATGGCATAGAGGATGACGGCGTGCTGGATGCGTCGGCGCGGAGAGCGCCGGCGAGCTTGTCCCGGGTGCCGGGTGGGCCCGGTCTGATGTGCTCTTTTATAAGAGGGGGCTAATCTACCTTTGCTTTTCATTACGGTATGTAACGAAATGTATTCTCGCTTATGACAGAAGATTGAAAATGGCGATGAAAAGGGCAAACCATTGCGCGCATGAGCGCATGGCAAGTCTTTGTCTGGAATAAATGCTCGAAATTTTCGCCTCCGGCAATTTTATGCCTAATTGCCGGCGGCGCGGCGCGTCAGGCCGGCTGCTGTTGCAGCCGCCAGCTCGGCGCAGGATCGGCCGCGGCGGGTTGCGGCGCATCGATGCGGAACCAGCTCAGGGTCTGGTTCAGATCCTGGGCCGCGTCGGCCAGGTGCTGCATCACCGGCGCGGCTTGCTGCATCTGCTGATCGATGGCGGCGGCGAGGTGGGCCACCTCGTGGCCATGCTGACGGATGTCGCCGCCGGCGCGGGCCTGGGCGGCGCTGTGTTCGCGGATATCGGCCATCAGCCGGTTCAGCCGGCCGAGGCCGGCGTCCACTTGCAATAGCGCCTGGTCCAGCGCCTGCTGCGAATCCAGCTTGTCGGCGCAGGCGTCGCCGGCCTGTTCCAGCGCGGCATGCAGCGAGCCGGTGGCGCCCTCCACCTTGCCCAGCGCGTCGAAGATGCTGCCGGTGGCGGCGCGGGTGCGCTCGGACAATTTGCGCACTTCGTCGGCCACCACGGCGAAGCCGCGGCCGCTTTCGCCGGCGCGGGCGGCTTCGATCGCGGCGTTGAGCGCCAGCAGATTGGTCTGCTCGGCCACATCGCGGATCAGGCCGCTGACGCCGGCGATATCGTCCAGGCTGTGCTTGAGCTGACGCATTTCCGCCTGGGCGTGCTCCATATTGCCGGCCAGCGCCTGCATCGCCTCGGCGTTGCGCTGGCCCAGTTCGCGCGCGCTCTCGGTGTCCGCCGCCGCCTGGCGGGTGTGGACGTCGGCCTGTTGCAGATGGCCGGCCACGCTCTGGGCGCTGTCGGCCACCGCGTGGGCGGCTTCATTGCTGAGCTTGGCCTTGGCGCTTTGCAGGCGGCTGGCGTCGGCTACTTGCAGGGTCAGCAACTGCAGGCGCTGGCAATCGCCGCCGCTGCGGCGGGCATCGCCCTCCACGCGCCGCAGCAGTTCGCTCAGCTTGTCCAGGAACAGGTTCAGGCGGCTGGCGGTGGCGGCCAGCTCGTCGCGGCCCTGGGCCGGCAGCCGCATCGCCAGATTGCCTTCCCCCAGCGCGTCGGCGGCGGCGGCCATCGCTTGCAGCTGTCGTTTCAGCCGGCGCGCCAGCGCCAGCTGCATCGCCACCACCACCAGGCTGGCCAGGCCCAGCGGTCCCAGCGTCAGCCAGGCCAGCCGGCCCAGCGTGTCCCGCAGTTGCGCGCTCTCCTGGCGCAGCCGCTGCTGCTCCTGCCGCTGCAGGCGATCCAGCTGCGCCGCCAGCGGCTGCAGGTGCTGCTGCCAGGCTTGTTCCGGGATGGCCAGCGCGTCTTGCGGCGCGGTTTCGGCTATGGTCAGCGCGCTGTTCAGATTGCGCTGGTAAGCGCTCCACAGCGGGGTGACCGATAGTCGGAAGGCTTGCGCCTCGGCGGCCGGCAGGCCGGCGGCGATGTCCTGGCTCAGCTGTGCCACGGTCTGGCTGGTCTGCCGCAGCAACGCCGGGCTGTCCGGCAGCAGCGGGTCCAGCCGCGATAGCTGCAGCACGCTGGCTTTCAGCTGGTATAGATTGGCGCTCAGTTGCTGGCGCGCGCTATGGCGTTCCACCGCCTGGGTCAGGTCCAGCAGTTGCTGCCCGGTGAGGACCAGGGCCAACGCCAGGCTGGCGAGGGTGAAGAGTATGGTCAGCCACAGACGTTTGGCCAAAGTCATGATGATGTCGTGCGTGTGTGATGCGGGAGAGCCGCAGTCTAGGCGCGCCTAATGACGAAAGAATGACATGAATATGAATTGTCCTGTCATGAAGCATTGCCGCGCGACCATTCTCTGCCGACGCCCGGCGGCGATGCGGCTAAAATAGCCGGGTTTGTCATTTTTCTTGGTTGTTGCCTTATGACTTTGCTATCCCCGGACCAGTTGGAACAAGACTTGTGGGCGTCCACGGAGCTGCTGCGCGAGCAGGTGGATCTCTACGACTACAAGAATCATGTGTTCGGCCTGTTTGTGCTCAAGCGCTGCCACGATGTGTTCGTGGAGCGGGTGCAGGCATTGGTGGCGGCCGAGGGCATGAGCCGCAAGCGCGCCGACGGCGTGGTGCAGGAACAATACGGAATCTATCCGCAGACGGCGCGCTGGCCCGGCCTGCAGGAGCGCAAGAAGGGCATAGGCGAGGCGCTGGACAAGGCGGTGGTAGCGCTGGAGGAACACCGGCCGGCGCTGGCCGGCGTGCTCAGCGTGGTGCAATACCAGGGACACAAGCGCTTGAGCGACGAGGTGCTGCATCCGCTGATGAACCATATCGGCGCCTTGAAGCTGGGCAATGCCGACCTGGAAGACCCGTCCCGCTTGGGCGAGGTCTGCGAGGGGCTGGTGCGCCGCTACGCGGTGGAGTCCGGCAAGCGCGGCGGCGCGTTTTCCACGCCGGCGCCGGTGAGCCGGCTGCTGCTGGAATTGGTGGAGCTGCAAGCGGGACACAGCCTGTACGATCCCAGCTGCGGCGCGGCCGGCACGCTGTTCGACGCATGGCGGATGATGGCCGGCCGGCCCGGCGGAAAACGGGCGGACGGTAGGGTGGACCTGGATATCTTCGGCCAGGAAAAACTGCCGGCCACCTGGGCCATGGCCAAGCTGTGCGCGTATTTCCACGGCGTGGAAATGAAGCTGGAACTGGGCGACACCCTGGTGGCGCCCGGGCATTTGTCGCCGGAGGGCCTGCTGCCGCGTTTCGACCGCGCCGTGGCGCAACTGCCGTTCACGGTGAAGAACTGGTGGACGCCGCTAGAGGCCGAGGTGGCGGAGGCTCCGCCGGCCGATGGCAAGAAGCGCCGCCGCAAACGCCCGGCCGAGCCCAATTACAAGAAGCTGGTCGACGAGCACAAGCGCTTCGGTTACGGCATTCCGCCGCGCAGCTTCGGCGATTACGCCTTTGTCCAGCATGTGCTGGCCACGCTGAAGGAGGATGGCCGCGCCGCGCTGGTGATGCCGCACGACGTGCTGTTCCGCGACGGCGACGAGGGCCGCATCCGCAATGCCCTGCTGTTCGGCAGCCACGGCCAGTCCGGCGACCGCATCGAGGCGGTGATAGGCCTGCCGCCGGCGCTGTTCTACGGCTCCGGCATGCCCACCTGCGTGGTGGTGTTGAACAAGAACAAGCCGGCGCCGCTGCGCAACAAGGTGATATTGATCGACGCCAGCAAGGCCTTCGCGCGCGGACGCGCGCAGAACGCGCTGCGGCCCGAGGATGTGGAGCACATTCTCCGCGCCTACCGCGCGGCGGTGGAGGATGAGCGGGAGGAGCCGGATTATCTGCGGGTGGTGGGCTTGCGCGAGGTCAAACAGGGGCATCGCGGCAATCTTAATCTGCAGCGTTATTTCGCTCCGGACGAAACCGCCGAGGTGGTGGATGCCGAGGCGCTGGCCACCGAGCTGACCGGCTTGCAGGAACAGGAGCAGGCGCTGGACCTGCGCCTGGCCGCGTTCTTGACCGAGCAGGGCTGGCAAGTGGAGGCGGGCGAGCTGGAAGGCTGCCTGAGCCTGGCCGAGGAGAAGCTGGAACTGCTGTCCAGCCAGTACGCGGCCAGCCGCAAGCTGCGGCCTAGCCGGATCCAGGCCTTGCTCAACCGCGGCTATGGCACGCGGCGCATGGGCAAATGGAGCCCGCACCAGTCGTTCAAGCCCAGCCCGCTGGGCGTGATTCCCGGCAATTGGGAGCTGCGCAAACTCGGCGAGCTGGCGACGCCGCTGGCGGAGACGGCATCGGGCGAGTTGTGCCAGCCCGTCGCCGACGGCTGGCGCCAGGCCGGCAGCGGCCAGGGGCTGAGCGTGCCGCCGCAGGCTTTCGCCTTTGATCCGGCGCGTTTGTACCAGGGTGGGCTGGCGCGCAACGAGAAGGAGCTGGCCTTGCTCGCCGCCGATGGTCAACAAGGCTTTGTGCTGGACGAGACACTGTTGTTGCCGGCCTTCTTCGATTGCTATCGTCAATCCGAATGGTGGCGTTTCTGCCTGGAGCGCCTGGGCGCGGCGGTGGAGGAGGCGTGTCTGGATTTCTCCGCGCTGGCCGAGGCCTGGGTGCCGTTGCCGCCGCTCAGCGAGCAGCGCAAGCTGGTGACCGAGTGGGAGAGCCAGGATCAGGCGCTGGCGCTGTTGCAGCGCCGGCTGCTGGACTGGCAGGCGCATTGCGAGACACTGCGCGCGCGGCTGCCGGAGCGGGAGTAAGCACCTGTTCACGATCCGCTGCGCGTCGTGAAACGTGACACGATGAGTACCGCGTCGAAATGCCCATGTACCGCGGGTACATTCCGCTTCCTCAGCTGTTTTCGCCTTGTCTCGCTCTAGCTCGAGACTTTGCACAGGCGCTCAGGGCAGCAGGTCCAGCAATTGCACATCGCTATTGTCCGGCCCCAGCACCAGGCTGCGTTCGGCCGGGCTGTATTGCAGCAGGCTGAGCGCGGCGTCGTCGGCGCCGTGCACCCGGCGCAGCATCTCGCTCGGCGTGAAGCCGGACAGCGCTCGGAAATCGCGCGCCATGTGCGCCTGGTCGAAGTAGCCGCAGTCCTGCGCCAGCGCCGCCAGCTTGCCGCCGGCCTGCGGCCGGCAAATCAGTAGCCCCAGCATATTGACGAAGCGCAGCAGGCGGCGAGCGTCGCGCAGCGGCAGGCCGTAGCTGGCCAGGAAGCGGCGCTCGAACTGGCGCAGGCTCAGGCCGCAGTCGGCGGCCAGCGTGGCGGCGTCCTGCTGGAACAGGCGCGCCACCGGCAGCCGCAGCGCGCGCGGCTGGCGCAATTCCCGCTCCGCCGCCAGCTTGAGCAGCCAGCGGCCGAAGACATCGGCCAAGTCCTGCGGCTGGGCGCAGGCTTGCAGGCTGTCGCACAGCTTGGCCTCCTCATCCCCGCCTATCAATTCTTCCAGTGGCCAGACCTGATCACTCAAGCGCCAACAGTCCAGCGGCAGCAGCCGCGGCAGTTGTCCCACCCGCAGCAGCGCGCTGATGAAGCGAGTGCCCGGCGCGACGCGCAGGGTGATCGGCCGGGTGATGGGGCCGCTGACGAAGGCGCGCGGCGAAGTGGCCACCATCAGGCCGTCGATCACGGTCTGACTGCGGCCGGCCAGCAGCACGCCGATATGCGGCCACGGCGTGGCCGGCAGTTGGATTTCGCCTGCGCTGTCCAGCTGCAGGTGCAGATAGCGCAGCAAGGGGGCCAGCGCCGGCGGAGGAGGCAAGAGCAAGCGGTTCATCATGTTCGTCATGATAAAGACATGGCGGACGACTGAACATTCCGCGTGCGCTGCGCGCGGGACTACTTCTGCCAGTAGGTCTTGACGTTGACGAACTCGTACAAGCCGAACTCGGACAGCTCGCGGCCATAGCCCGAGGATTTGACGCCGCCGAAAGGCAGGCGCAGGTCCGAGCTGGTGTGGCGATTGATGAACACGCTGCCGGCCTCGATCTGGCGCGCCAGCGCCCAAGCGCGTTCCTTGTCCGCGCTGTAGATGCTGGCGCCCAGGCCGAACGGGGTGTCGTTGGCCAGGCGCAGCGCGTCGGCCTCGTCGCGCGCGCGCAAGATGCTGGCCACCGGGCCGAATACTTCCTCGTGGTAGACGCGGCAGTCCGGATTGACCCGGTCCAGCACCGTGGCCGGGTAGAAGAAGCCGGGCGTGACCGGCATCTGGCCGCCCAGGCGCAGCTCGGCGCCGTGGGCGGCGGCGTCCAGCACCTGGGCGTGCAAGGCCTCGCGCAGATCGGCGCGGGTCAGCGGCGACAAGGTGGTGGCCGGGTGGCGCGGATCGCCGGCGCGCAGCTTGGCGGCCTCGGCGCAGAAGGCGGCGATGAAGGCGTCGGCGATCTCCGGCACCAGAATCATGCGCTTGGCAGCGTTGCAGCTTTGGCCGGCGTCGCGGAAACGGGAGTTGGCGGCGTCCTGCGCGGCGGCGGCGATATCGGCGTCGGCCAGCACGATGAAGGGATTGCTACCGCCCAGTTCCAGCACGGTTTTCTTCAGATGGCGGCCGGCCAGCGCCGCGATGGCGCGCCCGGTCTGAGTGGAGCCGGTGAAGGCAACAGCGTCGCACTGGCGGATGGCTTCTTCCACCTGGTCATGGTCTATCCAGGCCACTTCCAGCGTCTCCAGGCCGGCGGCGCGCGCCAGTTCCAGCAGACGCTGAGTGGATTGCGGCACCGACGGCGCCGGTTTGACCAGGCAGGCATTGCCGGCCATCAGCGCCGGCACCGCGAAACGCAGCACCTGCCAGATCGGGTAGTTCCACGGCATCACCGCCAGCACCGTGCCCAGGGCTTCGAAGGCCACGCCGCTGCGGCTGGCCTGGGTGGGAATCTCCAGCGAGGCCAGCAGTTCCGGCGCCAGCTGCGCGTAATAGCGGATCAATTGCGCGGACTTATCGATCTCGGCCAGGCATTCCGCGGTGCGCTTGCCCACTTCCAGCGTGACCAGGCCGGCCAGTTCCTCGCGGTGGGCCTGCAATTGATCGGCGACGCGCAGCAATTGCGCGGCGCGCTCGGCCACGCTTTGCGCGCGCCAGCGGCGCTGGGCCGCGCGCAACTGCGCGAGCGCGACGGGCAATTGGGATTCCGGCCAGGCGGCGCGGGTGTAGACGACTTCTCCTGTGGCGGGGTTGCAGCTGGTAAAGGCGGTCATGACGTGCTGTATCGGTATTCGGGCAAAAGAGCAATGTAGCAAAAATCCCCGGCGGCTGGGATGGATAGGGTCAAATCCGCGGCGATTTGCTCGTTATATTTCTAATTTGAATAAATGGGCAAATTCATAGTTCTTTAGGTTTTATGTGACTTGCTTATAGACTGGATCGCAATCGCCAGGCAGTGGCGTGGACGGACGGCGAGATCAGAGGCAAGACATGATTGCGATAGAAAACTTATACAAACATTACCGCGTGGATGGACGCGAAGTGCTGGCCCTGGACGATGTCAGCCTGAAAGTGGCCAAGGGCGAGGTGTTCGGCATCATCGGCCGTTCCGGCGCCGGCAAGAGCACCCTGGTGCGCTGCCTGAACCTGCTGGAGCGGCCGGACCGCGGCGCGGTGCGCCTGGGCGATACCGAGCTGACCGCGCTGGACAGCCGGCAGCTGCAGCTGCGCCGCCAGCGCATCGGCATGGTGTTCCAGCATTTCAATCTGTTGAAGTCGCGCACCGTGGCCGCCAATGTGCGCTTCCCGCTGGAATTGGCCGGCGGCGTCAGCGCGGCCCAGATGGATGCCCGAGTGGAAGAACTGTTGGCGCTGGTGGGCCTGGCCGGCCACCGCGACAAATATCCGGCGCAATTGTCCGGCGGCCAGAAGCAGCGCGTAGGCATCGCCCGCGCGCTGGCCAATCATCCCGAACTGTTGCTGTGCGATGAGGCGACCTCGGCGCTGGACCCGGAAACCACGGATTCCATCCTGACCCTGCTGGCCGACATCAATCGCCAGCTGGGGCTGACCATTGTGCTGATCACCCATGAGATGCGGGTGATCCGCCAGCTGTGCGACCAGGTGGCGGTGCTGGATCACGGCCGCGTGGTGGAGCAGGGGCCGGTGCTGGAGGTCTTCCTGCATCCGCGTCATGAAGTGACCCGCGGCCTGCTGGCGGAAACCGGGCTGTATCAAGAGGAGGCGCGTCAGACCTGGCAGCAGCGCGTGGGCGCGCCGCTGATCAAGCTGACCTTCGTCGGCGCGCCCACCCTGCAGCCGGTGCTGGACGTGGTGGGCAAGCAGGCGGGCGCCCGCTTCAATCTGGTCAGCGGCACGCTGTCCGAGATCAAGGGCACGCCGTTCGGCCAATTGGTGGCCGGCGTGATCGAGTCGCAAGCTCCGCTGGAGAGCTTGCCGGAATTATTCGCCCGCCAGGGCGTGCGTTGCGAGGTGCTGTGATGGATGGTTTCGATTGGGCGCAATTATTGAGCATGGACTGGCCGGAGATAGGCCTGGCCACGCTGGACACCCTGACCATGCTGGGCGCGTCGCTATTGTTCACCGTGGTGTTCGGCCTGCCGCTGGGCGTGCTGCTGTACGTGACGTCACCGGGTCAGTTGCGGGCGCGGCCGCGTTTGTACGCGGTGCTGTCCTTTCTGATCAATGTGTTCCGCTCCCTGCCTTTCGTGATTCTGCTGATCGTGATGATCCCGCTGACGGTGAAGCTGGTGGGCACCTCGATAGGCGTGGCCGGCGCGATTCCGCCGCTGGTCGCCGGCGCCTCGCCCTTCTTCGCGCGGCTGGTGGAAAACGTGCTGCGCGAGGTGGACCGCGGCGTGATCGAGGCCAGCCAGTCCATGGGCGCCAGCCTGTGGCAGATTGTGCGCCATGTGTTGCTGCCGGAGGCCTTGCCCGGCCTGGTGGGCGCGGCGACGGTGACCACGGTGGCGCTGGTGTCTTATACCGCGATGTCCGGCGTCATCGGCGGCGGCGGGCTGGGCGACCTGGCGGTGCGCTACGGCTACCAGCGCTTCCAGACCGAGGTCATGGTGGTGACGGTGCTGTTGCTGCTGGTGCTGGTGCAAGTGATCCAGAGCTTTGGCGATCGGCTGGTGCTGCGCTGTCAACGCGGCTGAGAACCTGTTCACGATCTGCTGCGCGTCGGCGATACGGCATTGAAACTGTCTTCGAAATGCTCATGTACCGTGTGTACATTCCGCTTTCTCAGCCGCAACGCCTTGTCTCGCCTTAGCTCGCGAGATCGTGAGTTGGCTCTGAGCGCCCGGCGCTGCAGCCGCATCGAAAACCCAAGAGATTTGAACCCAACATTGTGTTGAATAGAGGAAATCGCATCATGAAAAAGAATATCGCTCGCTTCGCCTTTACCGCCGTGACCGCGCTGTGGGGCGCGCAAGCGCTGGCCGCCGAGCCGGTGACCGTCACCGTGGCCGCGTCGCCGGTGCCGCACGCGGAAATCCTGGAAGCCTTGAAGCCTACCCTGGCCAAGCAAGGGGTCAAGCTGGAGGTGAAGGTGTTCAACGACTACGTGCAGCCCAATCTGCAAGTGTCCGAGAAGCGTCTGGACGCCAATTTCTTCCAGCACATTCCCTACCTGGACAAGTTCAACAAGGACCGCGGCACCAAGCTGGTGGTGGCCAGCAAGCCGGTGCATATCGAGCCGTTCGGCGCCTACTCCAGCAAGTTCAAGAAAGTGGCGGACCTGCCCAAGGGCGCGACCGTGGCCATTCCCAACGATCCGACCAATGCCGGCCGCGCCTTGCTGCTGCTGGACCAGGGCGGCGTGATCAAGCTGAAGGACCGCACAAATCTGTATCCGACGGTGAAGGACATCGCGGCCAACGCCAAGCAGGTGAAGATCAAGGAACTGGAAGCCGCAACGCTGCCGCGCGTGCTGCCGCAGGTGGATCTGGCGCTGATCAACGCCAACTACGCGCTGGAAGCCAAGCTCAATCCCAAGCGCGACGCGTTGTTCATCGAAACCACCTCGCCGTACGCCAATCTGCTGGTGGCGCGCGCCGACAACAAGGACAGCGCCGGCGTGAAGAAACTGGCCGCCGCGCTGGCCAGCCCGGAAGCGCGCAAGTTCATCGAGAGCAAGTACCAGGGCGCGGTGATCCCGGCGTTCTGAGCGGCAGGATGAAGATCCGCCCGGCTGTCCGGGTTGGAACGAAAAAGCCCCGCCATGCGGGGCTTTTTCATGTTGGCGTGTTCAGCGCTGGCTCAGCCTGCCGCGAGATCGGCCGGTTTTTCGCCGGTCAGGAAATAGCGGATGGTTTCGCTGACGCTGCGCATCGCGTCGCCGAAGGGCAGCGGATCGGCGCCGCGGAAGAACAGGCCCTTGCTCACTTCGCCGCGGAAGGCGGCGGCCAGCTTGAGGTCGATGCAGAACTGGCCCATCTTGGCCACGCCGTCGCGCAGGCCGCAGGCGCTCAGACAGTTCAGGCTCTGGGTGCAGCGCGCCGGGTCGGCCTTGGCATTGGCCTGCAGCTTGGCTTCGCGTTTCAGATAGCTCTTCAGGAAGGGGGTCAGCACGCCGCGCGCCGGCAGGCCGGCCACGCTCATGAATTCGGCGATGTCCTGCGGCTTGGCCTCGGCCAGCGTGCGCTTGAAGTTATCGTGGGCATCGCCCTCGCGGGTAACGGCGAAGGCGGTGCCGATCTGCACCGCCGACGCGCCGAAGTCCTGGATGCAGGTCTTCATCTTCTCGAAACTGTTGATGCCGCCGGCGACGATCAGCGGGATGCGCTCGCTCTCCAGCTGCAGGCTCTTGAACAGCTGGCGGGTTTCATCCAGCACCTTCTGGAAGCTGAAGCGCTCGGCGTCGAGCTCGCCTATGCTGGCCGCGCCCAGGTGGCCGCCGGCGTGCTTGGGATGCTCGATGACGATGGCGTCCGGCAGCCGGCCTTTTTTCATCCAGCGCTTGAGCACGATGCCGATGCCGCGTGCCTCGGACAGGATGGGGATCAGCGCCACCCTGGGGAAGTCGGCGGTCAGCTCGGGCAGGTCCAGCGGTAGGCCGGCGCCCATCACCACCGCATCGGCGCCGGATGCGCAGGCCTGGCGCACATAGTCCGGGTAGGAGGCCACCGCCTTCATCACATTGACCGCCACCATGCCCTGGCCTTGGGCATTGGCCAGCGCGCCGCGGATCTCGCGATCCAGCGCGATCAGATTGAGCCGGTCCAGTTCCGCCTGGCCGGCGGCGTATTGCGATTGCTCGACCAGGTCGGCGTGCAGATGGCGCAGATCGACGCTGGCCACCGTGCCCAGCGCGCCAGCGCGGGCGACATGGCCGGCCAGGCTCTTGGCGGAGACGCCTATGCCCATGCCGCCTTGCACGATGGGGAGCAGCGCGCGGCCGCCTATCAGGAGCGGGGAATAGCGGGAGAGATTTGTGGTCATTTAGCAACGTTGCCGCGGTGGGTGAAAAAACAGCTCGATGCTAAGCGCCGGTGGCTTAAGAGTCTTTGCTCTAGAGCAATAAATAAGGACTGGATTCTTTCTATTTACGAAAAAAGATCATCCACTCAAGGACTTGTTTTGCCATGAGAATGATATGAGGTAGTGCAAGCTTTTGATTTCAGTAAGGATATTCTTACAGTAAGAAATTTCAGAAATCAACAAATGACAATTGAATGTATTTTTGATTGAAAAAGGGTTGCAGTGGCTTTTTTGTGTGCGCGGCCAAAAGGTTTTTTTGCCAAGGCACTAGCACGGCATAGAACTCCATTTCCTGTCCATTTGGTCAGATTTCGCTGTGGAAACCAGCACTTACAGTGCTCCCACCGCAAGAAAAACGGACTAGGAGAGAGTAATGGCGCATTTTTTCCCCATCGGACTAGGCGATATGTTGGTCGATCGAGTGAATGGAACCAACTGGGAGATCGATTTATTGAAATTTCGCCATCTTGTTTTCCGTGAGCAACTGAACTGGGTGGCGCCTAGCGTGGATGGCCTGGACCGCGACGAGTATGACGGTTTTTCCGACAATTTGGCGGTAAGGGATACGCAGGGCGTGTTGGGCTCGGTGCGGCTGACTCATGGCACGCGGCCTTTCATGATAGAGAGAGAGTTTTCTCGTTTGCTGGCTCCCGGCGAGAGCATCAGCAAGGGCGAGAGCGCGGCAGAAATCACCCGCTTCGCCGTCGACAAGCGCGCTTCGCCGCAACGGATGCGGGAGGCCGGACGGCTGTTGTATTTGAGCCTGTTGGAGTGGTCGCTGCTGCGCGGGGTCAAGCGGATGTACTTCGTGGTGGAGCCGGTGTTCTACCGGCATATCGTGCGCATGGGCTTCCCGGTGGTGCCGGTGGGCGTGCCCATGCATCTGGATGGCGGAGTGCTGTCGATGGCGGGCTATGTCGATTGGCCGCAGGCGGAGCCGGAGTTCATCCTGGGCTTGCGCAAGGGCATCAAGGCGCCGCCGGAGCGCTCCCGCGCCTGGTACGAGTTTGAAACGCGGCATGCCGCGGCCTCGATGCCGTTCTGATTGAAAAACAAGGCGACAGCCTGTTCAAAGCCCAGCGAATCAAGGGCGAGGCAAGGCCGGTGGCAATGCGCGTTCCTGTGCTCAGCAAGCAACATTCCATGGCGCATGGCAGCCTTTGAACAGGCTTTAGCCTGTAAATCCAAAGTTGGAACGGGGGCTAAGGGCCGGTGACGACCAGGCCGGGTGGCGGCAGCAAATGCATGCCAAGCACGATGGCGTGAGTGCGGTTATTGGCGTTCAGCTTGCGGATGACGTTGGCGACGTGGAATTTCACCGTGCGTTCGCTGATGTCCAGAATGGTGGCGATTTCCCAATTGGTCTTGCCGCGGCTCATCCAGTGGAAAATGTCGTATTCGCGCTGCGACAGCGGCATGGAGCTGGGAGTGGCCGGCGGCAGATTGGCCACGCGCACCGCGGCTTGGTGCAGATGGGGCGTCAGACAATCCAGCATGGCCACCAGATTGCTGTCATGGGCGGTTTCGCTGCCGCTGAGCGAGAAGATGCAGCCCAGATTGTTGCGTTGCGACACCGCGCTGAAGCTCAGGCCGTCACCCAGGCCCACCGACGAAGCTTCCGCGATGAATTTCTTCTCGTCCTTGCCCTTGGCGCGGCTGAAGCGCTCATTCCACGCCACCGGACCCTGCCCCAGGTGGATGCGCAGAATCGGATCGCACTGCGAGTAGTTTTCCTTCATGTACTGCTCGGTCCATTCGACCGGATAGCTGACGTTCAGCACGCGTTCCAGGCGCTGGATCTGCTGTTGCTGATTGACACGTCCCAAGGCCAGGACGATGTGCTCGGAAGGCGCATGGCTGATGATGAGGTCAAGGAAAGCCCTGAGCTCGGCTTCGGTTTCGATTTGTCCGGCAAGGTGAATCCATTCCAGCAATGTCCATTGCTGACTCGCAGACAAACCGCTGGGCAGCGGCCGTGCTATCGCGGAATTTGAGATGACCATGAGCAAATCTTTCTTGATCTTGTGGTTTTACGCTGCTGGATAGTAGCCCACATGCAAAAGGCATGGGAAGCGCTAACTCCTTGTTCTGGTGCTAAGAACAGCGGCTGTTGCATTCGTCGCCGACATTATAACAAATTGCCTGTCCAAAAATCCGTAAGTGGAAATAATTATATTGATCAATGGCTTATTTGATGCTATTCGGCCCAGTCGAATCGGGAGGGAGGAGCGGGGCGCCGCGCGGGCGGCGCGTGATGAGGGCTGGGGTACTGAACCTTCTGTCAGTGTTCCCGGTAGCTGAAATGCTGGAACAACGGCGCGATTTCTTCTAACAGGGCCGGCGCCGGCCAGCCGGGAGGCGTGGCGGCCAGCGCCGAGGACGGCGGTGGACGCAGTTGTTGCCAGTGGTAGTCGCGCACGCCCTGCGCCGCCAGTCGGCGCGCCAGTTCGGCGAGCTGCGCCTCGTCGTGCCAGCGCGGATGTATGGTGCTGCGGCACTCGAATTGACTGTTGTTTTGCAACAGCAGCTGCAGCGATTGCCGCGCTTGCTCGCCGCTGCGCGGCAGGCCGGTCAGCGCCGGGTAGGCGTCGAAGCCGGTCTTGATGTCCAGCCCAACCCAGTCCAGCAGCTGCAGCGCCTGTTGCAAGCGTTGCGGATAGGCGCCGCCGGAGTGCAGGCCGGTGGCGAAGCCCAGTGCCCGCGTTTGCTCCAGCAGCGCCGGCAGCGCCGGTTCCTGCAGCGGCTCGCCGCCGGAGAACACCACGCCATCGAGCAGGCCGACCCGGCTTTGCAGCCAGCGCAGAATGTCCGGCCAGCGCGTTTCGCCGTTGCCGCGCCGCAGCAGGTGCGGGTTGTGGCAATAGCCGCAGCGCCATGGGCAGCCGGACAGGAATACCACCGCGCACAGCTTGCCGGGCCAGTCGCAGCTGGAGAACGGCGTCAGCCCGCCGATGCGGGCCGAGGCGGCGTCAGTTGCCGGCGGTTTCACTGAAGCAGACCCGTTCATCGAACTCGCCGCGCTTGCCGATATTGAAGGATTGCACCGGGCGGTGGTAGCCCATGACCCGGGTCCACACTTCGCAGCGGGTGCGTTGTTCGTCGCGGAGCGGGGCGGCGTCTTGGTCGGGGATGCGGAGGGGAGGCGTCATGCGGTTTCCTTTCTTGAGGTCAGGCTTGCTGGCGAGCCAGTTGTTCGGCGTCGCAGCGCGGGCAGAATTCGTGATGGCCGGATAGATAGCCGTGCTTGGGGCAGATCGAGAAGGTCGGCGTCACCGTGATATAGGGCAGGCGGAAATTGGACAGCGCGCGCCGCACCAGCTCGCGGCAGGCCTGGGCGCTGCTGATCGCCTCGGTCATATAGAGATGCAGCACGGTGCCGCCGGTGTATTTGCGCTGCAGTTTCTCCTGGCGTTGCAGCGCTTCGAACGGATCGTCGGTGAAGCCCACCGGCAATTGGCTGGAGTTGGTGTAATACGGATGGGCGTCGCTGCCGGCCTGCAGAATGCCGGGGTAGCGCTTGCGGTCTTCCTTGGCGAAGCGGTAGGTGGTGCCCTCCGCCGGGGTGGCTTCCAGGTTGTACAGGTGGCCGGTGCTTTCCTGGAATTCGACCATGCGCTGGCGAATGTGGTCCAGATAATCGCAGGCCAGTTGGTGGCCTTCGTCGCTGGCGATGTCGATGCGGTCGGCGCTGAAGTTGCGGATCATTTCATTGATGCCGTTGACGCCTATGGTGCTGAAGTGATTGCGCAGCGAGCCGAGGAAATGGCGGGTATAGGGATAGAGGCCATCGTCGATGCGCGCCTGCACTTCGGCGCGTTTTTTCTCCAGCGCGTCGCGCGACAGTTCCAGCAGGCGGTCGGTTTCGGCGATCAGCGCTGGGTAGTCACCGGCGAAGCGATGGCCCAGGCGCGCGCAATTGAGGGTGATGACGCCGACCGAGCCGGTCTGCTCGGCGCTGCCGAACAGGCCGTTGCCGCGCTTGAGCAATTCGCGCAAGTCCAGCTGCAGCCGGCAGCACATACTGCGCACCATTTGCGGCTCCAGGTCCGAATTCACGAAGTTCTGGAAATAGGGCAGGCCGTATTTGGCGGTCATTTCGAACAAGAGATCGGTGTTCTCGCCGTGCCAGTCGAAATCGCGGGTGATGTTGTAAGTGGGAATCGGGAAGGTGAAGGCGCGGCCCTTGGCGTCGCCGGCCAGCATCACTTCGATGTAGGCGCGGTTGATCATCGCCATTTCGCGCGCGCAATCGCCGTAGCGGAACGGCATTTCCTCGCCGCCTATCACCGGGATCTGCTCGGCGACATCGTCCGGGCAGGTCCAGTCGAAGGTCAGATTGGTGAACGGCGTCTGAGTGCCCCAGCGGCTGGGCACATTGAGGTTGTAGATCAGTTCCTGGACGCACTGGCGCACCGCCTCATAGCTCAGACCGTCTTTTTTGACGAAGGGGGCCAGATAGGTGTCGAAGGAGCTGAAGGCCTGCGCGCCGGCCCATTCGTTTTGCAGGGTGCCGAGGAAGTTGACGATCTGGCCGCAGGCCGAGGACAGGTGGCGCGGCGCGGCGGATTCCACCTTGCCGGGAATGCCGTTGAAGCCGTTTTGCAACAGGGTGCGTAGCGACCAGCCGGCGCAGTAACCGGACAGCATGTCCAGGTCGTGGATGTGCAGATCGCCCTGGCGGTGGGCGAGCGCGACTTCCGGCGCCAGCACCCGCTCCAGCCAGTAATTGGCGGTGAGCTTGCCGGCGATGTTCAGGATCAGGCCGCCCAGACTATAGCCCTGATTGGCGTTGGCATTGACTCGCCAATCGGCGCGGTCCAGATATTCATCGATCGCGGCGATGGCATCGACCGGAGCAGTAGGCGCGGAAGCAGTATTCATTGCTATATATAGTGATGGTTCCGAATGGGTTCCACTATAAATAGTGTTTTGTCGCTTGTGTCGCGCAGATGGCGATAACTTGATGCGGATCAAGCGTCGGGCAACTAGTAATAGTGGTTGGGCATTTTGTCTTGCATAGATATTGTGTTTTTCCGGCTGGAGATGCTGGTGCTTGGTCGCGAGGCGTGGCTGGCGGCGGGAGGCGATCTGGGGGCTGGCGTTCAAGCGCGCAGGAAAGCTCTGTGACGCGTCATCGGCATATTGTTGCCAACTTGATGCGGTTTCATTGAGTCTGTTGCAACAAACTCATGGCATTCGGACTGAATCGGGTGCATACTTGGATTGCATAGAAAATAGTGCAATGTATTTTCAACTATGTAGTAAAAATAATATGACAAAACGCGCTACGCGGGCGGTGCAGCGGGGAAGCTGCGTGGTAGGCCTGTTTCAGGCGTGAGTTTGTCGCGAAGATGCATTCAGAACAATTTGCAAGTTCTCCTTTAATCGCCTAAGGGTTTGGTGTACCCTTTTTAAAGAGATACTACTTAATAATGTTATCAGCATTGTCAAATCCCCCCAGGCTGACTGGCATAAAAAGGGTGAGCAATGCCGAGCCTGGAACATCCCTGATATGGACACCTTAAAAGCATTGATGGTCTTCATGACCACGGCGGAAAACGGCAGTTTCTCCGACGCCGCGCGCAAGCTCGGCGTGTCGCCGGCCGCCATCAGCCAGAGTATTGCCCGCTTGGAGCAGGAGTTGGAGGTCCGCCTGTTCAACCGCACCACGCGCCAATTGACGCTGACCGAGGACGGACGCCGTTTTTACGCTCAGTGCCGCGGTCCGGTGAACAATCTGGATTCGGCGATCAACCAGCTCAAGGCCAGCCGTGACGAACCAGCAGGCCATCTGCGGGTCAGCATGCCCAATTCCTTCGGCCGGCGTTTCATCCTGCCCATCATGGGCGAGTTTTGCGAACGTTATCCCAAGGTGCGCGTGTTCTTCGGCCTGGACGATCATTTCAGCGACCTGATCGAGGACGGCTACGATGTGGGCGTGCGTTCCGGCATGATGCCGGACAGCCGCATGGTGGCGCGCAATCTGGCGCAGATGCCGCTCTACGTGGTGGCTTCGCCCGGGTACTGGGACTTGCATGGCCGTCCCAGCGCGCCGGAGGAGTTGAGCAACCACGATTGCATCAACTTCCAGTTCCCCACGTCCGGACGCTTGTTCAAATGGGAGTTCGACCGCAAGGGCGAACGCATTCCGCTGGAGGTCAACGGCACTTATACCTTGAACGAGATGGAGGCGGTGGCCGAGCTGGCGCGCCTAGGCATGGGCGTGGCCCAACTGCCGGGCCACGAGGTGGTGCACCTGATCCGTTCCGGTGAACTGGAGCCGGTGCTGACCGATATGGTGTCGCTGGAGCGTTCCATATACATCTGTTTCCCGCATCGCGACCATATCGCGCCGCGTACCCGGGTGTTCGTGGACTTCGTGGTGGAGAAGCTGGCGGACCATCCGGACATCATGGCGGACCTGCCGGGGCTGGATCTCAGCGCCAAACGCAAGGCGGCGCAGAAGAACGCCGTCTGAACTTCGGATTCGGCAACAAAAAAGCCAGCGCTCGCGCTGGCTTTTTTGTTGCCGTTTTCCAACGCGGATAGCTGGGCGAGCGCTGGCGGCATCCTCCTTTCGGCTAGCTGTTGTTAATTATAATGAGCGAGTGTATTGTATTTTTATACAAATCATGAACGAAGCCGCCGCGCGCCCAATAAGCCCCGCCGCGTCCGGCTCGCCAAGGAGACTGCCATGAACGCGCCGGCCCGACTGGAACACACGAGCTCTTATTACGCCGCATCCGCCCATCCCGCGCCGATGCGCCCGCCGCTGCAGGGCGTGCAGCAAGTGGATGTCTGCGTGATAGGCGCCGGTTATACCGGCCTCTCCACCGCGCTGCACTTGGCCGAGCGCGGCTATCAGGTGGCGGTGCTGGAGGCGGCGCGGGTGGGCTGGGGCGCATCCGGACGCAACGGCGGCCAGATCGTCAACAGCTACAGCCGCGACATGGACGTGATCGAACGCCGCCACGGCAAGGCGGCGGCCACGGCGCTGGGCGCGATGGCTTTCGAGGGCGGTCGCATCATTCGCGAGCGCATCGAGCGCTACGGCATCCAGTGCGATCTGAAAACCGGCAATGTGTTCGCCGCCTTCACTCAGAAGCAGCTGGACGAACTGGCGGCCAAGAAGCGGCTGTGGGAGAGCCATGGCCATACCGGCCTGCAGTTGATCGACCGCGAGGGCATGCGCGGCATCGTGGCGTCGCAGCAATATGCCGGCGCCTTGCTCGACAACTGGGGCGGCCATCTCCATCCCTTGAACCTGGCGCTGGGCGAGGCGGCGGCGCTGGAATCGCTGGGCGGGCGGATTTTCGAGCAATCGGCGGCGCTGAAGATTCATCCCGGCGGCCGGGTGCGGGTAGAGACCGCCTGCGGCGAGATCAGCAGCCGTTTCCTGGTGGTGGCCGGCAATGCCTATCTGGGAGAACTGGTGCCGGCGCTGGCGGAAAAGAGCTTGCCCTGCGGCACCCAGGTGATCACCACCGAGCGCCTGCCGGAGGCGTTGGCCAAGAGCCTGCTGCCGGGCGATCACTGCGTGGAGGATTGCAACTTCCTGCTGGACTACTACCGGCTGACCGCCGACAACCGGCTGTTGTACGGCGGCGGCACCGTCTATGGCGCGCGCGATCCGGGCGAGGTGGAGCGCTTGATTCGTCCCAAGATGTTGAAGACTTTCCCGCAGCTGGCCGATTACAAGATCGAGTTCGGCTGGACCGGCAATTTCTCGCTGACGCTGTCGCGGCTGCCGCAGGCCGGGCGCATAGGCGACAATATCTATTATTCGCAAGGCTGCAGCGGCCATGGCGTCACCTATACCCACCTGGCCGGGCGCTTGCTGGCGGAGGCGATAGACGGCGACAGCGCGCGCTTCGACCATTTCGCCGGCCTGCCGCATTACCCCTTCCCTGGTGGGCGGGCGCTGCGGGTGCCGATGCTGACGCTGGGCGCCTGGTGGTATGGCTTGAGGGACCGCCTGGGGTGGTGAGTCATTCCTCCGGAGCGAGGCGGCGCTCGCGGCTGGCGCTGCCGGCCTCGCCCACCACGCGGTTGCGGCCGGCGTTCTTGGCCGCGTACAGATACATGTCGGCGCGGTGCAGCAGGGTTTCCGGCATATCGTCCAGAGTCTGGGTGGCCACGCCTATGCTGGTGCTCAGATGCTTCACCGCCGGCAGCTCGGTTTGCGCCAGCCGCTGACGGATATCGTCCGCCAGCGCCAGCGCGCCGGTCTGATCCGTTTCCGGACAGATCACCAGGAATTCGTCGCCGCCCCAGCGCACCACGGTGTCCAGCTGGCGCGCGCGTTTCTGCAGCAGTTGTCCGAAAGCGGCCAGCACCTGGTCGCCGGCCAAGTGGCCGTAGTTGTCGTTGACGTCCTTGAAATGGTCGATGTCCAGCAGCAGCACCGAGAATGGCCGCCGGGTGCGGTAGGAGCGCTCGGTTTCGCGGTCGAGGATGGTGTTGGCCTGGCGGCGGTTGGCCAGGCCGGTGACCGCGTCCTGGCCGGCGATGGTGTTCAGTTCCTGCAGCATGGCGTGGGATTCGCGCGCGCGGCGATAAGCGAATAGCGCCAGCGACAGCACCAGATTGACGCACAGCACCAGCGCCAGGCCCATGGTATGACTATGGTCAGCCGGCGCGGAAGTCAGCTGAAAGCGGTCGGCCAGCCAGAAAATCAGCAGATTGGCCAGCAGCAGGATGACCAGGTCTAGTAGGATCAGCCGTGGGCTGAACAGGCGTGGCTTCATGGGGCTTGGGCCGTTTCCGATGATGGCAAGCCGCCGGGAGGCGGCTTTGCTTTGTGTTTATTCTTTTCGGATTAGCCCAAACTTGGCCCGGCCACAAGCCGCGCGCGCGCTCGGCGCTCAGGCGGCCATGAAGCGCGCCAGCGGCGTGGCGCTCCAGTCCACGCTGTCCAGCAGGTTTTTGACGATGAGTCCCAGCTCGGTATCGCCCTCGATCTGCAGTTTGCGGTGGAAGAACAGTGTGTCCGGGTCTTCCTCGCGCAGCATCATGCGGGCGAAGTCTGCCAGCGTCGCCGACAAGCGCAGATCGGCGTCGCCGTCGGCGGAGTCGGCGTGGAAGCCTTGAGCGTCGGCGCGGAAGCGCAGCGTCAGGCCGGCGTCCAGCACGCGGATGGCGAAGCGGCGGCCGGCCAGCAGTTCCATTTCCGCCGGCAGCACGCCGCGGCGCGCCAATTGGTTGAGGCTGGCCGCCAGCAGCCAGGCTGGCGGCGTGGCCGGCAGCCGGGACAGCAGCGTGGCCGCGGCGGAGGGCAGGGCGAGATCAGGAATGCGCATGCGATGCTCCTATGGCTTGATTGCCGGCCTGGCCGCGCCAGTAGCCGTCCACCAGCGCCCCGTCGGCGAACGGGCTGCTGGCCGCGTGCTGGGCGGCCGGATCGGCGCCGTCCAGCGCCTGGCGGAACAGCGCGACGATGTCGCCGGTGGCGCGGGACTGCGGGCTGATGCGCACCGCGCCGGCGCCGGCGGCGGCGAGTTCGGTCAGGTGCGGCAGCAGGCTATGACAGCCGGCGGACAGGGTTTGAATGCCGTTGAGAGTGAGGAAGTCCTGCTGGTCCTGGGTGCGCATGGCCAGGCCGTCCGGGTGGTCCAGGCAGCGGAATTGGCAGTCGTCCTTGCTCAGATTGTAATGGCGGGCGGTGAAGCAGCGCGCCGACAGCGCCAGCGGCAGCTTGCCCCAGGCGAAGACTTCGGTGGCGATGGGCGCGCCGATTTCGGCGTAGCGGGCGAGCAGCTCGGCCAGCGTGGCGCGGTCCATTTCCACCGGCGGCACCCAGCGTTCGGCGCCCCAGCCGCGGATCAGCTTCAGGGTGTCGGCGTTGTAGATGTTCAGATGCGGGCCGGCGACGAAGGGCAGGCCGTGTTCGCGCGCCAGCTTGATCGCGCCCAGGTCGTTGGCCTCCAGCGCGATGTCGCCGTTGGCGGCCAATTGGCGCGCGCGGCGCAGGTCGGATTCGCTTTCCAGCAGCGCCTGGCAGCTGAGGGTGACTTGTTTGCCGGCGGCGCTCAGATCGCGCGCCAGCGAGATCCAGTCCTGCGGCCGCATCTGTTGGCGGCGCGAGCACACCACTTCGCCCAGGTAGATGCGGTCCAGCGGCCAGTCGGCGGCGGCGGCGTAGAAGTCCAGCAGGGTGTCGCGCGGCCAGAAGAACAGCACCGGCCCCAGCGTCAGTTGCAGATTGATGGTAGTCATAGGCGGCTTTCTGCGCGGGCGGCGTTCATTTCCATGGCCGGTTGTAGGCGCCCAGCGTTTGCTGTTGCCCTTCCGACACCTTGTCCAGCGCCTGGTGCCAGGCCGGGCGCGACTGGAAGCGCGCGCCGTCGCGGCCGGCGGCGTCCAGCGCTTCGCGCAGCGCGCGCGTCACCTGGGCCACATAGGCCGGGCTGCGCTGGCGGCCTTCCACCTTGATCGCGGCCACGCCGCTGGCGATGATCTGCGGCAGCATGTCCAGCACATTGAGGCTGGTGGGTTCTTCCAGCGCGTAATAGGTTTCGTCTCGCACTTCGAAACGGCCCTTGCACAGCGTCGGATAGCCGGCGGGCTCGTCGTCGCGGTAGCTATCGATCAGGATGTCGTTGAGGCGGGCGTTCATGCACCGCTCACCGGGCTCCCAGCGCACGAATTTGGCTGGCGAGCACACGCCGTGGGTATTCGGCGATTCGCCGGTGGCATAGCTGGACAGCTGGCAGCGGCCTTCCACCATCACGCACAGGCTGCCGAAGCCGAATACTTCGATCTCGACATCGGTGTGCTCGATCACATGGCGAACCTGGTCCAGCGTCAGCACCCGCGGCAACACCGCGCGGCGGATGCCGAACATGTCGCGCGCCAGATTGATGGCTTCGTAATTGGTGGCCGAGCTTTGCACCGACATGTGCAGGCGCAGCTGCGGATGGCGTTCGGCGGCGTAGGCCATCAGGCCCAGATCGGCCAGGATCAGCGCGTCGGCGCCCAGCGCCGCGCCCTGGTCCACCGCCGCGCGCCAGCGGCTGGAGTCGCCGCCCTGGGCGAAGGTGTTGATCGCCAGCAGCACTTTGCGGTTGTGGCGATGCGCATAGGCGATGCCTTCGCGCGCGCTGGCGTCGTCGAAGTTCAGCCCGGCGAAATTGCGGGCGTTGGTCTGGTTTTTCAGGCCCAGATAAACGGTGTCGGCACCGTTATCCACCGCGGCCTTCAGCGCCGGCAGGCTGCCTGCGGGGCAGACCAGCTCGGGCAGGGATGTGTGCAGAGCCATCTTGGTCGGTCCGGTTCAAAACCCGCCGACAATAACAAGCCCCGCGTCGCGGGGCCTTGTTCTGGGTCAAGCGCGGGCGGAGGGCTCGGCGTTTGTTTGCGAGCTGGGGCGTTGCGCCTCGCGACACACGCTTGATCGTAGCCGGCTTGCTAGAAGAACGGCACCACCATCTTGGTCTTGGCCACCAGCAGGATGTAGAGCACCGTCGCCAGCGCGCAGATGAAGGCGATCAAGCGGGTCTGCTTGGTTTTGCCGCGGCGCAGCGCGATGGTGCCGAGCACGATGTACAGCACCAGGCCGGCGAGCTTGGCCAGCAGCCAGGGACTTTGCAGAACCGGCCAGCCGCCCATCACCACCAGCGCGATGGCACAGCCCAGCAGCAGGGTGTCGATCACGTGCGGCAGGATGCGCAGCGGCTTCAGCGCCAGGATGTGCTGTTTGCCGCTCAGCATCAGGCCGCCGCGCGCGGCGAACAGCAGAATCGACAGATAGGCGAAACCCATATGGGCGTGTTTGACGATCAGGTAAGGGTACATGGGTATCCCAAGTTAATTGGTTGGACGGCGCTTAACGGTAGCGTGCCCATAATACCCGCGCCGCGCCCGCTTGCGGGTTCGGCGTGCCGCCGCCTTCGCCCGGCAAACCGTTCTGACCGCTGATGTCGATCACGGTTTCCGCGCCCAGGCTGTTCAGCGGCCGAGAGGGTGGTGGACTGCCGGGCGGCCGGCTTTGCAGCGCGGCGCTGACCGGTCCGAAGATATGGGTGCTGCCGGCGGTGTCCAGGGTGTCGCCGGCCAGCACCGCGCCATGGATGCGATTGCTGGCGCCCAGCTTGATCTTGCCGCCGCTGAAGGCCTGGGCCGCGTCGTAGCCGCCGGCCAGCAGCGCGATCCCCAGCAGCGGCGATTCGCGCAACGCATTGCGGTCCACGCTGCAGTGGTTCAGCGGGTAGGCGTCCGGAAAGTCCGGACTGCGGCACACACGCGCCGCACCGGCCTGGCGCAGGCTCCACAGTTCGACATTGCTGCTGGTTTCGATATGGCCGGTGGCGAGGATGGCGTTGTCCAGCCTGCCGTACAGGGACAGATTGCCTTCGAACAGCACCACGCCGGGCAGCATGCCCTGCGGCGGCTTGAGTTTCAGCAGCCACTGTTGCGCATTGCTGCCACCCAGACAGCTTTCCGCGTCGCTTTCGCACAGGCGCAAGACCGGCTGGCCGGAGACCGGCGCGCAGCGCTTGCCATCCGGCTGCAGCGCCGGACACAGATCGTTGCGCTGCCAGTCATCGGCGCGCTGCCGGCCCAGCCGGTAGACCGCGCCGTCCGGCACGCCGGCCATATGCTGCAGCCTGATCCGGATGCGCTGCAGCGTGTCGGCGGAGCGGTCGGCCGGGTCCCAGTAAATGATGAGATTGGCCGCGTCTCGGTAATCGTTGGCGTTGATGCGGGTGGCGCCGAGGCGGAATTCCGGCACCGGCTCCAGCGGCACTTTCAGCCCGGCCTGGTGACGCACCCGCACCGTGCCCGGCGGCAGTTGGCGCGGTTGGCCGGTGGCGTCGAAAATCTGCGCGCCGTTGTGGCTGAAGGCGCCGCCGATGATACCGTCGTCGATATTGGCGTTGCCGCGGCTGTCGAGCTGGCCCTGGGCGCGCAGCGCGTTCAGGCGGTTGCTGCTGCTGGTGCGCACATCGCCCTGGCTCAGTAATTGCGCGGAAATGGCGACGTTGGCGGCCAGGGTTACATCGCCGATGGCGGCCAACCGGCCCACCCGCTCACCGCTGCTGCTGACCGCGCCATTGGCGGCGGCGGTTTCCACATCGCTGCCGCTGCCCATGGTGATGTTGCCGCGCGCTTTCAACGTCAGGAACTGACCGCTGTTGACGCGGATGTCGCCATTGCTCCACAGGCTGAGCGGGGCCTGACCGTCTTCGCGCGCCGGGTTGCCCTGGAACAGGATGTCGCCGGTGGCCTGGATCGCGCTGACGCCGATCAGGCTGCCGCTGGTGTCCACCGCGCCTTCCACTTGCAATAACGCGTCCTTGGCGCCGGTGACGCGGATATTGCCGCTGGTGGACAGGCCGCCGCGGATCTGCGCCGCCGCGTTGGCGCTGGGGGGTACGGGCGCGCCGCCCAGTTGATAGACCACTTCCAGCGTGACACTGGCGTCGTCGCTGCGCGCGGTGATCCACGCGGAAACCTTATCGTCTTTGACCACGGCGCCGGCGGCGCGCGGGGCCGGCAGCAGTTTGATCCGGAGCGCGTCGGCCAGCGCGCGGCTTGCCACCGGCAAGCTGGCGCGGTCCAGGTTGAGCTCGGCGCCGTCGTGCTCCAGCGCGTCGATCTGCTGTGGCGTCAGCGCCGACAAGTATTGCCGCACCAGCTCCACGCCGGTCCAGGCGCGCCACTGCGCCTCGCTATTGCCGCGCAGCGAGCGGGTCAGTTCCTGCTGGCCGCGCAGATGGTGCATGCCGCCCAGCGCCAGCGCGGTCAGGGCCATGCCGGTGAGCAGCACCATCAGCACCGCGGCGACGCCGCGCTGGCGGCGCGGGAGGGAGGTAGGCTTCATGTCGGGTCCGCCAGATTGGTCAGGCAACTGGCGAAGCTGCGGATTTCGTCCCGTTGCGTGTCGCGGTAATTGAGCAGCAGCAGGGGATAGGTCTGGCTGGCCGTGGCGGCGGCGTAGGGCCAGCAGGATTGGGTCAGCCGCAGTTCCAGGCTGAGCCGGCGCCGCGCCGGCAGCGGGCTACTCAAGGCGCGCGCGCGCCACTGCGACGCTTGCGCCAGCGTGTCGTCCAGATTGGCGCAGGCGTCGGCCTGCAGCAGGTAGAGCGTGCTGGCCTGGCCGGCCGCGCCCAGGCTGGCCACGCCGCGGCAGGCGTAAGCATTGGCGTCCAGGCTGGGACGGTAGCGCCATGCCGCCGCATTGGCGGTGCCGGAGGCGGCCGGCGCGATGCTGAGCGCGGTGATCGTGCCGTCGGCGTCCACGCGCAAATCGCTGAGCGACAGCAGCTGCAGGTTTTGTCCACGGCCGCCGGCGGCGCCGAAGCCGGCTTCCTGTGCCTGCTGCTGCACGCTGAGCAAGGCCGCCATCAGTTGGCCGTCCTGCTGCGCCAGGCTGGCGCTGCCTTGCTCCGGATGGAACAGGCTGCGCGCGGTCTGGCGATACAGCGTCAGCATCGCCAGCGTGGTGATCAAGGCCAGCAGCATGCCGATCAGCAGCTCCAGCAGAGTGAAACCGGCGGCGCGCTTATTCATGATTGCTCAGGGAGAGAGGGGCGGAGGCCGCATCGCGCACGCTCAGGGTCTGGCCGCGCAGCCTGGCGTTGGCGGCGATCTCGGCGCCGCCGTTCTGCGGCTGCCCGCGCAGCGTCACCGCTGGCACGGTGTTGCAGTTCAGACGGGCAGTGGCGGCGACGCCGCTGGCCAGTTGCCAGTCGCCGGCGCTGTCGCAGGGCAGCGTGCCTTGCTGCAACTGCTCCCGCGCCTTGCTCAAGGCCAGCGCATGTTGTTGCAGCTGTTGTTGGCTGCCCAGGCTGCGCGCGTTGACGAAGACGATGCCGAGGCCGGTCAGCATCAGCAGCAGCATGGCGATCAGGCTTTCCAGCAGGCTGATGCCGGTTTGAGCCTTATAAGTCACCGCTGAGCTCCTGTTGGGTGCCGCGAATGCAATACGCGAGCCGCGTGCCGCAATCGACACCGGCCGCCTGGATCGGTAGCGGCTGGCCCCGGTTGTCCAGCGCCAGGCATTGCGCGGCGGGCGCGGCCTGGCAGTGCTTGGCCAGCGTCACCGGCCGCGGCGTGACGCCGCGCCAGATGGCGGCGCCCTGGCAGTGCGCGCCCTGAGTGCCGCTGGCCGGCGTGCCGGCGAACACGCACAGCTGGCCTTCCGCGCTGGCCATCAGCACCGCGGCGGCTTGTTCCGGCGGGGCCGCTTGCGGATTGCTCAGCGCCGCGGCCTGGGTCTGGGCATAGGCGCGGGCCAGTTGGCTGCGGCCCAGCGCCAGCTTGTGCGCGTCGCTCCAGCCCTGGGCCAGCGGCACGCTGAGCAGGGCCAGCAGGGCGATCAGGGCCAGGGCCGCGCACAGTTCCATCAGCGTCAGTCCGCTTTGGCGACGCGGTGGGCTCACCATTGGGTTTGACATGCGGCGCTGCTGGTATTGGCGCTGTGGTCGGCGCCGTTGAGCTGCAGCACGCAACCGGACAGCTGGGCGCTGACGCCGCTGGCGGTGAGCAGGAAGGACGCGCCCTGCGGCTGGTAGCGGTAGCTGAATTCCGCTTGCGCCGGCTGCCAGCTGGCATTGCCCAGCGCGGAGCGGATGGCGCTGGCGTTGTCGGCGCTGGCGGCGGGATAGCTCAGATGCAGCAGTTTGTGGTTTTCCAGCGCCAGGCTCAGCGCCATCAGGTCGCTTTTGGCGGTATTGGCCTTGGCCGCCTGCACATGGCGTTGGTAGGAGGGCACTGCCACCAAGAGCAGGATGCCGACGATGGCGGCCACCACCATCATCTCGATCAGGGTGAAGCCGGATTGGCGTTGCGGCCGGGCGGGTGAGCTCACGACAAAGCCTTGACAGGTAAATGTCATATTTTAGCGTTATTGGATTTATATTGGTATTGATTGGCATCAATATGCCATTAGTATTCCTGGCGAAGAAACAAAGCGGCGCGGCCACCGGCTTGACGCGGCAGGATCTGCCACGCGGCGTTGGCCGCCGCCGGCCGGCCACGGATGCTACACTTGGGCTGATTTCACCACCACCGATTTTTCGCATGCTGCTTCTTTACCAGTCCAACCGCTTGGAGCAACTGGGTCAGTTGTTTTGCGGCATGAGCCAGAGCCTGCCGTTGTCCGACCCGTTCGCGCCGGAAACCGTGATCGTGCAAAGTCGCGGCATGGGGCGTTGGATCACGTTGGATCTGGCGCGCAGCAATGGCGTCGCCGCCAATCTGGACTTTGTGCTGCCGGCCGCTTTCGCCTGGCGGCTGATGCAGCGGGTAATGCCGGAATTGCCGCGCAAATCCTCGTTCGCGCCGGAAGTGCTGAGCTGGCGGCTGATGGAACTGCTGCCGACCTTGCAGGGCGAGCCTTTTCTCGCCTTGTTGCGCTATCTGGAAGGCGGCGAGGCGGCCTGCTTCGAGCTGGCCGGCAAGGTGGCGGACATCTTTGACCAATACCTGGTGTTCCGGCCGGACTGGATCCGCGCCTGGGAGGCGGGCCAACTGCTGGGCCTGGGCGATGATGAAGCCTGGCAGGCCGCGCTGTGGCGCCGTTTGGCTGCCACCGATCCCAGCCGCCACCGCGTGCGCATGCTGGACGAGTTCTTCGCCGAACTCACGTCCGAGCATCTGCCGGAACGGGTGACGCTGTTCGGCATCGCCAGCCTGGCGCCGATGTATCTGGCCCTGGTCAAGCGCCTGGCCCAGCTCACCGATGTCTGCCTGTTCACCCTCAACCCCTGCGAAGCGTACTGGGGCGACATCGTCGATGCGCGTCGCAAGCTCAAGCTGCAGCAGAAGGGGGATCTGTTCGCCACCGAGGGCCATCCCTTGCTGGCCTCGCTGGGCAAGCAGGGCCGCGACTTCTTCGAACTGATCGCGGAGGACAGCGAACTGGACGCGCGGCCGCTGTTCGCCGCGCCGAACGGAGACAGCCTGCTGGCGCGGCTGCAGCGCGACATCCTGCAGTTGAACGATCCCAAGGACGCGCCGCGGCCGCTGGCGCCCGGCGACGACTCGGTGCAGATCCACGCGGCCCATGGTCCGATGCGCGAGCTTGAGATACTGAAGGACCGGCTGCTGGCGATGTTCCGCGACGAGCCGGGCCTGAATCCCGCCGACGTGGCGGTGCTGACCCCGGACATCAATAGTTACGCGCCCTATATCGACGCCGTGTTCGGCGCCCGCGCGCATGAGGATGCCGCGCCGGACATCCCCTACAGCATCGCCGACCGCCGCATCGTGCGCGAGGAACCGTTGCTGGCCAGTTATGCCGCGCTGCTGGATCTGGCGGACTCCCGTTTCGCCGCCGACCAGGTGCTGGCGCTGCTGGATGCGCCGGCCTTGCTGCGCCGTTTCGGCCTGGGCGACGCCGACGTGCCCTTCATCCAGCAATGGGTGCGGGAATCCGGCATCCGCTGGGGGCGCGACGCCGCGCACAAGGCGGCGCTGGGCCTGCCGGCCGATCCGTTGTTTACTTGGCGCTGGGGCCTGGACCGGCTGTTGCTGGGCGCGGTGCTGCCGCCGGCGCTGGCCGGCGACGACAGCGGCCTGTTCGCCGGCTTGCTGCCGCATGGCAGCGCCCAGGGCCAGCTGGCGGAGGCGCTGGGACGCTTCTCCGCCTGCTATCGCGAGCTGGAGCGCGTGGCCGAGGAATGGGCGCGGCCGGCGAGCCCGGCGCAGTGGGCGGAGCGCTTGCAGCAAGCTTGCGAGCGCCTGTTCGACGCCGACGCCGACGAGGAGAACGCGTTGGAGACACTGCGCGCGGCCTTGGCGGAACTGGCGACGGACACTGAGCTGGCCGGTTTCGACCAGGCGCTGGGCCTGCCGGTGGTGCGCGATTGGCTGAAGCGCAAGCTGACCCAGTCCTCGCCGCTGGGCTTTCTCTCCGGCGGCGTTACCTTCTGCGCGATGGTGCCGATGCGTTCCATCCCTTTCCGGGTGCTGTGCCTGATCGGCATGAACGACGGGGCCTATCCGCGCGACGAGCGCCCGGTCAGCTTCGACCTGGTGGCGCGCCATCCGCGCCGCGGCGATCGTTCGCGCCGTTTCGACGACCGTTATCTATTCCTGGAAGCGATTCTGTCGGCGCGGGAAAAACTGTATCTGTCCTATGTCGGCCAGTCCGCCCGCAGCGGCGAGCCGCTGCCGCCGTCGCCGCTGATCGCCGAACTGCTGGATTGTTTCTCCTCCATGTGCGGGCAGGATCTGGCGCGGGAACTGACGGTGCGCCATCCGCTGCAGCCGTTCTCGCCCGCCGCTTACGATGGCGTGGACCCGCGGCTGGCCAGTTTCGAGCCCACTTTCGCCGCCGCGCTGGCTCAGCCCTTGACCGCGCCGCGCCCCTTCGCCGGTGAGCTGCCGTCGGCGGCGTTCAGCGGGGTGGTCAATCTGCATGATTTCATCCGCTTCTGGCGCAACCCGGTGCGCGCCTGGCTGGCGGACCGGCTGGCGATACGGCTGTTTGGCGGCGAAGATGAATTGCCGGTGCGCGAGCCGTTTGCGCTGGATGGCGACGCCAGCCGCGCGGTGCGCGCGCAATTGGTGGAAGCGATGCTGCACCGTCGTCCGCAAGCGCCGGTGCGCGAGCGCGTCGCCGCCGCCGGCCTGCTGCCGCCGGCGGCGCTGGGCC
>NZ_JAJOHW010000043.1 GCF_021129195.1 Chromobacterium aquaticum | reverse complement strand
GCGGTCCGCCAGCACGCCGCCCAGCGGCCGCATCATCGAGCCGGCGAACACGCAGGCGGCGGTGTAGAGCCCGGCGGTCTTGGCGTCGAAGCCGAATTGATCGTGGAAATAGCCGGGCAGCGCGCTGGCGAAGCCGGCGAAACCGCCGAAGGTGATGGCGTAGAACAGCATCAGCCACCAGGCGTCGCGCTGGGCCAGCACCGCCAGGTAATCGGCCCAGCGCTTGGGCGGCGGCGCGCCCGGCGCCTCCTTGGCCAGCCGGGCGAACAGCAGCAGCACCAGCAACAGCGGCAGGCAGGCGAGGCCGAACACGTTCTGCCAGCCGAACTGCAGCGCCAGCGCCGGCGCGAACAGCGCCGCCAGCACGGTGCCGGAGTTGCCGGCGCCGGCGATGCCCAGCGCCGTGCCCTGATGCGCCGGCGGATACCAGCGCGAGGCCAGCGGCAGCGCCACGGCGAAGGAGGCGCCGGCCACGCCGAGGAACAGGCCCAGCAGCAACGCGCCGCCCAGGCTGGACAGGCCGGCGCGCCAAGCGAGGAACAGGGCGGCGATGACGACGATCTGGGCGATCAGCCCGGTGCGCTTGGCGCCGATGCGGTCCGCCAGCATGCCGGCGGCCAGCCGCAGCAGCGCGCCGGCCAGGATGGGGGTGGCCACCATCAGCGCGCGCTCGCGGGTGTCCAGGCCCAGCGCGGCGGCGATGGGCACCTGCAGCGGGCCCAATAGATACCAGACCATGAAGCTGAGGTCGAAATAGAGGAAGGCGGACAGCAAGGTGGGCTTGTGCCCGGTCTGCCAGAAGGAACGGTCCATGCGAAACTCCTGTGCCGCGAGCGGCCGGGGGCCGGCCAAAATAAAAACGGCGTTCGCTCCTCGGTGATAGCAGGAGCGGACGCCGTTGTCCGTTGCCGTCCCGGCCGCCATTGGCCGGACAAGCATTTGAGGCGGGCGCGGCACGTCTTTGTGCCAGGCCCGGCTTGACATATGCAAACGCCGTGCCAGCCGCGCGGCGGCTGAAAGCCTGGTTTTATCTAGGTTTGCGGCGAAGAAAACGCACCGCGCTGGTGCGAAAATAGCCGGCCGCGCACTGAGTTTGTGCGTTGCAGCATGAGATGGTTCAGCCTGGCTGCTTCACGGCCGTTTGGTAGCGCGGCCGTCCGTCCCATTCCACGCCGTCGCACAGCCGGCCATGGCGCAGCTGCCGTGCCGGCACCGGCAGGCCCAGCGCGTCCGCCGCCTGCCGGTAGAGCCGGGTCTGGCTCACCGTGGCTGCGACTGCTTGCGCGTCCTCGTCGCCGCGCAGCCAGCCCCAGCGCCGGAACTGGTCGATGAACCAGACGCCGTCGGACGGATAGGGGTAGTTGACCCGGCCCTGATCGAAGAAGCGCAGCGCCGACGCGCCGACGGCGGCCGAGGGCAGGGTGGCGGCGATCAGCGTTTCCGGCAGGGCGATGTGTTCCGGCCGCGCCAGCCAGCGCGCCGCCTGGCGGCGGTGATCGCTGTGTTCCAGCCAGCGGCAGGCCTCCAACAGCACCATGATCAGCGCATGGGCGGCGGCGGCTTCTTTGTGCGCGAACTCACGGCGGCAGAGCAGGGCTTTTTCCGGGTGGCCGGGCCAGATGTCGCCGCTGGAAACGGCGATGCGGCCGGCCTGGCGCGCCGCCGCCTGCTGGTGCCAGGGCTCGCCGGCGCAAAAGCCGTCCAGTTGGCCGGCCTCCAGCGCCGCGCCCATCTGCGGCGGAGGAATCACCACCAGGCGCGCGTCGCGCAGCGGGTCCAGGCCTTGAGCCGCCAGCCAGTAGTTGAGCCATAGCGCATGGGTGCCGGCGGGGAAGGTGTGGGCCAGCGTCAGCGGAGCGCCGCCCTGGCGCACGCGGCGCGGCAAGGCCTGCTGCGGCGCTGCGGCCAGAGCGTCGGCCAGCGGATGGCTGAGGGTGATGGCCTGGCCGTTCTGGTTCAGCGTCATCAGCAGCGCCATGTCCGCTTGCGGGCCGGCCAGACCCAGCTGCATGCCGTAGGCCAGGCCGTAAAGCGCCGCGGCGGCGTGCAGGCGGCCGTCCAGCAGCTTGTCGCGCACCGCGCTCCACGAAGGCTGGCGCAGCAATTCCAGTTCCAGGCCGTGGCGGCGGTCCAGCCCAAGCTGGCGCGCGACGATCAGCGGCGCGCTGTCGGTCAGCGGCAGATAGCCCAGGCGCAGGCGGTGCGGAATGGTCATGAGGGTTTCCTTGCGGTTCAACCTAGCAGTTCGGCGGCCTGGATCAGTTGCCGGGCGAGGTCGGCGATGCGCAGGCCCTCGCGCATCGCCTGGCGGCGCAGCGCCTGGTAGGCGTCGTTTTCGCTGAGCCGGCGCTTGTCCATCAGAATGCCCTTGGCGCGCTCGATCAGCTTGCGCTCGGCCAGTTGCTGTTCCGCCGCCGCCAGCCGCTGTCGCAGCCGGGCGTCCTCGGCGAAGCGGGCGCGGGCCAGGTCGATGATGGGCGCCAACCGCGTCGCGTCGGCCTGGTCCACCACATAGGCTGCCACGCCGGCGTGGACCGCGGCTTCTATGGTGGGCAGATCGCCCTGATCGGCGAACATCACCACCGGGTGCGGCGCGATCTCGCCCAGCAGCGCCAGTTGTTCCAGGGTGTCGCGCGACGGCGATTCGGTGTCCACGATCACCACGTCCGGCCGCAGCCGCTCCACCGCCTGCAGCAGCGCCGCGGCGCTGTCCACTTCGGCGATGATGGCGTAGCCGGCGCGCGCCAGCGCCTGGCGCAGCGAGGCGATGGTTTTGGCGTGGTCGTTGACCAGCAGCAGGCGTAGCGGCGGAGGGGCGGACATTGCAATGCCGATGGAAAGGGATGGATTCGCTGAAGCAAGCGCCGTGCCCAAGGGAAATCTTGATGCGATTTTTAGCGAGGACGTCGCCGGATTGACGCGGTGTTTAGCCGCGATGGCTTATCGTTGAGCGGAGACAAGGCCAATGGACGGGGAGGTGACGCACGGGTGAACAAGAGTCGTTGGCGAGGCCGGCCCCGCTCATGCGGGGCCGGCCGATTTCATTTCAGCTTGATCTTCCAGTTGTCCTCGACGCAGCGCTGGTAGTTGCCGGCTTGCAGCGCGCTGTACGGGGTCTGATAGCTCACCAGCTGACACTTGTAGTCATTGCCCCATTTCCAGTCCTGCTCCCAGTAAATATTGTAGGCGGCGGAGCTGGCGGCGCTGAAGCGTTGCATATTGGCGCAGGACAATTGCTCGCTGCCGTAGTCCCAGCCCAGATCGTTGGCGAACTGGCGGTAGTAGTCGATGCGGTTCTGCGCCGCCTGGCGCTCGGTGCCGCCGCCGCATTCCGCGTTGATGATCTGGATGGTGGTGGCGAAGTTGTTGCCGGCGCCGGCCGCCTTGTCCGCGGCATTGGGCACCCAGGTGCCGTCCAGCACGTGCAGCATCGACGGTTTGGGCGGCTGCGGGTAGACGAAGAAGAAGGTGGCCGAGGTCAGATTCAGCCAGGTGGAGGCCACCAGGTCCGGGTTCTGCAGCAGCACCGATTGGTCGCCGTCGTGCATGGCCTGGGAGAAGGGGCCGTAGTTGTAGTTGTAGGACAGTTGCTTGGCGCCGCGGCCAAAGTATTTTTTCCAGCTGCCGTCGGCGTTCTTGCCGCAGGTCCATACCTTGTTGAATACCGGATCGGCGCACTCGGTGTTGTAGCCGCAGCCGGGGCCGGTTTCGGCGCAGCCCATCTCACGCAGGTATTTCAGGCCCTGCCGCCATTCCGGCACCGTGTCGCTGCGGTTGTGATCGCCGGTTTCCTGGGCGAAGTGGGCGAACATGGTGGCCAGGCTGTGGCGGCAGATGGCGTCGCCGTCGCGGCCGTCGCCGTAGTCGTCGCAGATGGCGGGAAACTTGGCGATGGCTTGCAGGAAACGCTGGTAGCTGTAGCTGGCGTCGCGGCGCGAGAAGTAATACTCCCATTTGGCCGCCGGCAACAGGCGTTCCACCCGACGCACGTTCAGCGGGTTGGCGGCGCGGCCGGGCGCCACCTGTTCCACTTGGGCGTTGGGCAGGGTGCGGATAGAGGCCTTGACGCTGCGGAAGAAGGGGGTGTCGGTCAGACTGGCCTCGTATTGCAGTGCCTGTTGCAGCGTGGGCGGCTGTGCCTGGGCGGTGGCGGTCTGCGCGGCGGCCTTGGCCGCGGCCGGCGTCCAGCTGCCCCTGGGATTGGCGGCCGGCGTCTCGGCGCGGGTACGCCATTTGGCTTGCCAGTCCTGGCCTTGCCATTGGACCTTCTGTCCGGCTTGATAGACGGTAGCGGCATTCCAGGGCGCGGCCAGGACGGCCTGGCAGGCCAGGCCCAGCAGCAGGGCGGAAAGGGATTTGTGCATGTTGGCTCCTGTTGTCAGGCTGCCTGCGGGATATAAGCCGCGCGCAATCATGGCAGCCATTTATAGGGGCCTCGATAAACCCGCCGCGCGGTCCGACAGCCTCGCTTGGCCACGGGTTTCCTCGCTATAGCGTGTGCGCTATCTCGGTCCTGATGGACGTGTCTAGCTCTCGAACGGCTCGCGATGGTTTTTCGAGGCTCCCTTACGTGGTTTTCTGCCACGCGCAACGCGCGGCATAGATACCACTATGGAACCAATTTTTGATATGTCAAATGACTTTTTCGCCGCGAAGCGACGGCGCGCCAATGCCGGGCACGGCAAGGTCGGGGTCGGGCAGTACTGGGGAGAGGCCGCGCTAGGCGCCGGGGTGAGATCCCGGGCGGGTGCGGCTTTAAGGGTCCGGAACTGCTGGACGAGAGGCTTCAGGGACGGTTGGCGTTGATCCAGGCGTCGTGCGGGTAACTGGCGGAATCCAGGCCCAGCTCGGACGAGAAAGTAACGTGGCAGTGTCGTCCCACCGCGCTGACCGCAATTACGGTAAAGGTAATTGCGGCGCTATCGTGCTGCTCGGCGATGTAATCGCCAGGTTTGAGTTCATTGACTCGCAAGTGTTGCTCCTGGGCATGACCGCGATAGCGGGCCATGCCGGCAGATCAACGGCGTCGGTTGTGATGGGGGCGAGGCGTGCCGCCGCCGGCCGGCGCCGTCGGGTGACGGAAATTGATGCGGCCCTTGGTCAAGTCGTAGGGCGACATCTCTACAGTGACGCGGTCGCCTACCAGTACGCGAATACGGTGCATCTTCATCTTGCCCGAGCCATAGGCCAGGATTTCGACGTTGTTGTCCAGGCGCACGCGGAAGCGGGACTCGGGCAACATTTCAATGACAACACCTTCCAGTTCGATCATGTCTTCTTTGGACATTACGATTCCTTTCTAATGCGGTAGGCCAACAGCCACAGCGACAGTCACATGGACTGCCGCGAGCAGGAGCTATTGGCGCGTCTATTCGGTAACCAAGCTAGGGAGGGGCTGGCTTCACAGGCAGCCCTCAGGCAAGGCGGAGCGTCCAGCAGGCAGCTGCCGGAACGATCAGAAAATCTGAGGCGAACGGTATTATATATCTAACGCACTGATTTGTCAGAAAAATACAAGAATATCTCGGCCAGGGCGCTCATAAGCCGGCATGGCGTGGCGGTTTTCACAAAAAAATCAGGGAGATGGATTGGCCGGCCAGGCTGACCGCTGTGTCGAAAATCTCATCGGCAAGCGGGTTTTTCGCGGCGGAAACTCAGCTGTCGGCGGCGCTGACGCGGCCGCTGCGCATCAATTCGGCCAGTTTGTCCTCCGGCATCGGCCTGGCATAAAGATAGCCCTGGCCGTGCTCGCAGCCAGCGTCCAGCAGGAAGCGGCGCTGGGCCTCGGTTTCCACGCCCTCGGCCACCAGATCCAGCCGCAAGGTCTTGGCCAGCGAAATGATGGCCAGGCTGATGCTGGTTTCGTGTTCGTGGTCGGGCAGGCCCTGCACCAGCGATTGGTCTATCTTCAGCGTTTGCACCGGCAATTGCCGCAGATAACTGAGCGAGGAGTAGCCGGTGCCGAAGTCGTCTATCGACAGGCTGACGCCCAGCTGGCGCAGCTCGCGCAGCACTTTCAGATGAGCGTCCGGATTGCTCATCACGAAGCGCTCGGTGACTTCCAGTTCGATCTGCCGCGCCGGGATGCGGCAGTCGCGCAGCGCCTGCTTCAGGGTTTGCAGAATGGGCGCGCGCTGGATCTGCGCGCCGGCGATATTGAGGCTGAGCACGCCGGGGGACAGGCCGGCGTCCAGCCAGCGGCGCAGAACGCCGCAGGCGTGGCGGATCAGCCAACTGCCTATGGGAATGATCAGGCCGGTTTCCTCCGCCAGCGGGATGAAGGCGTCCGGCCCGATCAGGCCTTGCGTCGGGTGCTGCCAGCGCAGCAGCGCTTCGGCGCCGGTGAGCACGCCATCTTGCAGGCGGTATTTGGGCTGGAACACCAGGAACAGCTCGCGCCGCTCCAGCGCCAGGCGTAGTTCCTGTTCCTGCTCCACGCGCAGCCGCGCGCGCTGGGTCAGCTCTTCGGTGTAAAAGCGGAAGGCGCCCTTGCCCTCGTTCTTGGCCTGGTACATGGCGGCGTCGGCGTTGCGCATCAGGCTTTCGGCATCCTGGCCGTCGCGCGGGTAGATGCTGATGCCCACGCTGCAACCCACCGTCACCGGTTGGCCCTCTAGCTGGAACGGCCGGGCGCAGGCCTTGACGATCTTGTTGGCGATATCGATGACGGGATTGTCGGCCTTCTGGTTCTCCAGCAGGATCAGGAATTCGTCGCCGCCGATGCGCGCCACGGTGTCGTTGGCGCGCAGGCAGTCCTTGAGCCGGGCGGCCACTTCCACCAGCAAGTGGTCGCCGGCTCCGTGGCCTTGGGTGTCGTTGATCTGCTTGAAATTATCCAGGTCGATGAACAGCACCGCCACGCGGCGGCGCTCGCGCTTGGCGGTTTCGATCGCGTGTTCCAGCCGCGACAGGAACAGCAGCCGGTTGGGCAGGGTGGTCAAGGAGTCGTAATGCGCCAGCTGCGCCATCTCGGCGGCCGATTTCTTGATTTGGGCGATGTCGGAGAACACGCCGACGTAGTTGCGCACCGCGCCGTTCTCGTCGCGCACCACGGTGACGGTGAGCCAGGCCGGCGCCGCGCTGCCATCTTTGTGGCGGTTCCAGATTTCGCCTTGCCAGCGGCCGCTTTCTTCCACGCTCTGCCACAGCTGGCGGTAGAAGCCGGCGTCGTGATGGCCGGAATGCAGCAGGCGCGGCATCTGGCCCAGCAGCTCGGCGCGCGGGTAGCCGGTAATGGCGCAGAAGGCCTGGTTGACGTCGAGAATGCGTTTGTCGGCATCGGCGATCACCACGCCTTCCAGCGTGTGTTCGTAGACGACGGCAGCCTGTTGCAACGCTTGCTCGCGCCGTTTGAATTCATTGATGTCCTGCAGCGTGCCGCTCAGCCGGAGCAGGCGGCCGCCGGCGTCCCGTTCCTGCGCGATGTGATGGCGGACGAAGCGCTCGCGGCCGTCGGGCAGCAGCAGGCGGTGATCCAGTTGCGCGGCCGCGCGGAGGCGCAGCGCCTGACGCAGGGCCCGGCGCAGCAGCGGCCAGTCCGTGGGCGGCAGCAGCGCTGGCAACTGCGCGGCCACGGGCTGGAATTGCGCCGGTTCACGCTGGCACAGCTGGTACAGTTCCGCCGACCAGTGCGGCGCGGCGTCACCGCGCCGCCATTCCCAATAGCCAATCCGCGCCAGGGCCAAGGCCTCGCGTTGACGGCGTTGGGCGTCGTCGTGGAATTGGCTGCGCTCCAGGAAGTTGGACAGCATGTCCGCCACCGACTGCAGCATATGCTGCTCTATCCATAGCCAGCTGTGCGGCGCCGGCGCGCTGACCGCCAGCACGCCGCGCCAGCATTGCCGCGGCCGTAGCGTGGCCAATAGCGCGCTGTGGCCGTCGACGCCCAGTAATCGCTCCAGCGCGTCGGCGGCTTCCGGGGACTCGGCGCCGTCGTTCAGCAACAGGGTGCGCTGCTGTCCCAACTGCTGTTCCAGCCAGCACAGCCGGGTGCGGGCGATGGCGGCGGGCGGGCCGGCGGGCTGCGCGTCGCGCCGCCATTCGCGGACAATATTCAACTGCCGGCCATCGGCGTCGACCAGGGCCAGCAGGCAGCGATCCGCGTCCAGGAAGCGTCCCACTCGTTCCAGCAGGGCGCTCATGCGCGACCACAATGTTTCCGCCGGCTGGCTGGCCAATTCGGTGGACAGGCCGGCCAGCTGCGCCAGGATGTCCAGATGGCGGGTCAGCATCCGTTCCGAGGCCAGCCGGTCGGTGGCGTCGCGCAGGGTCAGCAGCAGGCAGTTCCGCGCGTCGATGCGCAGCGGCCGTGAGCGGATGTCGATATGGCCGGCGTCGCCGGACGGACGGCGCAGCGGGGTGGCGGAGATTTGGCTGGGCTTGTCGGCGGGCAGCGTCAGCAGCGGCCGCAGCGCCTCGGTCAACCCGCTGTCCGGGGCCAGCGCCGCCAGTGGCAGCGGGCAGGGCGGCGCGCTGCCGCCGCCCAGCAGTTCCATCAGCGCGGCGTTCACGTACAAGACTTGCTGGCTGGCGTGGTCCAGCAGCAGCACCGCGTCTTCCAGCTGCTCCAGCATCGCCTGCGCTTGCGGCGGAGCGGAGGCCTGGCTCAACTGCGTGCCCAGGCCGCGGGTCATGTCGGTCAGCCACTGCCGCGCCTGCCGCCCGGCCGCCGAATCCAGCGGCGGTTCCGGCCGCGCGGCCAGCGCGGACAGCATTTGCGTCTCGTCGATGGCGTGGCGCAATGCGTATTCGCGCAGCTGTTCCAGTTGCCGCAGCAGGCTGTCCAGCGACGCGCCGGCGGCGAAAGCGGCATCGTAGCGTTTCAGCAAATCGCGGAGACGGCGCTGGTGTTTGCCTGCGGCGCTTCCGCTTACGGCGGCGGGTTTTTTGGTCGTCGGCATGGCTTCCTCACTGCGCTCGCGCCCAAGGCGGATGCGGCCAGTCACTGATTCATTTTTAGGTATGGATTTCAAAAAGGCCAACTACTTAATAGCAATATCGAGGGTGCATAAAAATGGCCCGCCAAAAATGCCCGCGTTGACGTGGGAGATAATCGACGAGCCCCGGATTTTGAATGGCTGCTAAGTATTTTCCGGTTTTGCTGAATGCAGGCAGCCGCGCTATATCGCAACTGTCGGCGCTGTCCGGGGTTTGCGCTGGCGATATTCGGAGCGAGGAAAGCACATGGTTTGACGATGGAGGCGTGTTTGGCAGGGTGTTGGCGTTGAAAGGCGATGACGGTGAACGCAGGCCGCAACGGCCGCGTCGCGGCGTCGCTTATTCGCTTTTTATTGACGGACTTTCTTCTAGAATGAGTACAGACTCCACCCATTGACACTCTGCGCGGCACTCACCGCCGGCAGCCTGATTCTGGTACTCGTGATGAATGTGATAAACCCGCCGTTTTTTGGGCAGCAGGGTTTTAGCCTGCGGCCAATCGAAGTATTGGACATCCCGGACTGGTACGAATATCTGCGTTCGCCCGAGATGATGGCATATCAGGGCTGGCAAGTGTGCTCGGCGGCGGACCTGGCGCCGATGATACAGGCATGTCGTTCCGAGGTGCCCGACGCGCCGCTGCGCCTGGCCATCGTCGATGATGAACTTGGCCGCCTGGCCGGCACCATAGGCCTGGGGGCGGTTTCACAGCGCAATCGCAGCGCGGAGCTGGATTTTGATCTGGCGCCGGCCTACCGCGGGCGCGGCTTGGCCGCGGCAGCGTGCCGGGCCGTGGCCGGCTGGGCCTTGAGCACCTGTGGTCTGTTCCGGCTGCAAGCGGTGGCATGGGACGGTAATCCGCGTGCGCAACAGGTGCTGCGCGCCTGCGGCTTTCAACAAGAAGGCCTGCTGCGCGCTTACCGCCAGCTTGGAGACAAGCCGGGCGATTTCCTGATGTTCTCGCGCTTGGCCAGCGATCCTGCGCCGGATGCCAAGCAATCCTGAACCAGATGAGGAGCTCGAAGCCGCTAGCCACTGGCCGCCGCAAGGCGGCCTTGTCTTTTTTGGGGCCATGCCCGCGCGGGTTGTGAATGTATCTGCTTGCGCGCGCTAGGTATTTCTACGGTTTGACATGGGTATGACGGCCTCCATAAATAATTAGGGGGCGGGCGCGCCGATGGCAAGTGGATGACACGAGTGGAAAGGTTGCTGCATGTTCAATACCGCGTTGAAACGTAAATTGCAGGATACGGTGGCGGAACTACATAAGCAGCAGGGCGTGCTGCAGGCGATAGACCGCTCGATGGCGGTGATCGAGTTTTCGCCGGACGGCGTGGTCCGCTCGGTCAATGCCAACTTCGAGCAGGCGATGGGCTATCGCGCCAATGAAGTGGTTGGCCAGCATCACCGCTTGTTTTGCCCGGCGGACTATGTGAGCAGCGCCGAGTACGCCAATTTCTGGAGCCGCTTGAAACAGGGGCATTTCGTCAGCGACCGCTTCAAGCGGGTGACCAAGAATGGGGACATCGTGTGGCTGGAAGCCAGCTACAACCCGGTGCGCGACGAAACCGGCCAAGTGGTGGCGGTGGTCAAGTTCGCCTTGGACGTGACCAAGTCGGTGCAGACCGAACTGGAAGCGCGCAACACCATGAAGGCGGTCAGCCGTTCCATGGCGGTGATCGAGTTCTCCATCGACGGCATCGTGCTGCGCGCCAACAGCAATTTCCTGAACACGGTGGGCTATGGCGAGCAGGAAATCATCGGCCAGCACCATCGCATCTTCTGCGTGCCGGAATTCGTCAACAGCCCGGCTTATGCCGAACTGTGGCAGCGTTTGAACCAGGGCATCTTCATCGCCGGCAAGTTCGAGCGCCGCGACAAGCAGGGCAGGCCCATCTGGCTGGAGGCCAGCTACAACCCCATCGTCAATGACGAGGGCGAGGTCTACAAGGTGATCAAGTTCGCGCTGGACATCACCGAGGAAGAAGAAGCGGCGCAGCGCGATCTGGGCCTGGTCAAAGAAGCGCACCGCTTGTCCGCCGCCTCCGACGCGGCCTCGTCGGACGGCCTGGCGGTGATCAAGGACACCATAGGCGAGATGAGCCTGATCGCCGACAGCGCCGAGCGCTCGGTCAAGATCATCGAGGACCTGGACGCCAAGACCCTGCGCATCACCTCCATCGTCAACACCATTCACGAGATTGCCGACCAGACCAATCTGTTGGCGCTGAACGCGGCGATAGAAGCGGCGCGCGCCGGCGAGCAGGGCCGCGGCTTCGCGGTGGTGGCCGACGAGGTGCGCAAGCTGGCGGAGCGCACCAATGCGTCCACCAAGGAAGTGGCCGGCATGATAGACGACATCCGCAACGGCACCTCCTCCGCCAGCGAGAGCATCCATGAAATGCAGATCAAGGCGAGGATGGGCGAGGAGCACGCCGGCGTGGCCAGCACCTCCATCGACCAGATCCGCAGCAGCACCGCCCAGCTGAGCGAGGTGGTCAGCCATTTTTCCGCGGTGCAGGCGCAGAAAACGCCTTAAAAACTGGCTCGACGCCGCGGCCTGCGCCCATCCCCTGCCAGGAGGATGGGCGTTCGTCTTTCAGGCCATGCCGCTTATTCCACGCCGTCCGCGATGGACCACAGGAAGTCGGTTTGCAGATTGCCCTTGAACATGGGCGCATTGCGCGGGATGTAGAAATTGGTGGCGTAGCCTATCCGCTTGACCGCGCTGTCCATCTTCACCGAGGCGCCGGAGTGGCAGGTCATGCAATTGCTCTGTATGCCCAGGGTGCCCCTGAAAGTGGCCTTGGTCTTGGGGTTGTAAATGCCCACGTTCAGCGGCGGCGGGGGCTGGAAGACGCTGCTGTCGAAGCCGGCCTCCAGATAGGGGTTGTACACCGTGACCGGCGAGCCGACGCTCTTGCCGCCGTTCACCGGCTGGTTGGGCGCCACCATCTGGTAGCCGATGGACATCGCGTAATGCGCCGCCGGCCAAGGCAGTTGCGCCGGACGCGCCTGGGCCACGGCGACGGAGCTGGGCAGCGGCGGCTTGGCCGGGGCCGGCGTCCAGAAGAAGGTTTGCCAGGTCCATTCCGTCATCTCGCGCGAGGTGACGTGCATCGCCATCAGGATCAGGGTATCGCCGGGCTCCACCGGCTGTTTCAACTGGTTTTGCGCCAGGCTGGAAAACAGGGCGGCGTTGGCGGCGGTGATCGGGATGCGGATGAAGTCGCCCAGGCCGAAGGTATTGGCGGCGCTGGGGCGGCTACAGGAAGCATCCGCGCTCTGAGCCGCGGAGCGGCCTGGGTTCTTGGCGTCGATGTAGACGCAGCCGGGCCAGGCCTCCTCCGGAAAGCCGCCGCTTTGCATCGCCGGCGTCGGCTTGGGCGTGCCGGGCCAGGCCGGCATCACATACAAGGAGGTGCCCGGAATCATATTGGCCTTGCTGACCAGCTTGTATACCGGCTTGACGGTGACGGCGGTGCTTGGGAAGGCCGGAATCGACGCGTTGCCGGCCTGGTAGAGCTTGGTCAGCGCCGTCTTGGAAAACAGCTGGTTCTTGCTGGCGAAGGCGGCGGCGCTCGGATCGTAGCCCACCATTTCAAACGAGGAGGTGTCGCGCACGCCGCGGGCGGATTGGTCCTGGCTTTGGCTCAGCGCCACCAGCCGCGCCTGCAGCTTCTCCATGAAGCCGGGAATGCGCATGAACTGGCGCGGCACGCGCAGCCGCATCTGGCGCGGAGCCGCCGCCGCGGCCGATGTCGCGTTGGCCGCCGCGTCCGCGGGCAGGGCGGCCACCTCGTCCGGCGTCAGCCAGGTCAGGTAGACCGGCGCGTTGGCGAGCCCGTACTCGGTCTGGCCGCTGGGCGTGGTCAGCGCGGCCCACAAGCCCCAGCCGTGGCGGTGGATATTGCGGACATGGGCGGCGCTGGGCTGATTGATCCACTGCATCAGCGTGGATTCCGGTTCCGGGAACTGGTAGCCGGGGATGCCGGGATTGGGCAGCGGCACCGGCTGCGCGGCGGCGTAAGCTGTCAGCAGCAGGCCGGCGAGCAGGGACAATTCATGGCGTTTCATCACGAGATCTCCAAACGGGGTCTTCAACTGGGCGGGGAGGCCGCTGGCCTCTGCCCTGGTGTTGGTGTCAATTCGGCATGCGCAAGCCGCATGCTGCCCAGTTATAGCCATACGGAATATCATGGTTAGCCATTATTAAGGTCAGTGGAGCAGGCTGGAGGGCTTGAAAACAGCTGGTTTTCAATGCCAATGGTCTGTTTTGAAATCGTTGTGATCCGGACTTGATCAAGGTCTATTAGCAGATGCTGTTAATCCCCTATAACAGCGGAAAACAATGGCTAATAGGGACAAGATCATGTGGGTTTTCTGGATACAATTCGCGCTGCTGCTGACAGCGATACTGATGGGCATACGCCGCGGCGGCGTGGCCCTGGGCATGATAGGCGGGCTGGGCGTGGCGGTGCTGTGCTTCGTGTTCCGCGTGGCGCCGGCGGAGCCGCCCATCACCGTGATGCTGATCATCCTGGCGGTGGTCACCGCCTCGGCCACGCTGCAAGTGGCCGGCGGCCTGGACTTCCTGGTGCAGCAGGCGGAGCGGCTGATGCGTCGCCATCCGCAGCAAATCACCTTCCTGGCGCCGCTGTCCACCTTCCTGCTCACCATGTGCGTGGGCACCGGTCATGCGGTGTATTCGCTGCTGCCGGTGATCGCCGACGTGTCGCTGAAAACCCGCATCCGCCCGGAACGGCCTATGGCCATGGCCAGCGTGGCCTCGCAGATGGGCATCACCGCCAGCCCGGCGGCGGCGGCGGTGACCTCGCTGTTGGCGATGACCGCCCACAGCGGCCAGCCGCTGACCCTGTGGCAAATCCTGATGGTGACCGCGCCGTCCGGCCTGCTGGGCGTGCTGGCCGCCGCCTGCTGGAGCCTGCGCCGCGGCGTGGAACTGGACCGCGATCCGGAATTCCTGGCCCGGATGCAAGACCCGGACTTCCGCGCCTCGGTGGAAAAATCCGTCACCACCCTGGACAAGACCCTGCCGGCGGCGGCGCGGCAATCGGTGGCGCTGTTCTTCTCCGGCATCCTCGTCATCGTGCTGCTGGCCTTGTTTCCGCAATGGCTGCCGGTCAGCCAGGGCAAGCCGGTGCCGATGACCACGGTGGTGCAGTTCGTGATGCTGGCCTTCGGCGCCTTCATCCTGTTCCGTTCCAACGCCAAGGCGGCGGTGATCGCCCGTTCCGAGGTGTTCACCGCCGGCATGATCGCCGTGGTGTCCATCTTCGGCATCGCCTGGATGAGCGATACCTTCGTCAAGGCCAACGAGCCGCTGCTGGTGGCCAATATCAAGGCCATGGTGGCCTACGCGCCGTGGACCTTCGCGCTAGCGATGTTCGCCGTATCCGCCTTCGTCAAGAGCCAGGCCGCCACGCTCACCATCATGGTGCCCTTCGGCCTGGCGCTGGGCCTGAGCCCGCATCAGCTGCTGGCCATCATGCCCTCTTGCTACGCCTATTTCTTCTTCGCCTTTTATCCCAGCGACCTGGCGGCCATCAATATGGACCGCAGCGGCACCACCCGCATCGGCAAATACCTGCTCAACCACAGCTTCATGATGCCGGGGCTGATAGGGGTGGGAGTGTCCACGCTGGCGGCGTACGGATTGACGCATTTGTACTTCTAAGTGAGGAAAGCTTGTGGAAACTTACCAAGCAGACATCGTGATCGTGGGAGCGGGGGGCGCGGGCTTGCGCGCCGCCATCGCCGCCGCCCAGGCGGACCCGGCCTTGCGCATCGCGCTGGTGTCCAAGGTCTACCCGATGCGCAGCCACACCGTGGCGGCCGAGGGCGGCTCCGCCGGGGTCAAACAGGCGCACGATAGCTTCGACGCCCATTTCAACGACACCGTGTCTGGCGGCGACTGGCTGTGCGAGCAGGACGTGGTGGAATACTTCGTTAGCCAGTGCCCGGAGGAAATGGTGCAGCTGGAACACTGGGGCTGCCCGTGGAGCCGCAAGGAGGACGGCAGCGTCAATGTGCGCGCCTTTGGCGGCATGAAGATAGAACGCACCTGGTTCGCCGCCGACAAGACCGGCTTCCACATGCTGCACACCCTGTTCCAGACCTCGATCCGCTTCCCGTCCATCCGCCGCTTCGACGAATACTTCTGCGCCGACCTGATCGTGGAAGACGGCGAGGCGCGCGGCGTGCTGGCGATAGACATCGCCAGCGGCGACAGCTTGTTGATCGAGGCCGGCGCGGTGGTGATGGCCACCGGCGGCGCTGGCCGGGTGTTCCGCGAGAACACCAACGGCGGCATCGTCACCGGCGACGGCATGGCGCTGGCCTACCGCCACGGCGTGCCGCTGCGCGATATGGAATTCGTGCAATACCACCCCACCTGCATGCCCGGCACCGGCCTGTTGTTCACCGAGGCCTGCCGCGGCGAAGGCGGCCTGCTGGTCAACAAGGACGGCTACCGCTATCTGCAGGACTACGGCCTGGGCCCGGCCGAGGACAAGCCGCGCAATAAATTCATGGAGCTGGGCCCGCGCGACCGCCTGAGCCAGGCCTTCTGGTACGAACAGCAACAGGGCCGCACCGTGGAAGGCCCGTGGGGCTCCGCGGTATATCTGGACCTGCGCCACCTGGGCCACGCCAAGCTGCGCGAACGGCTGCCGCAAATCTGCGAGCTGGCCGAGGAATTCCTGGGCATAGACCCGGCCAAGGCGCCGATTCCGGTACGGCCGGCGGTGCACTACACCATGGGCGGCATCCTGGTGGACGGCCGCTGCGCCGCGCCCATGCCCGGCCTGTTCGCCGCCGGCGAATGCTCCAGCGTCGGCATCCACGGCGCCAACCGCCTGGGCTCCAACTCGCTGGCGGAACTGTCGGTGTTCGGCAAGGTGGCCGGCGAAGAAGCCGCTCGCTGCGCGCGATCGCGCCATCCGGCGCGGCGCGAGGCGCTGCAAAAGCAGGCCGAGGCCGCCGAGGCGCGCCTGCACGCGCTGCGCGCGCGCGAAGGCGGCGAACGCATCGCCGAACTGCGTCGCGAAATGGCGGAAACCATGGAGGCCGGCTGCGGCATCTACCGCTTGGAAGCCTCGATGCGCGCTACCTGCGACAAGCTGGCGGAGCTGAAGCAGCGCTTCCGCAATGTGCACGTGGAAGACAAATCCAGCGTCTGGAACAGCGACTGGCTATTGGCCATCGAACTGGGCTACCAGCTGGACGTGGCCGAGGCGATGGCGCATTCCGCGCTGCAACGCCGCGAATCGCGCGGCGCCCACCAGCGGCTGGACGGCTGCGAGCAGCGCGACGACGTCAACTTCCTCAAGCACAGCCTCGCCGTCTACCAGGGCGCGGACGCGCCGCGCATAGACTACGGCGCGGTGAAGATCACCAAATCGCAGCCGGCGGTGCGCGCCTACGGCGCCGCCGGCCTGGCGGCGGAAGCCGCGGCCAAGGAGGGCAAGGCATGAGCGAACAGACTATGACGGAACAGACCAAGACCATAGCGGTGATGCGCTACCGGCCGGAGCAGGACAGCGAGCCGTGGCTGCAACACTTTGAAGTGCCGTACCGCGACGACATGTCGGTGCTGCAGGCGCTGCAATACATCCGCGACTACCTGGATGGCGGCCTGGCCTTCCGCTGGTCCTGTCGCCAGGCGATTTGCGGCAGCTGCGGCATGATGGTGGACGGCGTGCCCAAGCTGGCCTGCAAGACCTTTCTGCGCGACTACCCCGGCGTGGTGCGCATCGAGGCGCTGAACCACTTCCCGATAGAACGCGATCTGGTGGTGGTGCTGGACGACTTCATCGCCAAGCTGGAAAGCATCCAGCCCTATATCGTGCCCAAGGAAGACAAGCCGCTGTCCGACGGCGAATACCTGCAAACCCCGGCGCAGATGGACTGGTACGCCCAGTTCAGCAGCTGCATCAACTGCCTGCTGTGCTACGCCGCCTGCCCGCAGTACGGCTTGGACGACAAGTTCTTGGGGCCGGGCGCCATCGCGCTGCTGCACCGCTACAACATGGACAGCCGCGACGGCGCGGCCGAAGAGCGGATGGAGCTGCTGGCCGCGCAGGAAGGCGTGTTCAACTGCACCGCGGTGGGCTATTGCTCCGAGGTCTGCCCCAAGATGGTGGACCCGGCCAATGCGGTCAACCTCAACAAGACGGCGGTGGCCAGGGATTACTTCCTGCGCTTCGCCCGGCCCAAGGGGAAGTGCAAATGAGCAAGCGCAAACCGTATGTCCGGCCAATGGAAGGCTGGTGGCGCAAGAATCCTTACTTCATCGAGTACATGGTGCACGAAGGCACGGCGCTGTTCGTCGCCGGCTACGCGCTGACCCTGCTGTGCGGGTTGTGGCGGCTGAGCCAGGGCGAGGCGGCCTGGAGCGGTTACATCTCCGCGCTGCAAAGCGCGCCGGCCTTGCTGCTGCACGCGGCGGCGCTGGCGATGATCGCCTACCACAGCTACACCTGGTTCAAGATCATGCCGCGCACGCTGCCGCCGCTGACCCTGGCCGGACGGCGAGTGTCCGCCCTGGCCATCACCGCCGGCGGCCTGGCCGCCGCCGTGGTGTGCAGCGCGGCGCTCTTGATGCTGGTATGGGGGATGACGGCATGAAACCGGGATTGAAACGTTCTCACGCGCCCATTTTCTGGGGCTTGTTCGGCGCCGGCGGCATGCTGGCCGCCTTGTTCGGGCCGATGCTGGTGTTCATCACCGGCATCGCCGCGCCGCTGGGCTGGCTGCCGGACGGCGCCGCCGATTACGCCACGCTGCAGGCGCTGGCGCAAAGCCTGATCGGCAAGGCGCTGCTGTTCGGCCTGATCGCCCTGCTGCTGTGGCACGCGGCGCACCGCATCTACCACAGCCTGCACGATGTCGGCATCCACGGCGGGCCGCTGGCCAAGGCCTGCACCTATGGGGTGGCGGCTCTGGGCACGCTGGCGGCGGGGCTGTTGCTGGCGGTGGGCTTCTGAACGGCTTGTGGCCGGGAGTGAAACGATAGGCTAGGACGGCGCTTTGCGGCGCCGTCCTTTCTTTGCCCGTAGCAGGCGGATCAGCGCCCCATGCTCACCACCCACAAAAGGGGAAGCAGCAGAAACAATAGGGTAAAGCCGAACTGGGCTCCGGCCGTGCGCCGGCGCAGTTTCCAGAACACCAAGCAAGTCAGCGCCAGCCAGAATACGATGCCGAACAGCGCCAGATTGACCATGAAGGCGCCCATGCTGCCCATATCGGCCAAGCAAAGTTGGGGTAGCAGCAAGAGGACGGACAAGAGCGGCATGGCGCGCAAATAGGACATGAGTGTTTTCTTCTTGAGTGAAGCTGGCATTCTGCATGATGGCCGTCGCCTTGCCTACTTTATGTCATTGGGTCGCGACGAAATGCGTTGAGGGCGGCCTAGTTCTCCGTCTCGCGCTCGCGCAAAAAATCGATGAAGGCGCGCACCTTGGCCGACACATGGCGGGTGCGCGGGTAGAGCGCGTGGATGCCTTGCTGCGGGAAGCCGTGATCAGGCAGCAGCCGACAAAGCCGGCCGGCCCGCAGATCGGCGTTGATCAGCCAATCCGGCAGCAGGGCGACGCCGAGACCGGCCAGCGCGTAGGCGCGCAGGATGGACGCGCTGTCCGAGCTCAGCCGCGGCTGGCCATGCTGGCGCCAGGCTTCTTGGCCGCCGTCCGGCGTGTCCACCAGCCAGGGCTGGGCGTGCTTGAGCCGGCTATGTCCCAGCCAGGGCAGCCGGCTCAGCGCGGCCAGGTCGCGGACTTCCCCGTCCGATTGCCGCGCCAGCAGGGCCGGCGCCGCCACCGGGAAAATATCGAAGCGGGCCAGCGGCACCGCGTGCAGATCGGTTTCCGGCAGACGGCCCAGGCGGATGGCGACGTCGAAGCGCTCTGCGATCAGATCGGCGTGCAGCGAGGAGGTGGACAACTGCAGCCGCAGCGCCGGGTGGCGTTGGGCGAAGATCTCGATCGCCGGCGCAATCCTGGCCAGACCGTATTCCAGCGTGGCGGTCACGCGCAGCGCGCCGCTCAATTCCCCATGTTCGGCGCGGGCGTCGTCTATCGCCAGCCGCGCCTGCTCCAGCATGTCGGTGCAGCGCTGATAGAAGCGCGCGCCGGCGTCGGTCAGCGCCAGGCTGCGGGTATTGCGGATCAACAGCGCGACGCCGATTTCCTGCTCCAGGCGCTTGATATTGAAGCTGACCACGGCGCGGGTTTGGCCCAGCGCGGCGGCGGCGGCGGTGAAGGAGCCGGCATCCACCACGGCCTTGAAGGTTTCAAAGCGATCCAGACTGACCATGGCATTGCCCGTCATTGTCAAAAATGGTTTGACAGTTTAGTCGTGGCTACGCGGTTTTTCCATCGTCAGGCGCTGACTATACTCGGCCGCTTTACCGTGGAGAGCGCCGATGCCGCTCCGTTTGAAACTGACCCTGGTGTACCTGTTGGGCTTTGCGCTGGACCTGATCAATATGTTCATCGTCAGCGTCGCCTATCCCGACATCGGCCACGATCTGGGCGCCTCGCTGACGCAACTGGCCTGGGTGGGCAACGCCTATATGCTGGGGCTGACCCTGGTGATTCCGCTCAGCGTCTGGCTGGCCGGCGCTTACGGCGAGCGGCGGGTGCTGCTGGGATCGCTGGCGCTGTTTCTCGCCGGTGCCGCGCTGGCGGGCACGGCTCCATCCATTGAAACGCTGATCGCCTGGCGCGCCTTGCAGGGCCTGGGCGGCGGCCTGCTGATCCCCATCGGCCAGGCCATGGTCTACCGGCACTACCCGCCAGCGCAGCGCGCGCGGCTCACCGCCTGGATCATGGGCGTGGCCTTGATCGTGCCGGCGTTGTCGCCGGCATTGGGCGGCGTGCTGGTGGATGCGCTGTCCTGGCGCTGGGTGTTGCTGGCCAGCCTGCCGCTGGCGCTGCTGACCTTGCTGCTGGCGGCGGCCTGGCTGCCGCGCGAGGACGCGGCGGCGCGGCCT
>NZ_JAJOHW010000042.1 GCF_021129195.1 Chromobacterium aquaticum | reverse complement strand
CCCGGCCACCGCCAACCTGGGCGGCAGCCGTCGCGGCGGCCAGCGCCGCAGCAGCCAGGACAGCGCCGCCGCGCTCAAACCGGCCAGCATGGTGATGTGCAGGCCGGAGATCGAGATCAAATGGGTCAGGCCGGTGGCGGAAAATAACTGCCAGTCCTCGCGCGCCACCCGCTGCTGCGCGCCCACCGTCAATGCCGCGATCAACGCCGCCTCCCGGCTGTCGCCCAATACCCGCTCGATGCGCGCCACCAGCGCCGCGCGCGCGCGGTCCACCCAGGCCAGCGCGGCGACGCTGTCATCCAGGCGACGCTCGCCCTGGCCCAGCACGCCATTGGCCTGCACGCCTTCCGACCACTGCCATTGCTCGACATCGAAACCAAAGGCATTGACGGTGCCGCGGCTGCGCTTGAAGCGCGCCTCCACCCGCCAGCGGCTGCCGGAGGGCCACGTCCGCTGACGGTAATCGGTCAGCTGCACGGTTTGCGGCAGATTGACTCCATCCGTCAGCGTGCGCTCCACCTCCATCTGCAGTCGGGTGCCGTATTCGCCGGCGTAGGGCAAGCCACGCACCGCGCCGATAAACACCACCGGCCGCTGCTGCCAGGCTTCCGGCAATTGCTGGACCAGCCGCAGCTCCGCGCGCCAGGCAGCGTAAGCCAGCCCTAGCAGCAAAGCCGGAACCAGCGCGGCCCAAGGACGCAGCCGCCGCGGCAGGCAGGCCGCCAATGCCGCCGCGCCCACCGCCAGCCCAACGCAGCCGGCCGGGTCCGGCAAGTCCGGCAGCGCGGCGCATAAGGCGATGCCGCATAACAGAGCGATCAATACAGGCATGCCGGCCATCTTAGGCAGCGCGCCAAACCGCCGCAATCTATTAAACACATTCACTAAACACGGCCGCGCCAAACATGCAGAATGGTTTTCACGCCACCGCTTCGCGGCGGCCATAGCAGGAAAAATGGAAAAGTAGAACCAGTACTAATGCGTATTGCATTATACGTCCGCTGAACTACACCTAGGGCAAGCGCGGTGAAAACCGCGCCGCCACGGCCCGCTCCTTGCTGCCGCAGTCTCCGTGGCCGCGCGGCGCGCGGGCATGCCGCGGCCCCCTGCCTCTGACAATGACTTCATTCCGTTTTACTCGTCCGGCCAACATCCGGCGGACCAATCTCAAGGAGGAACTATGGACGCATACATGGGCACCATCACGGTCTACGGCTTCAACTACGCGCCGCAGGACTGGGCGCTTTGCCAGGGCCAGACTTATCAGATCTCGCAATACGAAGCACTGTACTCGCTGCTGGGCACGCTCTACGGCGGCACGCCCTCGCAAAACTTCAAGCTGCCCAATCTGACCGGTCGCATGCCCATCGGCACCGGTCCCGCCCAACCCACTTACAACTTGCCGGCCTACAACCCCGGCCAGTTCGGCGGCACCCAGAACGTGGCGCTTTCCGTGGCCAACCTGCCGGCGCACTCCCACACCGCTACCTCCATGGCGGTGACCTTCCACGCCGCCGGCACGCCGACGCCGGCCACGCCGGCCAGCGCGCCCAGCGCCAGCAACCCCTATCTGGGCGCATCCGGCGCCGGTACTGGCCTGGCCACCATCTGGTCCACCGCGCTGAACAACCCGGTGTCGGTGCAAGGCCTGTCCACCACCGGCAATACTGACTTGACCGGCGGCAACACTCCGGTCAGCGTGCTCAACCCCTTCCTGGCGCTGAACTTCTGCATCGCCATCAACGGTCTGTACCCGGTTCGTCCATAATCAAAATACGCGGCTTAGCGCCGTCTCCGGCCGCCGCCATCGCAGATGGACGGCGGCCGCACTCCATAAGGGGAATCCACATGCTCGCCACCGTTCAAGCCGAAGACTTCATGCACCTGCTTGGCAAACACTGCATTTTCCGCAATCCGGAACATCCCGACATCGCGCTGCAGGTGCAGGCGGTCAAACTGCGTCCGCAGGCGCAATCACCCCACCAGAGCGCGCGGCGCACCCCTTTCGTGGTGGAGCTGGCCAGCGATGGCGCCACCGACATGGCCGACGCGGTGGGACAACTGGAGCTGCCGGCCACCGAGCACAGCACTGCGATACGGCTGGATCTGGTGTGGATAGGCCGGGTGATTCCGGCAGGACGTGATCCGGCGCGGGCGTATTTCCAGCTGCCGTTCAATTGAGCCGGACTGCCGACAGCCCATGGGCGGCCGGCGGACGGATAAAAAGGAAAAGACTCCGGCCGGGCGGCGCGCCCGGCAAAAATATTACAAGCCCACCCGCGCCTCGCCCTGCGGCGAATGGCGCTCCGGTCGCCACACCAGCTTGTCGGCCATGTCGCCGGCTTCTTCCAGCACAAAGCCCAATTGGTGGTAAAGCCGCCGCGCCTGCACATTGCTGTGCCACACCACCACCGCCAGCGGCGCGCGCACTTGCCAGGCGGCCTGCTGCAGCCCCATCAACACTTCCTTGCCATAACCCAGGCCGCGCACCTCCGGCGCCATGGCCAGGAAGATGATGCGCACCTCGTTGTGACCGAAATCCACCATCACCACGCCGATATTGGTACCGGTCTTCTCGATGACAAAGTGCATCGCGTCCGGGTAGTTATCGCCGGCGCCGCGCTGCAGCACCTGATATTGCTGCTCCTGCACCGTGCGTATCAATTCGTCTTCACCATCGATCAGCTGCAGATCGGGGCGTGCGCTGCGGTAGAGCTGGCCGATGAAGGCTTCGTCATTGTGGCGCGCCGGGCGCAGGCGCAACCCGTCGGCCAGCGCCGAGGTATTCAAGAATGCGGACATGGTGAACGGCTCCTTTCCAAAACCTGTTGCAAGGCGCGCCGGCGGCGCGCCCTTGTCGTTCTACGCGCCAACGCGCGCATGGTCTTGCGAATCAGGCGAAACTCGGTCTTGAAACATGTTTACCATCTCGCGAGCCAGGGCGAGACAAGACGCTGCGGCTGAGAAAGCGGAATGTACAAGCGGTACATGAGCATTTCGAAGCGGGTTTCAACGCCCTTGTCTAACTATTCCGCCGACGCGCAGCAGATCGTACACAGCTTCTTGCAACCTGTTCAAAGTCTCGCGAGCAAGAGCGAGACAAGGCGAAAACAGCTGAGAAAGCGGAATGTACAAGCGGTACATGAGCATTTCGAAGCTGTTTTCAACGCCGTATCGCCGAAGCGCAGCAGACTTTGAACAGGTTCTTACAACCCGCCCTCCCGGCGGAAAACCGCCAGCAGCTGGCGCAACCCTCGCTCCAGCAAACTGTAGCGCTCCCCCTGCAAACGCGCCACGCCGGCCAATTCCCGCAACGGCGCGCCGCGGCGCTCGCATTGTTCCAGCCGCACGCGGAAAGTGGCGGCCAAGGGCACCAGGCCATGCTCGCGCTGCTCGGTGGGTATCGGCCCGCCATAGGTGGACGCCAGCAAAGGCTGGTCCAGTAGCGGCAGATTGAGCCGGTCGATCTGCCCCAAGCGGCACTCCACCCCGAGGAATTCACCGCCATCGGCGACGAAGCGGGCGACATGGCCTGGCTTGAGGCCGGACAGCGCGGCTTCGTCGATAAACGCTTCGCCCTTGACGCCATCAGGCCCCACCACGTCCAACAGGCGCTCGCCTTCGGCCACCGCGGTGCCGGCGCGCAGCGCGTCGCTGACATCCACCGCGCGGCCGGCGAACGGCGCCGTCAATGTCAGGCGCGCCATCTGCTGGCGCAAAGTGGCCACTTGTTCCTGCGCCACTTGCCATTGCTTGCGCAGCGCCGGGCCGCGCTGCTGTAGTTCCGGATCGAACGGCTGCTGAGCGGTCTGCCAGGCCAGGTCGCGCTCGCGGGCGCTGGCCAGCGCCAATTGCGCCTCCAGCGACGAGGAATGCAGCCGCGCCAGCACCTGGCCGGCCTTGACGCTTTGGCCGTCGCGCACCAAGGTTTCGGCCACCTCGCCGGCCGCCGGCGCATACAGGCCTTGCGACTGCAAGGCGCCCAGCACCGCCGGGCTGGCCACTTCCCGCTGCCACGGCAGAATCAGCGCCAAGCTCAGGATCAGCAATGCCGCGGCGCTGCGACGGGTTTGCCGGCACCAGCGCAAGTCGGCGCGGCGCTGCCACCACACCATCAGTTCGCCAACAATGGGCCGGGCGATGAACCAGCCCAGCTCCACCGCCAACAGCAGCAGGCCCAGCGCCTTGAAGAACAGGTGGTAGACCAGAAAGGCGATGGACAGGAACAAGACCAGCCGGTACAGCCAGGTGGCCCAGGCGAACAGGATCAAGCCGCGCCGCCTCGCCTCGGGGAAATGTTCCGGCACCGGGTCGTCCAGGCCCAGCAGCGCTTTGCGCAGCCGCCAGCGCGCCAGCGCGAAGGCGCGGTTGTGCAGATTGGGCAGACCCAGGTAGTCGGCCAGCAGGAAGTAGCCGTCAAAGCGCATGAAGGGACTGGCATTGACGGCCAACGTGGCCAGCCAGGTAGTGGTGGCCAGCAGGAACACGCCGGCGCGCAGGGGGCCGTCCGGCAGAAAGCTCCATAACAGCGTGGCCCAGGCCGCCAACACCAGCTCCGCCAGCATGCCGGCACCGCCTATCAGCAAGCGCTGGCGCCGGCTATTGAGCTTCCAGGCGTCATTGGTGTCGGTATAGAGCACCGGCATCATCACCAGGAAGGCCACGCCCATGGCCGGTACCCGGCAGCCGAAATGGCGCGCGGTCAGCGCATGGCCCATTTCATGCAATATCTTGGCCAGGCTCAGCGACAGGCCGATGCCGATGGCGGCGCTGAGGCCGCCGTAGGCGGAGAAAGTGTGGGTGAATTCGTCCCAGCGCCGCGACACCAACGCCAGCGCCAGCAGCAGCACCCCGCCCATCGCCAACCAGAAGCGCGGCTGGAACAGCCAGCCGGTCCACGGCAGCAGGCGATTAAGCAAGGCCTCCGGCCGCAGCAGCGGCACCCGGAAGAACAGATAGTTCTTCAGCAGCCACATCGCATGGCTAGGCCGGCTCCCCTCGCGCAGCTGCCACAGCCAAGCGCTCTGCTCGGCGCTGGCGGCTTGCAGCAGTTGATGACGGGACAGGAACAGCAGCACGGCGTCGATATCGTCCGCGCCCAGTTGCAGCGTGGTGTCGGCATTGACCGCCTGCAGCACCGCCTCGGCGCTGCCCAGCTGCCAGCGCGACAGGATTTCGAAACTGGCCCAGCCCAGTTGGTAGAAGCGGTTGGCGCAGGGATCGTGCAAGGTCCAGCTGGGCGCGCCATCGGCTTGCACCGGACCGGGATGCAGCGTCAGTTCCTGACGCAATGCGGGCAAGATGGAGGGCTTCATGCTCACCACCCCAGCCATTGCCGCGCCGCGGTCAGCGGCCGGCGCAGCGCGTAATAGATCAGCGGCACCCAGTCGCCGTAGACGCGGGCGGTGCCCATCTGGCCCAGCCGCGGCTTGTCGCCGCCGACGAAGCGGGCTTGCAGCCGGTAGGCGAGCAGGCCGCCCTCCACCGCTTCCGCCTTGTAGGCGACGCGGATGATTTCCGCGTCGTAGGATTCGGTGGGCGATGCATTGGGGTAGAGGGTGATCTTGCCGCCGGGCGCCACATCGATGGCTTCCGCCGCCGGCAGCCAGGCGGCCAGCTCCACGTGGGCGGGATCGGCCAGCGTCATCACCCTTTCCCCCACCGTCACCGCCTTGCCCTGCCAGTCGTTGCGGTCGGAGAACACCACCACGCCGGCATTGGGCGCGGTGACGTGCAACCGTTGCAGTTCCAGACCGGTGTATTCGGCGGCGATGCTTTTTTCTTCCAGCTTGGCGCGGTCCTGCGCCATCGCCAGCTTGCCCTTGTCGTCGGTGACCGCCAGCTGGGCGCTGGCGCGGAAGCTTTCCTGGGCGGCGTCGCGTTCGCGCGCGGCCATCGCGAACTGGCCGGCCAGCGAGGTGGCGTCCAGGTCGAACAAGGCATCGCCGGCCTTGACGCGCTGATTGGGCTGCACCTGGATGCGATCAATGACGCCGCTGAGCGGCGCGCGCAGCAGCACCGGGTCCTGCGGCGCGACCTCGCCGCGCGCCAGCACGCTGAGGCGTATCGGCATGCAGGCCAGCAACAGCGCGGCGATGAGCAGCCGGCGCTGCTTGCGGCCGGGCCGCAGCCATTGC
>NZ_JAJOHW010000041.1 GCF_021129195.1 Chromobacterium aquaticum | reverse complement strand
GGCGCGGGTGCGCCGCGTGCCGGCGCCGACGATGGCGCCCGGCACTTCGTCGCGCATGCGGCGCATCGCCGCCAGCGCGGCCTTGGTGCGCAGCGTCACTTCCAGCACGCGCACGCCGCCGGCCACCAGCGCCTGGGCCAGCTCCACGGCCACGGCCGCGTCGTTGACGATGATCACCGGAACAACCGGGCCTTGGCGCAGCAGGGTCAATGCGTCCATATTCATTTTCTCCAAGAAGCGGGGTGGAAGTCGGGATGGCGGAAGCTGGTGGCGCCGGCTTCGGCGTGGTCTGCCACCGAGCGGAACACCGCGAACAAATCCCGGCCCATGCCAAAATCATTATGCGTCAGGTCGGCCTGCGCCGGTTCGCGCGCGGCCCATTCGGCCTCGTCCACCAGCACGGTCAGTTCGCCGCTATTGGCGTCCAGCCGCACCGGGTCGCCGTCGCGCACCTTGCCGATCGGTCCGCCGGACAAGGCTTCCGGCGATACGTGGATGGCGGCCGGCACCTTGCCGGACGCGCCGGACATGCGGCCGTCGGTGACCAGGGCCACCTTGAAGCCGCGCTCCTGCAAGATGCTCAAGGCCGGGGTCAGCTTGTGCAGTTCCGGCATGCCGTTGGCGCGCGGGCCCTGGAAGCGGATCACCGCGATAAAGTCTTTTTCCAGCTCGCCGCGCTTGAACGCCGCCAGCATGTCGTTCTGGTCGTGGAAGATCAGCGCCGGCGCTTCCACCACCCGGTGTTCCGGCTTGACCGCGGATACCTTGATCACCGCGCGGCCCAGCTTGCCGGACAGCAGCTTGAGGCCGCCGTCGGCGGAGAAGGGATCGGCGGCGGTGCGCAGCACGCTGTCGTCGCCGCTATCGGTCGGCGCGTCGCGCCATTTGAGTTCGCCCTGGTCCAGCCACGGCTCCTGCGCGTAGCGCGACAGGCCGCGGCCGGCCACGGTGCCCACGTCCTCGTGCAGCAGGCCGGCGGACAGCAGTTCGCGGATCACGAAGCCCATGCCGCCGGCGGCGTGGAAGTGGTTCACGTCGGCCTTGCCGTTGGGGTAGGCGCGCACCAAGAGCGGCACCACGGCGGAGAGTTCGTCGAAATCGTCCCAGTTCACATCGATGCCGGCGGCGCGCGCGATGGCGACGATGTGCATGGTGTGGTTGGTGGAGCCGCCGGTGGCCAGCAGGCCGACGATGGCGTTGACGATGGACTTCTCGTCTATCATCTCGCCCACCGGGGTGAAGGCCTTGCCCTGAGCGGCGATCTTGGCCGCCTGCTTGGCGGCGGCGCGGGTCAGCGCCTCGCGCAGCGGGGTGCCCGGATTGACGAAGGCGGCGCCGGGCAGGTGCAGGCCCATGATCTCCATCAGCATCTGATTGGAGTTGGCGGTGCCGTAGAAGGTACAGGTGCCGGGGCCGTGGTAGGACTGGCACTCGGATTCCAGCAGCGCGTCGCGGCCGACCTTGCCTTCGGCGTACAGCTGGCGCACCTTGGCTTTTTCATCGTTGGCGATGCCGGTGGTCATCGGGCCGGCGGGAACGAACACCGCCGGCAGGTGGCCAAAGGACAGCGCGCCTATCAGCAGGCCGGGCACGATCTTGTCGCACACGCCCAGATACAGCGCGGCGTCGAACATCTGGTGGGACAGCGCCACCGCGGTGCTCATCGCGATGATGTCGCGCGAGAACAAGGACAGTTCCATGCCCGGCTGGCCCTGGGTCACGCCGTCGCACATCGCCGGCACGCCGCCGGCGAACTGGGCGGTGGCGCCGGCCGCCAGCGCCGCCTCCTTCAGCAGCGCCGGATAGGTTTCCAGCGGCTGGTGGGCGGACAGCATGTCGTTATAGGAAGAGACGATGGCCAGATTGGGGCGGTGCTCTTCCTTGAGGTGAATCTTGATGCCGTCGGGCATGGCGGCGAAGGCGTGGGCCAAGTTGGTGCACGACAGTTGCGAGCGCTCCACCCTTCCCTGATGGGCTGCGGCGCGCACACGGTCCAGGTAGGCGGCGCGCGTCGCCTGGCTCCGGTTGACGATGCGCTCGGTAACGGCGGACAGGGTGGGGTGCAAGGCCATGATGACGTTCCGTGTTGAAGTGGGTTGATAGTAGTTTTACTACACTCAAAATGCAAGACGCGCTCCAGCGCCGCACAAGCATGATACGCCGGGCGACACGACGCTACACGCGCCATTACAGCGATTGGCCGATTTGTTTGCTTTGGGGCAAAAGGTGTTGCAAAAGCGGCCTGCGCCCGCGTGATGACATGGACAAGGTAAAAGCTGGTGGTAATATAACTACATCTACAAACATCTCGAGATGGAAGATCAGGATGGATACCCGTACTACGCCAACCCCGGCCTTCGATATGGTGTTGTTCGGCGGCGCCGGCGATCTGGTGATGCGCAAGCTGCTGCCCTCGCTGTACCAGGCGCACGCCGCCGGCCTGCTCAACCAGCAAGGCCGCATCCTGGCGCTGGGCCGCAAGGACCTGAGCCGCGACGACTACCTGGCCTTTGTCGAGAAGAACTCGCGCCAGCACGTCAAAGCCCATTTCGACGCCGCGGCCTGGGACAGCTTCTGTGCGCGGATCGAGTATCTGAAAGTGGACGCCTCGCAGCCGCGGGATTTCCCGGCGCTGGCGGACAAGCTCAAGGACGACGGCGACCGCGTGGTGGTCTGTTATCTGGCCACCGCGCCCAATCTGTTCGCCGGCATCTGCGAGAACCTGGCGGCGGTGGGCCTCAATAGCGGCAATGTGCGCGTGGTGCTGGAAAAACCGCTGGGCACCGACCTGGATTCCTCCAACGAGATCAACGATGACGTGGCGCGCTTCTTCAAGGAAGAGCAGCTGTACCGGATCGACCATTATCTGGGCAAGGAATCGGTGCAGAACCTGATGGCGATCCGCTTCGCCAACGCGCTGTTCGAGCCGCTGTGGCGGCGCGAATGGATACACGATGTGCAGATCACCATCTCCGAAGACCTGGGCGTGGGCAGCCGTGGCGATTTCTACGACGGCACCGGCGCGCTGCGCGACATGGTGCAGAACCACCTGTTGCAATTGCTGTGCATCGTGGCGATGGAGCCGCCGGCCAATATGGAAGCCGACGCGGTGCGCGACGAGAAGCTCAAGGTGCTGAAGGCCTTGCGCCCGTTCAGCGAGCAGGACGTGGCGGCCAAGACCGTGCGCGGCCAATACAAGGCCGGCGCCGTGGGCGGCCAGCCGGTGGTCGGCTATCTGAACGAGCAAGGCATCCCCGCCGACAGCCAGACCGAGACCTTCGTCGCGCTCAAGGCCGAGATCGACAACTGGCGCTGGGCCGGCGTGCCCTTCTTCCTGCGCACCGGCAAGCGGATGCAGGAGCGCTTGGCCGAGATCGTCATCAACTTCCGCGATGTGCCGCACCAGCTGTTCAACGGGCCGATGAGCGGCAGCCACACCGCCAACCGGCTGGTGATCCGCCTGCAGCCGGAGGAAAGCATCCGCCTGTACTTCCTGGCCAAGGAGCCGGGCGACAATATGCGCCTGCAGCCGGCCTATCTCGACCTGGACTTCTATAAAGCGTTCAAAGTGCGCCGCGCCGATGCCTACGAGCGTCTGCTGCTGGACGTGATCCGCGGCAAGCTGGCGCTGTTCATGCGCCGCGACGAGTTGATCGAGGCCTGGCGCTGGGTGGAACCCATCATGGACAGCTGGAGCCGCAGCAGCAATCTGCCGCCCAAGCAGTACACCGCCGGCACTTGGGGTCCGGCGGCGTCCAGCGCGTTGTTATCGCGCGATGGGATAGGCTGGCACGAGGAATGCTGAGCCGCATGGAGGCATCCATCTGCTGTGCGTCCCGATCTCGAGTGCTGCGGTGCTCGCCGTACTACCGTACGGCTGCGCGTCTCGCTTCGACCTCGGGCCGCTCGCGACGATGGCTGTCCCATGCTGAGCGTCTCGTTTTAACTTCGGGCAGCACCGACAGCACCGATGTTTGACCTTAACTTCTTACCCGCGGAGCGCCGCTGATGAACTGCGTAGAATTCTCCGATAGCGAGCAACAGTCCACCGCGCTGGCCAATAGCGTGGCCGCCAGGCTGGGCGCCGCCATCGCCAGCCAGGGCGCCGCCGTGCTGGCGGTGTCCGGCGGCAAATCGCCGATTCCCTTCTTCCACATGCTCAGCACCATGGCGATAGACTGGTCCAAGGTGAGCATCACCCTGGTGGACGAGCGCTTCGTGCCGGACAGCCATCCGGACAGCAACGCCGCGCTGGTGCGCGCCCATCTGTTGCGCGACCGCGCCGCCGCCGCGCGCTTCCAGCCCCTGGTCGACGACGCCTCGGACATCGATGCCGACGTGGCGCGCGCCAACGCCGCTTTCGTTCCGCCCACCGTCGCCATCCTGGGCATGGGCGAGGACGGCCACACCGCTTCGCTATTTCCCGGCACCGACGAACTGGCGGCCGGCCTGGACCCGGCGTCCGCCGCCGCCTTCCTGGCGGTGACGCCCAAGACCGCGCCGCACCGCCGCGTGTCGATGAGCTATGCCGCGCTGCTGCGCGCCGACTGTCTGATCCTGTCCATCCAGGGCGACAAGAAGCGCCAGGTGCTGGACGCCGCCGCCCAGGACGTCAGCGACGCGCTGCCGATCAGCCATTTCCTGGCCCAAGACAAGGTAGCGCTGGATGTCTACTGGTCTGCCTGAACAATGGCCGCGGCTGCTGGCCGATATCGGCGGCAGCAACGCCCGCTTCGCGCTGGAAACCGCGCCCGGCGTGATCGAGGACATCGAGGTACTGCCCTGCGCCGGCTATCCCACGCTGCTGGACGCGGTGCGCGCCTATCTTGATCTGGCCGGCGCGCGCGCGGTCGCTCATGCCGCCTTCGGCATCGCCAACCCGGTGCTGGGCGACTGGGTGCAGATGACCAATCACCATTGGGCCTTCTCCATCGAGGCCACGCGCCAGGCGCTGGGCCTGACCACGCTGCTGGTGATCAACGATTTCACCGCGCTGGCGCTGGCGCTGCCGCATCTGCCGGCCAGCGAGCTGCTGCGCATCGGCGGCGGCGAGGCTGAGGCCGGCGCGCCGCTGGCGCTGATCGGCCCCGGCACCGGCCTGGGCGTGTCGGCCTTGATTCCGTTTCCGGGTGGCCATGCGCCCTTGTCCGGAGAGGGCGGCCATGTCGGTTTCGCCCCCTTCGACGAGCGCGAGGCCGACATCTGGCTTTACGCGATGCGGCGCTTCGGCCACGTGTCCGCCGAGCGCCTGCTATCCGGCTCCGGCATTCCCTTGATTTATCAGGCCTTGTGCGAACGCGCCGGCGAAACGGCGGCGGCGCTGGACCCGGCCGAGGTCACCGCGCGCGGCCTGTCCGGCGCCTGTCCGCGCTGCCGCGAAACCCTGGAAGTGTTCTGCGGCATGCTGGGCGGCGCGGCGGCGAATCTGGCCCTGAATCTCGGCGCCCGTGGCGGCGTATATCTAGGTGGTGGTATTGTGCCGCGTCTACGCGGTTTTTTTGAACAATCACCATTCCGCCGCCGCTTCGAGGATAAGGGACGGATGTCCGGCTATCTGGCCGCGATTCCGGTCTATCTGATCGTCAGCTCCTACCCGGCCCTGCCGGGCGTGGCCGCCCATCTGGCGGCCGAACTGGCGAAGGCCCGCGCCCGACCCCGGGCGCATCCTGACGACGGCGCGGCAGGAGAGTAAATACATGCTTGAACGTATCAGGAGCCAATTGGAGATCCTGTCCTCGGCCGAGCGCAAAGTGGCCGAGCTGGTGCTGGAACAGCCTTACACCGTGATCCAGGCGGCGGTGGCCGACATCGCCAAGAACGCCGGCGTCAGCCAGCCCACCGTGATCCGCTTTTGCCGCACCGTCGGCTGTTCTGGCTTGCCGGACTTCAAACTGAAGCTGGCCGGCAGCCTGGTCACCGGCGTGCCCTATGTGCACTCCAGCGTGCGCCCGGAAGATCCGACCTCGGAAATCGTCGCCAAGGTGTTCGACAACACCGTGTCCGCGCTGCTCAAGTGCCGCAACGACGTCAATCCGCAGGCGATAGAGTCCGCGGTGCGGCTGCTGACCGACGCGCGCCGCATCGAATTCTACGGCCTGGGCAACTCCGGCATCATCGCCGCCGACGCCCAGCACAAATTCTTCCGCTTCGGCATTCCCACCGTCGCCTATTCCGACACCCACATCCAGATGATGGCGGCCTCGGTGCTGGGCCCGGGCGATGTGCTGGTGGCGATTTCCAGCTCCGGCCGCACGCTGGAATTGCTGGAAGCCGTGGATGTGGCGCTGTCCGCCGGCGCCAGCGTGGTGGCGCTGACCACCAGCGGCTCGCCGCTGGCGCGCCGCGCCACGGTGGCCCTGATCGCCGACACGCTGGAAGACAATGAAACCTATAGCCCGATGATTTCGCGCATCGTGCACCTGGTGCAGATCGACATCCTGGCGGTGAGCGTGGCGCTCAAGCGCGGGCCGGGCCTGATCAGCCAGCTGGAAAAAACCAAGCACAGCCTGAAGAACCGCAGGCTGGACAACAAAACCGAAGAGGATTGACCATCATGAGCGGACTGACCGAACTACCGGCCTGGCAGGCACTGTGGGACCATTTTGCCGAGGCCAAGCACCAGCACATGCGCGATTTGTTCGTCTCCGATCCGGAGCGGGCGGAACGCTATGCGCTGGAGGTGGGCGGCCTGTTCCTCGACTACTCCAAGAACCGCATCACCGACGAGACGCTGAAGGGCCTGATGCAGCTGGCGCGCGAAGCCGGGCTGCCGGCCAAGATCAAGGCCATGTTCAAGGGCGAGAAGCTCAACAGCACCGAAAACCGCGCGGTGCTGCACGTGGCGCTGCGCAACCGCACCAACTCGCCCATCCATGTGGACGGCGAGGACGTGATGCCCAGGGTCAATTCGGTGCTGGAGCGCATGGGCAAGTTCGCCCACGCGGTGCGTTCCGGCGAATGGCTGGGTTATACCAATCAGCCCATCACCGACATCGTCAACATCGGCATCGGCGGCTCTGACCTGGGTCCGCTGATGGTCTGTAGCGCGCTCAAGCCCTTCGGCCATCCGCGCTTGAACATGCATTTCGTCTCCAATGTGGATGGCGCCCAGCTCAAGGAAACGCTGAAGAAGGTCCATTCCGAGACCACGCTGTTCGTGGTGGAGTCCAAGACCTTCACCACCCAGGAGACGCTGACCAACGCGCTGACCGCGCGCGACTGGTTCCTGCAGCGCTCGCGCGATGAAAGCGCGGTGGCCAAGCACTTCGTCGCGGTGTCCACCAACCAGAAGGCGGTGGCGGACTTCGGCATCGATCCGTCGAATATGTTCGAATTCTGGGATTGGGTCGGCGGCCGCTACAGCCTGTGGTCGGCCATCGGCCTGCCCATCATGCTCTACCTGGGCGAGGAGAACTTCACCGAACTCCTCAACGGCGCCCACATCATGGACCAGCATTTCAGAAACGCGCCGTTCGAGCAGAACATGCCGGTGCTGCTGGCCATGATCGGCGTCTGGTACATCAATTACTACGGCGGCGGCAGCCATGTGATCGCGCCTTACGATCAATACCTGCACCGTCTGCCGGCCTTCATCCAGCAGCTGGACATGGAGTCCAACGGCAAGCAGGTGATGCTGGACGGCCAGCCGGTGAATTTCGAGACCGCGCCCATCATCTGGGGCGAGACCGGCATCAACGGCCAGCACGCTTTCTTCCAGCTCTTGCACCAGGGCACCCATATCTCGCCCATCGACCTGATCGCCTCGGTGCAGAACTGCTCCAGCCTGCCCGGCCATCATGAAATCCTGCTGGCCAATGTGTTCGCCCAGGCCGAGGCCTTCATGCGCGGTAAGACCGCCGACGAGGTGCGCGCCGAGCTGAAGGAGCAGGGATTCAAGGGCGAGGCGCTGGAAGCGCTGGTGCCGCACAAGGTGTTCGGCGGCAACCGCCCCACCAACACCCTGCTGATGAGCCGTTTGAACCCGCGCAACCTGGGCTCGCTGGTGGCGCTGTACGAGCACAAGATCTTCGTCCAGGGCGTGATCTGGCACATCAACAGCTTCGACCAATGGGGCGTGGAGCTGGGCAAGCAACTGGCCAAGACCATACACGCGGAGCTGATAGGCAAGCTCAAGAACGCCGAGCATGACAGCTCCACCCGTCGCTTGATCGAGCTGTACCGGCAAGCGAACCGCTGAGCTCGCTCAGCGCCGGACAAGTCAGGGGGATGCGGAACCGCATCCCCCTGACCGTTTGCGCTGGCATTTGGCGCCGATATCGTTAAACTCTTCATTAAATGCCGGCTTCAGCCGGCATTGCCTTGTCCGCCTCCCGGCGTGTCCCGCTTTCCTGTCCGCCTCGGCTAGCGCCGGCGCGGCGCATCAACCCGGAACCCTGTCATGGAAAAGATGGTGCAGTACGAAGTCCATTCCTTTATCAGCTTCACCCTGGCGATCATGCTGCTGTTCATCGGCAAGGCGCTGACCCTGCGTTATGAAGTCCTGCGTCGCTACAGCATTCCCGAACCGGTGATAGGCGGCTTCGCCTGCGCGGCGGTGGTCGCCTTGCTGTATTTCGCGTTCGATGTGCGACTGAGTTTCGATCTGCAGATCCGCGATTACCTGCTGCTGTATTTCTTCGCCGCGCTGGGCCTGAAGTCGGACCTGGCCTCCTTGCGGCGCGGCGGCAAGCCCTTGGCCATTCTGCTGGCGCTGGCCAGCGTCTTCATCGTGTTGCAGAACCTGCTGGGCATGGGAATGGCCGCCGGTTTCGGCCTGAACCCCAAGGCCGGGCTGATGGTGGGCTCGGTGGCGCTGACCGGCGGCGTCGGCACCACGCTGGCGTGGGCGCCTATCTTCAGCCAGTCGCTGGGCATAGGCAATGCGCTGGAACTGGGCATCGCCAGCAATACCGTCGGCCTGATCGCCGCCTGCGTGATCGGCGGTCCACTGGCCCATCACCTGATCCGGCGCCACCGGCTGACCCCGTCCGCCGATACCGCGCTGGAAGTGGGCACGGTCTATGCGCAGAACCATGCGACGCTGTGCTACTACGATGTGCTGTGGGTATGGATGTGGCTGAACCTGGCGCTGATGCTGGGCTATGGTTTCAATCTGAGCTTCGTCGCCGCCGGCGTGACGCTGCCGCCCTTTGTCAGTTGCCTGATCGCCGGCATCCTGATCCGCAACCTGGGCATGTGGCTGCTGGCCAAACGCGGCCAGAGCGCGGAACCGGCCTCGGGGCTCAGCCTGGCGCTGATCTCCGATATCTGTCTGGGCATGTTCCTGACCATGGCGCTGATGGGCATGCAGCTGTGGGAGCTGCACGGCTCGGTCTTGTTCGTGTTGAGCACGCTATGCCTGCAGGTGCTGCTGACCATAGGCTTCGCGTTGTGGGTGGTGTTCCGCTGCATGGGCGGCGATTACGAGGCCAGCGTGATTGCCGCCGGCTTCGGCGGCATCGGCCTGGGTTCCACCGCCACCGCCATCGTCAATATGAGCGCGGTGACGCAGCGTTACGGCGCCGCGCATCTCGCTTTCCTGATCGTGCCGCTGGTGTGCGGCTTCTTCATCGACATCGTCAACGCGCTGATCATCGGCGCGATGGCCGGGGTGTGAGCCGGCGCCGCGCGGCCAGGCCTGTCGACCTGGCCGCGCGGCGGCAAGCCGCTTACTTGCTCACGACTTCCTGCTCCACCACCATGTCAAGCACCCAGCGGATGGACGAAGCGTCGGCCGGCGGGTTCGCCACCTTGAATTCCTTCAGGCGCAGACGGTAGGCGATGCCCGGCTCCGGCTTGAAGCCTTCGATCTCGCCGTAATGCAGCTGCCACGGCTGATCCTTGCTCTCGCGGATCTGCAGGCAGTGCATCGGCGCCACGCCGGTGCAGGGCTTGCGCTCGGCGGCCACGTAGACGAAGCGGGTGACGCCACCTTCCAGCGAAGGCTGGCGCTCAAAGCTCAGCGTCTTGTCGCCGGCTTGCAGCATCAGCTTGTCGCCGTTCAACTGCACCGCGGGCTTGGCGGCCAGGAAGGCGGCCAGCGCGCGGTCGCGCTCCATCGCCTCCGGCGCGCACATCATCAGGGTGCTGGCCAGTTGCTTGCTGACCAGCTTGCCGTCTTCCAGCGACACCGGGCCGAACATGCCGTTGCAGCCGGCGCGGGCGGACACGCCGCCGTCCTTGAAGCTCAGCGTGATCGGGTGTTCGGCGGCGTCCTGTTTCCACTGGCCGTCCAGCGCGGTCAGCTTGGCGACGGGTTTATTCATGTCGGCTCCCTTGTCGGCTCCGCCCTGCGGGGTAGCGCAGGCGCTCAGGACGGCGGTGGTCAGGACGGCGAGCAATAGCGATTTTTTCATTATCGGTGTTCCGTGTTCATGGTCGGGGAGAAGATGCGCTTGGAGCGCCCGTCGTGCTCAATAGTTCAGCGCAGCTTGCTGACTTCCTCGCTGTAGACGATGCGTTCCAGCGTCCAGCGCGCGCCGGCCTCGACCGGCTTCAGCTTGATGTAGTAGCTGACGCCGGGCCGGGGCTGGAAACCGGCGATTTCGCCTTGCAGCGGCCGCCAGTCCTGGTCGGCGCGTTCGCGCACCTGCAGGCAGCCGTCGCCGGCGTCCCCGCGGCAGGTCTTGCGTTCCGCCGCCACGTGCAGATAGGCGGGCGCGGCTGCCGGGTGGGCGTCCGGCGCCAGCCGCACGAAGCGGTATTCGGCTTGTTCCGACTTCAGCACCAAGTTCTGCGCGCGGCCGTCCGGCTGCAGACGGAAGCGGTCGGAGAGGAAGGCGACGAAGTGCTGTTCCATCTCCATCAGCGGCGGCGCGCACAGCATGCGGGTGGTGGCCACCCGTGGCTTGCCCTTGGCGTCCAGGGTGCGCACATAGCGGTTGCAGCCGGCGAAGCCGGTCATTTTGCCGGGCTGGAAGGCCACGGTGGGCGCCTTGCCCGCGGGAGCGGGCTCCACCAATTGCCATTCGGTGCCCATCAGATTGGGCATGGCCAGCGCCGGCAGCGGCAGGGCCAGCGCGGCCAGCAGCCAGAGCGTCGGGTGCCGGGGGATGATGCCAGTGTTTTTCATCACCATACTCCGTGTATAAACAAAATCTAATATTTGTTTACAATACACCTGACAATTGTGCTTTGGGAAGCGCCGGCGGCGGAAAAAACCGCCACGGAAATAGACGGCAACAAAAAACCGCCCAAGCTTGCGGCATTGGGCGGTTGCGGATGTCTTCGGCATTATTCTCCGGCTTATAACTGCTCCACGCCCTTGAGCAGGTTCTCCACCACCTTCTTGGCGTCGCCGAACACCATCATGGTCTTGTCCATATAGAACAGCTCATTGTCCAGACCGGCGTAGCCGGCGTTCATCGAGCGTTTGACCACGATCACGCTGCGCGATTTGTGAGCGTCCAGGATGGGCATGCCGTAGATCGGGCTGGTCTTGTCCTTTTGCGCGGCCGGGTTGACCACGTCGTTGGCGCCTATCACCAGCACCACGTCGGTGTTGGAGAAGTCGGAGTTGATCTCCTCCATCTCCTGCACCTGTTCGTAGGGCACTTCGGCCTCGGCCAGCAGCACGTTCATATGGCCTGGCATCCGGCCCGCCACCGGGTGGATGGCATAGCGCACATTGACGCCTTTCTGGTGCAGGATCTCGGCGAATTCCTGCAGCGCGTGCTGGGCGCGCGACACCGCCAGGCCGTAGCCGGGGACGATGATCACGCTGTCGGCGTTGGCCATCAGGAAGGCCGCGTCCTCGGCTGAGCCGGACTTGTGGCTCTTGGGACCGGCATTGTCCGCGCCGCCGCCCGCTGCCGCCTCGGCGCCAAAGCCGCCCAGCAGCACCGCGATGATGGAGCGGTTCATCGCCTTGCACATGATGTAGGACAGAATCGCGCCGGAGGCGCCGACGCAGGCGCCGGCGATGATCAGCACCGGATTGTTCAGCGTGAAGCCGATGCCGGCGGCCGCCCAGCCGGAGTAGGAGTTGAGCATGGACACCACCACCGGCATGTCGGCGCCGCCGATCGGGATGATCAGGGTCACGCCCAGCGCCAGCGCGATGGCGAGCATGGTCAGGAAGGCGGCCTGGCTGTCGCTGAGGAAGTAGATCACGCCGAAGCCGACCATGGCGACGGCCAGCAGCAGATTGAGCAGATGCTGGCCCTTGAAGCTGATCGCCTTGGAGCCGAAGCGCCCGGACAGCTTGCCGTAGGCGATCACCGAGGCGGTGAAGGTGATCGCGCCGATGAAGGCGCCGATGAACAGCTCCACCTTTTGCACCTGGGTGTGCTCCACGCCGCTGTGGAAGATGGCCGCCACCGCGATCAGCACCGCGGACAGGCCCACCAGCGAGTGCATCGCCGCCACCAGTTCAGGCATGCCGGTCATCTGCACCGTCTTGGCCTTCCACGCGCCGATGGCGCCGCCGGCGACGATGGCGGACGCGATCAGCGCCAGCACCGGCTTGTCCATGATCAACAGCGTGGTGGCCACGGCGATGACCATGCCTATCATGCCGTAGAGGTTGCCGCGCAGCGCCGAGGCCGGGCTGGACAGGCCCTTGAGCGCCAGGATGAACAACACCGCGGCGATGAGATAAAGAATTGCGGACAGGTTTTCCATCTTGGTTCCTTATTTCTTCTTTTTCTTGAACATGTCCAGCATCCGCTGGGTGACCAGGAAGCCACCGAAGATATTGATGCTGGCGAGGAAGATGCCGATGGTGCCCAACACCGAGGTGAGGGTGATCTCGGAACCATTGATGTCCACCACCTGCAGCATGGCGCCAACGATGATGATGCCGGAAATGGCATTGGTCACCGCCATCAGCGGGGTGTGCAGCGCCGGGGTGACGTTCCAGACCACGTGGTAGCCGACGAAGACGGCCAGCACGAACACGGTGAGGCTGGTGATGAAGGGATCTACCATTTTGTTCTCCTTAATCCGCCGCGGGGAAGCGGACCTGGCCGTCGTGGGTCACCAGCGTGGCGGACAGCAGCTCGTCTTCCAGGTTCAGGTTCAGGCCTTCCGGCGTCAGCAGCAGGCCGAGGAAGGTCAGCAGGTTCTTGGCGTACAGGCTGGAGGCGTCCGCCGCCAGCAGGCCGGGCAGGTTGATCTGGCCGACGACGGTGACGCCGTGTTCCAGGCGCACGGTTTCGCCGGGGCGGGTCAGCGCGCAGTTTCCGCCGGTTTCCGCCGCCAGGTCCACGACCACCGAACCCGGCTTCATCGCCGCCACCACCTCGGCCGACAGCAGCTTGGGCGCCGGCTTGCCGGGGATCAGCGCGGTGGTGATCACGATGTCGGCCGCCTTGGCGTGCTTGGCCACCAGCTCGCCCTGGCGCTGGCGGTAGCTCTCGGACATTTCCTTGGCGTAGACGCCGCTATTCGCCATTTTTTCTTCCTCGCTCATCGGCACTTCGATGAACTTGGCGCCCAGCGATTCCACCTGCTCCTTGGTGGCCGGCCGCACGTCGAAGGCCTCCACCACCGCGCCCAGGCGCTTGGCGGTGGCGATGGCTTGCAGACCAGCCACGCCCACGCCCAGGATCAGCACCCGCGCCGGCTTCACCGTGCCGGCCGCGGTCATCAGCATGGGCATGAAGCGCGGGTAATGCTGGGTGGCCAGCAGCACCGCGCGGTAGCCGGCGATATTGTTCTGGCTGGAGAGCACGTCCATGCTCTGCGCGCGGGTGCTGCGCGGCAGGAGCTCCAGCGCGTAGGCGGAAATGCGCTTGGCCGCCAGCGCCGGCAGGCTGTGGTTGTGATAGGGGTTGAGCTGGCCGATCAGGCTGGCGCCGTCCTTCAGCGCGGCGATGCCGTCCTCGTCCAGCGGGCGCACCGTCAGCACGATGTCGGCCTGGGCCAGCGCCGCGGCGCGGTCCGCCGCGATGGCGGCTCCGGCTTCCTGGTAGGCCGCGTCCGGCAACGCGGCGGCGAGTCCGGCGCCGCGCTCGATGGTGACGGCATGGCCGCCGGCAACGAGCTTCTTCACCGTTTCCGGCGTAGCGGCCACGCGGTGTTCACCGGCCAGCCTCTCGGCTGGGATAGCGATATGCATGGTCTTCCTTTCCTGCGATTAGATAACTAAAGATTCCAGATAGCGAACGCCCGTGCGGTGCAAAAGCGAACGAGCGTTTGAATTCAATTAAAGGCATGCGGAATTTGCCCGCGCAACACTTATATTGCCGACCATATACCGTCAGACAATTTCGACGGAGAAAGGGCCGGATGCTAGCAAAACCCTACAGCAGCGATGTGACGTGAATCAGACAGAGGCCAGTCAGCGGCTGTTGGTGCGGAAAAGCGGGAGAAAGACGGTGAAGCGGCCGTTGGCGGGCAGGTGGAACAAGGCGCGGAGGCGGGTACGGCCGGTCGACGCGCATATGCTGCCGGCAAGGCTTATGCAGGACACTAGCGTTGATGGCGCGGCTTGTAAAGCTGCGACAAGCGCCAGTTGCCAGCCCGATCGCGTGGCCGGGCGGGGGGCCGCCGGCTGTTGCGCGCGCGCGACGGCGGCTAGGATTGGGGCTTCTGGGCTTGGGCCAGCAAGCGCGCCACGGTGCCGTCCTGCAACATGGAGCGCAGCGCCCGGGCGATGCGGCGCTTGTGGGTGTAGCGCTGGGAATGGATGGCCAGGCCGATGCGGCGCGGTTCCGGCGAATACAACAGCAGCGGCGCGCGTTTCACGTGGCGGTGAAATTCGGCGTCGGCGGCCAGCTCGGCGGTCTGGCGCTCGTCGGCGATCAGCGCGTCGATGCGGCCGGCCTTGAGCTTGCGGAAATTGGAATCCAGCGACGGCGCCGGCTCGCGCCGCAGCCGCAGATCGCCGTCGAACTCGTCCTGATAACGCACGCCTTCCACCACGCCGATCAGGAAGGGGTAGAGCTGGCGGTAGCTGTGTAGCGGTCGCGGATCGTCGGAGCGTTGATACAGTGCCAGCCGGCTGCCGGTGGCGAAGGAGGGGTCGATGAAGTCGATGAACTCGCGACGTCCGGCGGTGTTCTTCACCCCGATCACCACGTCGGCCTTGCCCTGGCGCATGTATTGCAGGCAGCGCGCCAGCGGGCAGGGCAGGAAGGCCAGCCGCAATTTGGCGCGCCTGGCCACCTCGCGCATCAGCTCGGTGTAAGGGCCTTGCGGCTCGCCATGGGCGTCCATGGTCTTCCAGGGCGGGAACAGATTGTAGGCAAACACCAGCGGCGGCTCCCCCGCCGCCGCGCATCGCAGGCTGGCCAACAGGCAGGCCAGCGCCAAAAGGGACTTGAGTTTCACAATGTTGGACAGGTGTGAACAGGCGTCGGCGGCCCCGTGCCACCAACTGCAGCCGGCTGCCCATTATCGGACGGCGGCGTCTGGCGCGGGAGAAAATTTCGCCTGCGCTGGAAAAAAACCATGAAAATAATATGGTATTGGAAATGTCCGCGTCAGCCACCTGTCCGCTTTGGCGGGCGCGGCGCTCAGCGCACCACCAGCGTTTTCACCCGCCAGGCCAGCTTGGCGTCGATGTCGGCGGTCTGCAGTTCGCGGAAATCATTGAGCGGATACATCATCCACGGGCTGAAGCCCATCTCCTCCAGCGGGCGGCCATTGATGCGCAGCGCCAGGATGGGCTGGTAGCGGCTCTGGTCTCCGGGTGGAATCACCACCTTGTATTGATCCTCGGTCACCAGTTCCACCGGCCGTCCGGCCGCGCCGACCACGCGCAGGATGGCGGAGAGGGTGGGACCGGAAAACGCCGATTTGGGCGTCCAGGTGGTCTTGGTCTGGATGGTGCGTTGCTGCAGGCGCTCCAGTTCGGCCTTGCTGAAGTGGTACTCGCCGGCGCGGGTCTGATTGGACACCTTGATCTGGCCGGTGACCACCAGCGCCGGCGGCGCGCCGGCCAGCGCGAAGGCGGAGCAGCTCAAGGACAGGGCGGCGGCGAGCGGCAATATGGATTTCATGGGGCGGGCTCCAATAGCGTGAGAAATGTCGATGAAGATGACATTTTAACGGCATGAATCCATTGTCATGCTTGCCGCAACGCAATGAAAGCACCCGCCGCCCGCGATGCTGGCCCTGCGCCAATATGATATCGCCATCAGTCGTAAAATAAATAATCTGCATTTATATTATTCAAACAAGTTATTGCTTTGCTTGGCATTGTTTTGAATAAGATTGCTATTGTTGCCGTTTGCATATTATTTTAAGGTTGGCGCTATTTATATAAAACCATGTCGCAAATTCTGGATATTAATATATTTACTCTAGAATAACTGTCCAATAGGGCAGTCAATTCAAGCCGCAAGCCTGTCTATAATCTCGCCCCTTCTAAGAGCCTGTTCAAAGTCTCGCGAGCAAGAGCGAGACAAGGCGAAAACGGCTGAGAAAGCGAAATGTACACACGGTACATGAGCATTTCGAAGTCGTACTCACCGTGTAACGCTCCACGACGCGCAGCAGATCGTAAACAGGTTCTAAGCAAGCCGATGTCATTGTTCGGCCCTGCATGATCACCGAAACAAAAGCCGCGCTGTTCTCTGTTCCCGCGTTGTTTTTTATTGTCGGTTTTAAATGGCTCGTATTTATTATAGAGCCGCCCTTAAATCACCTTGATATTTTATGAGTCAAAACTCAATTCAATCCCTGTTGCCTATTTCTCGGGGCCGGGCGCTGGGCTTTTGCCTATTGCTGGCCGCTTTTGAACTGCTGACGTATATCGGCAGCGATATGGTGATGCCGGCCATGCTGCAAGTCGTCGCCGACTTGAACGCCGACGCCCGCCACGTGCCCACCGCGCTCAACGCCTATCTACTGGGCGGCGTGGCCTTGCAATGGCTGATCGGGCCGCTGTCCGACCGCTATGGCCGCAAACCGCTGCTGGTGGCCGGCGCCGTCGGCTTCGCCCTGGCCTGTCTCGCCGCCGTCGGCAGCCGCGACATCGAGCTGTTCAATCTGCTGCGCTTCATCCAGGGCCTGTCGCTGGGCTTCGTGATGGTGGTCAGCTACCCGGCGCTGCAAGAAGCGTTTCCGGAAAAAGACGCGGTGCGGCTGATGGCCTTGCTGGCCAATATCGCGCTGCTGTCGCCGCTCATCGGCCCCTTGCTTGGCAGCCTGTTGCTGGGCCTGCTGCCCTGGCGCGGCCTGTTCGCGCTGATCGGCGCGCTGGCGGCCTTGGTGGCCGTCGGCCTATGGCGCTGGATGCCGGAAACCCTGGGCGTGGAGCGGCGCGACGGCAGCCGGCTGGCGGCGAGCCCGCTGCGCCTGGGCCGCAGCGCGCGTCAGTACGCGGCTTTGCTGCGCAACGCCCCCTTCATGCACGGCAGCGTGGCGCTGGGCCTGCTGTCCATTCCGCTGGTGGGCTGGATCGGCCTGTCCCCGCTGCTGCTGATGCGTGGCCTGGGCTTGTCCGGCATTGAATACGGCTTGTGGCAGCTGCCGGTGTTCGGCGGCTTGATCGCCGGCAATCTGACCTTGAACCGGCTGGCGGTGCGCCTGGAACTGGAGCGGGTGCTGCGGCTGGCGCTGTGGCCCTTGTTCGGCGGCCTGGCGGCGCTGCTGGCGCTGACTTGGTCCAGCGGCGCGCTGCCGGCGTTGGCGGCGGGCCTGACCTTGTACGCCTTCGGCCTGGGCCTGGGCCACGCCACCCTGTACCGCTTCACCCTCTATGCCAGCGACAGCGGCAAGGGCGCGGTGGCGGCGATGCTGGGCATGATCTCCACCGCCTTGCTCGGCCTGGGTTGCAGCGCGCTGGCCTGGCTGGGCGCCGGCGCCGGCCTGCAAGCCTTCGCCGGCTGGGCCGCGCTGGGCGCCGGCCTGGCGGCGTGGCCGCTGTGGCGCTTGCTCAAGCAGCGCGCTTACGCGCTGCAAGCGGCTTGAATCCCCTTCCCATTTCCGGAGCTTCTCCATGCTGAACCACGTCGACGCGCTGTGCGCGCTGGAACACCCCTATCGCGCCGATGCCGATGGCGACCGTCTGTTCGACGCCGCCATGCGCGAGCTGAGCCATTACCACTGCGAACACACGCCCGGCTATCGCCGCTGGCTGCAGGCCAACGGCCTGGACGCCGCCGCGCTGGACGGTCTGGACGATTGGTCGCGGCTGCCGCCGCTGTTCGCCAACTACTTCAAGCGCCAATTGGTGGTGAGCGCCGCCGGCCAGGACGCGCTGGAGCTGACTTCCTCCGGCACCACCGGCCAGAAAAGCCGCATGCGCTACGACGCGCGCAGCCTGGGCGCGGCGCAAAGCATGGTGGACCGCATCTTCCGCCATTACGGCTGGGACACGCCGCAACAGCCGTGCAACTACCTGCTGCTCAGCTACGAGCCGGCCGGCGCCATCACCCTGGGCACCGCCTACACCGATCAATTCCTGTGCAAGTACGCGCCGGTGAACCAGGCCTGTTACGCCTTGCGCCACAACGGCCATGGCAATGAGTTCGATCCCTTCGGCGTGATCCGCGCCTTGCAGGACTTCGCCGAACAAGGCCTGCCGGTGCGCATGCTGGGCTTCCCCGCCTTCCTGTGGTTTGCGCTGGAACGGATGCGGGAACTGGGCCTGCCGCCGCTGCAACTGCACCCGGAATCGCTGGTATTCCTGGGCGGCGGCTGGAAAACCCACGCCGACCGCGCCATTCCCAAGGCCGAACTGTATCGGCGGCTGGGCGAGCAACTGGGCATCCCGGACGCGCGCTGCCGCGACGGCTACGGCGCGGTGGAGCACCCGGTGCCTTACGTGGAATGCGAACACCATCGCTTCCACCTGCCCAGCTACGCCCGCGCGGTGATCCGCGACACCGCCAGCCTGCGGCCGCAGCCCTACGGCGCCGCCGGCTTCCTCAATCTGCTGTCGCCCTATATCACCTCCAGCCCGGCGCACAGCATCGTGATGGGCGATCTGGCCGTGCTGCATCCGGCCGCGAGCTGCGGCTGCGGCCTCGCCACCGACTGGTTCGAGCTGCTGGGCCGCGCCGGCACCAGCAAGAGCCGCAGCTGCGCGGTGGCCGCCTCCGAATTGATCAAGGAATCCTGATATGTATCTATTGAACGGAACACTGAACACCGCCGTGGACGCCGCCGCCGCGCTGGCGCAATTACAACACGGCCTGCCGGCCGCGCTGGCTCGGCCGCCGGCCTTGGACGCGGTGCTGGATTGCGCCGAGCGCTTCGCCGCCGCCTTGCCGCAAAGAGCGGAGGCGCTGGGCCTGGACGCCGCCGCCGTCGACGCGCTGCAAGGCTTTTGCCGGCGCGAGGCGCTGCAAGCTAAGGTCGGCCGCGAGCTGGGCGAGCAGGCCTTCTCGCTGCGCCGCTTCGACTACCGCCAGCCGCGCTTCGAAAGCTGGCGGCCGCTGGGCCTGGTGGCCCACATCACCCCGGCCAACGCGCCGCTGCTGCCCTTCATGGCGGTGCTGGAAAGCCTGCTGGCCGGCAACGTCAACTGGCTGCGTCCCAGCGGCAGCGACCAGGGCCGCAGCGCGCGGCTGCTGGCCGATTTCCTGAGCCACGACGCCGCCGGCGATCTGGCCGCCCACGTGGCGGTGCTGCCGCTGGCCACCGACCAACTGGCCGGCGTGCTGGCC
>NZ_JAJOHW010000040.1 GCF_021129195.1 Chromobacterium aquaticum | reverse complement strand
GCCGTCGTCGGCTCCGTCTTCCTCGCGCGCCGCGGTGCGCGCCCAGCCGCGCGGCAACGGCCGCCCGGCCTGATTTCAGTCGGCCATCTCTCCCGCCAATTCCCCAACGCGCCGCAAGGCGCGTTCGTACGCCGGGTTCCACGGATAGCAGCAGGACAGCCGCACGCAGTTGCGGTAGCGGCCCTTGGCCGAGTACAGCGCGCCGGGCGCCACGGTGATGCGCTCGGCCAGCGCGGCCTGGAACAGCTCCATGGTGTCCACGCCGCTGGGTAGCTCCACCCACAGCAGGCAGCCGCCGGACGGCGAGGTGGCGCGCGTCTGCGCCGGGAAGCAACTGGCGACGGTGCCGCGCAACCGTTCCATCTGGCTCATGAAGTGGCGGCGTATCAGCCGCAGGTGATGATCGTAGCCGCCGGTTTCCAGGTATTCCGCCAGCGTTTCCTCCAATAGCCGCGGCTGGGCCAGCGAACTGGCGAACTTCAGCCGCGTCACTTCGCGCAGAAAACGCCCCGGCGCGATCCAGCCGATGCGGAAGCCCGGCGCCAGCGTCTTGCTGTAGCTGGAGCACAGCAGCACCCAGCCGTCGCGGTCGTAGGCCTTGACCGCGTCCGGGGTGGCGCCGTCGTAGTGCAGATCGGCATGCGGCACGTCCTCGATCAGCGGCACCTGGTATTCATTGACCAAGGCCGCCAGCCGCTGCTTGGCCTCGGCCGGCATGGTGCAGCCCAGCGGATTGTGCACCGTGGGCATGGCGACGATGGCGTTGAGCCGCTTTTCCGACAGCAATAGTTCCAGCGCGTCCAGCGACAGGCCGTTGGCCGGGTGGGTGGGAATCTCGATCACGCTCAGGCCCAGGTTCTTCAAGGTGGGCAGCAGCGCGAAATAAGTGGGCGACTCCAGTCCCACGGTGTCGCCCGGCTTGCAGCAGGCGCGCAAGGCCAGTTGCAGCGCCTCGGTGCAGCCATTGGTGATCACCAGGTCCTCGGCCGCCAGCACGCAGCCCCAACTGACCGCGCGCTGGGCGATCTGGCGGCGCAGCCGTTCCGAGCCGGGCGGGAACGGATAATCGGTGGTCAGTTCCGGATGCTGGCGCAGCAGCCGCCCCATGATGTGCTTGAAGCGGGTGGTGGGGTAGAAATCGCTGCCGCGCGGGCTGGCCAGCGACAGGTCGATGTAGTCGGCGCGGGTCTGCGCCGTCATCACCGCCTCGATCTGGTCCACCACTTCGCCGGTGTGATGGGCGGCGCTTTGCCGGCGCATGCGCGGCAAGGGCAGGGTGGCGGCGGATTTGACGTAGAAGCCGGACTGCGGCCGCGCTTCTATCAGGCCGCGGTCTTCCAGCGTGCGATAAGTCATCAGGATGGTGGACGGGCTGACCTTGTGCATTTCGCAGGCCTTGCGCACCGAGGGCAGCCGTTCGCCGGGCTGCACCACCCCGGTCTGGATCAGGGTGATCCATTCGTTCACCAGTTGCTGATACAGGGGTTCATCGCTCATGCCCGGGCCTCGCTCACAGAATTTGTCGCTTCCATCGGTACAGTTTCCTTGGAAAATGACCGTAACAGTTTGTCGATTGTAAAACTGTTATGGTTCCAATTCAATTTTTCTGAATCTGTATTCGTCACTGCCGCGGCGTTATCATTTCCGCCATTGGAAACCAAGGCGTCCGGATCCTTCCGGCGTCTGCAATGGGCTGGAACGGTAATGAATTTTGTTGCATTGGTGACTTATTTGCTGGTGATGTCGATCACGCCGGGGCCGAACAATCTGGTGCTGGCGTCTTCCGGGGTCAATCACGGGTTTTCGCGCACGGTGCCATCGCTACTCGGCATGTCGCTGGGCTTGTCGGTTCAGGTGGGGCTGCTGACCGTGTTCCTGGGCGGGCTGATGTCGGTGATCGCCTCGGTGCAGGTCTACCTGGCGGTGGCCGGTTGCCTGTATCTGCTGTGGCTGTCCTGGGGCATGGCGCGCTCGGCGCCGGCCGCGGGCGAATCCGGCGGCGCGCCGATGGGGTTTTGGGGCGGGGTGTTGTTCAACTGGCTCAACCCGAAGGTCTGGTTGATGGGCTTCAATATCGCGATGGTGTTTCTGCCGGCCAAGATGAACGCCTGGCATGCCGGCCTGCTGTTCGCCGCGCTGACCTTCGTCATCGGCCTGCCGTGCATCGCCTTGTGGGCGGGCTCCGGGGTGGCCGCGCGCCGCTTGCTGGCGTCGCCGCGCCGGCTGCGGGCATTCAATTGCGGCATGGCGGCGATGCTGGCGCTGACCGCGGTCTGGCTGTTGCTGGAAATGCTGCCGGCGCAGTCGATGCAGGCCTTGCCGCAAATGATTTGATGAATAGCTGAATCGATTGTGATGTCCTTGCGATGCTCATCGCCTATTCTGTCCAAAAGGATGGGTGGCCTATCGGCCAGGTAATCCGGACGAAGGGTCCGGGCCGAGATGGGCCGGTCAGGCGCAAAGCCGATATCGGGGGCATCATCAATGACAGCAGCGGGATTCGACGGCGTGTACCGTTCGAGCACGTCGTTCTACGGGGATCAACCATCGCCGTCTCTGGTCCAGTATCTGGACAAATATCATGTATCGGCCGGCGGCGCCGGCCTGGATTTGGGCTGCGGCCAGGGGCGCAACGCCTTGTTCCTGGCGCGGCTGGGCTTTGCGATGACGGCGGTGGATGGCTCGTCCGAGGCGATTGCGCGCCTGGGCGAAACGGCGGACGAACGCCGCCTGAACGTGGCCGGCAAGGTGGCGGACCTGGCCGGTTTGCAACTGGATGCGGAGCATTACCGGCTGATCGTCGCCAACACCTCGCTTGACCATCTGGACGCGGCCGCCGGGGCGGCGCTGGCGCGGCGGATGGAGGAGGCGCTGGAGCCGGGCGGTTATCTGTTCGTGTCGGTATTCATGGTCAACGATCCCGGCTGCGATGCCCAGGGCCGGGGGGCGAGCGAGACGGCGTCCTATGTCCGGCACTACTATCAGCCGGACGAATTGCGCCGTCAGTTCGCCGCGCTGACGCTATTGGCCTATCAGGAGGAGTTCGCGCTGGATGTCGGCCATGGCCAGCCGCATTATCACGGCATCGCCCGATTGTTTGCGCGGCGCGATCATTGAGCGCGCGGCGTAGCCGAGATTAAATGGGGTCTTGGGATTCCCGCGCCCGGCGTATCACCCCCTCCTTGTCGGCCGGCCGCCAGCCGGCCGGCTTCAGCACCTTGCCGTCCTCGCGGCGCACAATCTTGCCGTCCACGCATTTGCGCATATTGGCGGCGTGGATTTCGCGCGCCATCTCCTCCAGCGGCAGACCTTGCGACATCAGCAGTCCGCTGAGCACATTGAGCACGTCCACGCCTTCGGCCAGCAGTTCCGCCATCCGTCGCGCGCGTTCCGCCTCGTCGCCGTCCTGGCGTTTATAGTCGGCCAGCGCGTGCTGGAATTCGGCCAGTTCTTCCTCCAGCATGGTTTCCCACATTGCCAGCTGCTGCGGCTGCCATTGCGGCCGCGCCGGGCTGGGGATGTCGAACTGCTGCATGAATTGGCGGCGCAAGGCAAAGAAATTTTCCATGATGTAGATTTTTTTGTTTTTAATAATCTATATATTGTGTTTTATTGCGGTGCTAGGCGCAAGGCTTGGCCAAGAAAAAACCCCGCCGGAGCGGGGTTGTCGAGCGGGGTGGCTGGCTCAGGCCTGCGCTTGCAGCGCCGCCAGCGCGTCGAAATAATCGGGGAAGGTCTTGGCCACGCACTTGGGGTCGTTGATGGTGACCGGCGCGCCCAGCAGCGAGACCAGGGAGAAGCACATCGCCATGCGGTGATCGTCATAGGTGTCGATTTCGGCATCGGGGGTCAGCGCCGACGGCGGGGTGATGCGGATATAGTCCTGGCCTTCTTCCACCACGGCGCCGACCTTGCGCAGCTCCGCGGCCATCGCGCTCAGGCGGTCGGTTTCCTTGACGCGCCAGCTTTCGATATTGCGCAGCGTGCTGGTGCCGTCGGCGGCCAGCGCCGCCACCGCCAGGGTCATCGCCGCGTCCGGGATGTGGTTGAAGTCGGCGTCTATCGCCTTGAGCGGGAGCGTGGCGCTGGCTTCTATCCAATTGGGGCCCATGCGGACTTCGGCGCCCATCAGCCGCAGCGCGTCGGCGAATTTGACATCGCCCTGGATGCTGTCCGCGCCCACGCCTTCCACCCGAACCGGGCCGCCGGCCAGCGCGCCGGCGGCGAGGAAATAGGACGCGCTGGAAGCGTCGCCTTCCACGTGCACTTCGCCCGGGGAGATATAGCTCTGGCCGCCGGGGATGGTGAAGCGCCGCCAGCCGTCGCGTTCAACCCGCACCCCGAAGCGCGCCATCAGGTTGAGGGTGATTTCGATATAAGGCTTGGAGATCAGCTCGCCGCTGACTTCGATGACCGCGGTTTCGCCGGTCAGCGGCAGCGCCATCAAGAGGGCGGTGAGGAACTGGCTGGACACATTGCCCTTCACCGGAATGGGGCGGCCGGCTTCCAGTTGCGCCGGCATGATGGTCAGCGGCGGGAAGCCGGTATTGCCCTGGTACTGGATTTGCGCGCCGGCCACGCGCAGCGCGTCCACCAGATCGCCGATCGGACGTTCGTGCATGCGCGGCACGCCGCTGAGCTGGTAATGGCCCTGCATCAGCGCGAGAGCGGCGGTCAGCGGGCGGAAGGCGGTGCCGGCATTGCCCAGGAACAGGTCGGCGTTCTTGACCGGGAATTCACCGCCGACGCCTTGCACGCGGAAGTCGCGGCTGTCGCCGATCTGCTCGATCTCCACGCCCAGCAGCTTCAGCGCCGCCAGCATGTGGCGGATGTCGTCCGAATCCAGCAGCTCGCGCACCAGGGTGCTGCCATTGCCCAGCGCGGCCAGCAGCAAGGTGCGGTTGGAGATGCTTTTCGAGCCGGGCAGCTTGATGGCGCCGGATAGATGGCGGACGGGGGCGAGATGCAGTTGTTCCATGGCGGTTCTGAGTCTTGTGTGCTTGATTGGCGGATGGCGCCGCGGCGCCCGTCGGACAATGTAACCGCCATCGCCGCATTTGCGCAAACCCGGCGCCGGGTTTCGCCGCGCGGAGAATCTTGCTGTGCCGGCCGGCGGCTTGCGATAAAATCGCCGGTTTGGCCGGCAGCCCGCATGTGGCGGCCAGCGCGAATTTTTGCAAGGATTTATCAGCACATGACCGCACCTGTCATCGCCATCGACGGCCCGTCCGCCTCCGGCAAGGGCACTGTCGCCGCCCTGGTCGCCGCGCGGCTGGGTTTTCATTATCTGGATTCGGGCTCGCTCTACCGGCTGCTGGCGCTGTTCGCGCAGCGCCGCGATATCGCTTGGGACGACGAGGCGGAGTTGGCCGCCGCCGCCGCCGGCCTGCCGGTGGAATTCGCCGATGGCGCGGTGTGGCTGGCCGGCGAGGACGCCAGCGCGGCGATCCGGGCCGAGGAGATCGGCATCGGCGCGTCCAAGGTGGGCGCGCTGCCGGCGGTGCGCGCGGCGCTGTTGCAGCGGCAGCGCGATTTTTGCCGGGCGCCGGGCCTGGTGACCGATGGCCGCGACATGGGTTCGGTGGTGTTTCCCGCCGCGGCCTTGAAGGTGTTTTTGACCGCCAGCGCGGAGGAGCGCGCGGAGCGTCGCTATAAGCAGTTGATCGGCAAGGGAGATTCTGCTAATCTCCCACAGATTCTGCAGGGCATTATCGATCGGGACGCGCGCGATGCCGCCCGGACGGTAGCGCCGCTGCGCCAGGAGCCGGACGCCTTTTTGCTCGATACCACGGAGCTGACCATAGACCAGGCGGTCGCACAGGTCCTACGCTGGTTCGAGGAAAGACAGGTCTCCGGCCTATGATTTTTTTGTCGGGTGAAAATGCTGCAAAGCAATAAACCCCTTGTGCAACCCTAACCCCGCACGCCGCAAGGCGCGCACCGAGAGTACGCTTGATGACTACCCTCTCCATGGAAAACTTCGCTCAGCTGTTTGAAGAGAGCCTGACCCTTCACGACATGCGCGTGGGCGAGGTGATCACTGCCGAAGTCGTAGCAGTTGATTCCAACTTTGTTACCGTAAACGCCGGCCTCAAGTCCGAGTCCCTGATCCCGGCCGAAGAATTCAAGAACGACCAAGGCGTGGTCGAAGTTGCCATCGGCGACTTCGTGACCGTAGCCATCGACGCGCTGGAAAACGGCTTTGGCGAGACCAAGCTGTCCCGCGAAAAAGCCAAGCGCCTGGCCGCTTGGGTTGAGCTGGAAGAAGCGCTGGAAACCGGCAAGATCCTGTCCGGTCTGATCAGCGGCAAAGTGAAGGGCGGCCTGACCGTTATGGTCAACGGCATTCGCGCCTTCCTGCCGGGTTCCCTGGTTGACGTGCGTCCGGTGAAAGACACCACCCCGTACGAAAACAAGCAGATCGAATTCAAGGTCATCAAGCTGGATCGCAAGCGCAACAACGTAGTTGTGTCCCGTCGTTCCGTGCTGGAAGAAACCCTGGGCGAAGAGCGCAAAGCTCTGCTGGAAACCCTGAAAGAGGGCGCCATCATCAAGGGTATCGTCAAGAACATCACCGACTACGGTGCGTTCGTTGACCTGGGTGGCATCGATGGCCTGCTGCACATCACCGACCTGGCATGGCGCCGCGTGAAGCACCCGTCCGAAGTTCTGGCCGTGGGCGACGAAGTGGAAGCCAAGGTACTGAAGTTCGACCAAGAGAAGAACCGCGTATCCCTGGGTCTGAAGCAACTGGGCGAAGATCCGTGGGTGGGCCTGTCCCGCCGCTACCCGTCCGGCACCCGTCTGTTCGGCAAGGTGACCAACCTGACCGACTACGGCGCGTTCGTGGAAATCGAACAGGGCATCGAAGGCCTGGTGCACGTGTCCGAAATGGACTGGACCAACAAGAACGTACACCCGTCCAAGGTTGTTCAGGTTGGCGACGAAGTGGAAGTCATGATCCTGGAAATCGACGAAGACCGTCGTCGTATCTCCCTGGGCATGAAGCAGTGCCTGGCCAACCCGTGGAACGAGTTTGCCGACAACTTCCACAAAGGCGACAAGCTGAAGGGCGCGATCAAGTCCATCACCGACTTCGGCGTGTTCGTTGGCCTGCCGGGCGGCATCGACGGCCTGGTTCACCTGTCCGACCTGTCCTGGAACGAAGCTGGCGAAGAAGCCGTGCGCAAGTTCAAGAAGGGCGACGAGGTTGAAGCCGTTGTTCTGTCCATCGACGTTGAGAAAGAGCGCATCTCCCTCGGCATCAAGCAGATGGAAGGCGATCCGTTCAACAACTTCGTTGCAATGAACGACAAGGGCGCCCTGGTTAAGGGTACCGTGAAGTCCGTTGACGCCAAGGGCGCCGTTGTGGCCCTGGACACCGATGTTGAAGGTTACCTGCGCGCTTCCGAACTGTCCCGCGACCGCGTGGAAGACGCTCGTTCCGTGTTGAAGGACGGCGAAGAAGTCGAAGCCGTGATCATCGCCGTGGACCGCAAGTCCCGCAACATCAGCCTGTCCATCAAGGCTAAAGACGCTCAGGAAGACAACGTTGCTCTGAAGAGCCTGTCCGTAGACAGCGCTTCCGCTGGCACCACCAACCTGGGTGCCCTGCTGAAGGCAAAACTGTCCGGCTCTAACGAGTAATTGAGACATGACCAAATCTGAGCTGATCGCTAGGCTGTCGGAACGACTTGCCGAGCGCAATTCTCAGTTGGTCTACAAAGACGCTGAATTGGCCGTCAAAACCATTTTGGATGCGATGGCCAATAACCTGGCGCAAGGGAATCGGATTGAAATCCGCGGTTTCGGCAGTTTTGATTTGAACTACCGTCCGCCGCGGATTGGCCGCAACCCCAAGTCGGGCACCAGCGTCTCGGTTCCTGAGAAATATGTGCCGCATTTCAAGGCTGGCAAGGAATTGCGCGAACGCGTCGACCTGTCCCTGATGGAGCAGAGCGAGGCCTGAGCGTCAATCTCCGGCTTAGCGAATCCGAAGCGCCGCTTTTGCGGCGCTTTTTCTTTGCGTCGCGGAAATTCCAGCTTGGGTTGCGCCGGGCTATCGTTTAAACTTGCACTCCGGCAAACAAATCGAGCGAGATCATGCGTTACCTGCTTCGTATCGTTGAATTGGCCCTGTTGGTATTCCTGATCGCGGTCACCGTGCAAAATAGCCACGCCGTCGAATTCAAACTGTTCTTCGGCGAGTCCTGGTCCGCGCCGTTGATCGTGTTTCTGCTGTTGTTCTTCGTCGCCGGCGCGCTGGTGGGCCTGTTGGCCACGCTGGGCTATTATCTGCGCAGCCGGAAAGAGCTTTCCCAATTGAAAAAAGAATTGCGCAACAGGCCTCCCGCCAGCAAGGTGATCAGCGATCCCAGCGACGCGATCGCGGACTGAGGAGGCCGGCGAGAGCGGCTGACAAAACCGGGTCTTGAAGCCCGCGTCGCCCGATGGGGCGCGCCGGGCGTTCGGGCGGCCGGGTTTTATCAGCCGTTCTTTTGTGATGCCGCTAGCAGCGGCTGTTGTTGTTTGTCCGGAAAGGATTGCTGTTGGAACTGGATTTGTGGTGGTTGCTATTGTTTCCGGCCTTTTTTGGCCTGGGTTGGTTTGCCGCGCGCGTGGACATGCGCACCGTGCTGAAACAGGCCAAGGCGGTGCCCACCGGCTTTTTCCGCGGCCTGGACGCCTTGGTGGAAGACAAGACCGACGTCGCCGCCTCGGCCTTGGCCGAAGTGGCGCGCCAGCAGGGCTCGGCGCTGGAATTGCAGCACACCTTGGGCAAGCTGTACCGCAAGCGCGGCGAGAACGACCGCGCCATCCGTCTGCATCAGCGCATGCTGGACGCGCCGGACCTGCCGGCCGAGCACCGCGACGCGGTGCGTTTCGAATTGGCCCAGGATTTTCGCAAGGCTGGTCTGGTGGACCGGGCCGAGGAAATTCTGCTCAAGCTGCAGGACGGCAATATGGGCCTGGCGGCGCGGCGCCAGTTGCTGGACATCTATCAGCAAGACCGCGACTGGAACAAGGCCATCGCCACCGCCAAGGAGTTGCGCAGCGACGCGCATTCCTTCCAGCACGAAGTGGCGCAGTTTTACTGCGAGCTGGCTCAGGGCGAGCTGTATAAATCCAATAGCGAGCAGGCGCGCCATTATGTGGGCGAGGCGTTTGCCGCCAACCGCAAATGCGTGCGCGCCAGCCTGATTCTCGGCGATATCGAATTCACCGAAGGTCGCATCGACGCGGCGATCGCCGCCTGGCAGAACATCGAAAAGCAGAACTACGAGTATCTATCGATGGCGGCCGAGCGCATGTTCGACGCTTACGAGCGCATGGACAAGCCGCTGGAAGGCATCGCGCTGCTGCGCGGCTACCAAAAAACCTTCCCGCAGCTGGAGTTGACCGATCTGCTGTACCAGAAGATCGCCACTTACGAGGGCGAGGAAAAGGCGCTGGAAGTGGCGCGCGAGGGCGTGCACGCGCGCCCCAGTCTGTCCGGCGTGTATCGGCTGATCGAGGCGCAGATGGACGAATTGAGCCCGGAAGGGCGGATGGACGCGGAAGTGGCGCGCGCGCTGGTGCTCAAGCACGCGCAGCGCCTGAGCGTGCATCGTTGCAAATGCTGCAACTTCCGCTCGCGCGCCTTTTTCTGGCATTGCCCGGCCTGCGGCGAGTGGGAGGGCTTCACCGCCAACCGCTCGGAATCGCAGTAACAAGACATGGCTTAAGATTAAGCAGCCGCCCTGAGAACCTGTTTACGATCTGCTGCGCGTCGGCGGGATGGATAGAAATGGGCGTTGAAACCAAGCTCAAAATGCTCATCTACCACTTGTACATTCCGCTTTTTCGCTCGTTTTCGCCTTGCCTCGCGCTAACTCGCGAGACTTTGAACCGATTCTGAGACGCTAAACGCTGACGCGCGCGCCACAATCGCGCGCCAAAGTCATTATTCACATCCCTCCGCAAGCCCTCGTTTGCTGCGCCGCACTAAGGCGGAGCACGATCCAGGCCACTCGGCCCACTGCGCCAGTTGCGGCGCGCATTCCAGATATTTCCTCTTCCGACCAAGGCCTCGTCACTAGCAGAGATCATGACAAACACACCTGAAAAAAAGAACAGGTGCGTCATTAGCATTTCTGTTCACATGCTTAAGTCCAATACCACTTACATACAACTTTAATACAACTTGAATACAAGTCGGCGCGCCGCGCCGGCCTTCCGCCCCGCCTTTTTCCAAGAAGGAGATGGACAGTGAGCAAAGCCCTACTGCTGCTGAAAACCGGCCTGGCCGGCACCGCCATGGCCGGCGCCGCCTTGCTGGTCGCCCAGCACGCCCCCACCGCCGCCAAGGCGTCGGCATCCGCCGCGCGCGACGGCCTGATCAAAACCGCGGCCGCCAGCTGCGCCGATCCGGCCTGGAGCGCCAGCTCGATCTACACCGGCGGCCAGCGCGTCAGCTACCAGGGCCAGACCTGGCAAGCCAAATGGTGGACCCAGGGCAATGCGCCCGCCGCCAACGACGCCAGTCCGTGGAAATTGATAGGCCAGTGCGACGGCGGCGGCGGCAACCCGAGCGATCCGCCGCTGGTGCAAGTGCCGCCGCCCACCGGCAACGCGCTGTGCCAGCCGGAAGGCCTGGCGCGCACCGACGGCGTCGACGTGCCCTATTGCGCGGTCTATCAGAAAGGCGGCGCCGAGCAGCTGGCCAATGGCAGCCGCAAGCGGCTGATCGGCTATTTCACCAGCTGGCGCACCGGCAAGAACGGCCAGCCGGCCTATCTCGCCAGCGACATCCCCTGGGGCAAGCTCACCCACATCAACTACGCCTTCGCCCATGTCGACGGCAACAACCGGCTGTCCGTCGGCGAGAACAACCCCGGCAACCCTGCCACCGACATGAGCTGGCCCGGCGTGCCCGGCGCGGAAATGGACGCCAGCCTGCCCTATAAGGGCCATTTCAACCTGCTGACCCAGTACAAGCGCAAATACCCGGGCGTCAAGACCCTGGTCTCGGTGGGCGGCTGGGCCGAAACCGGCGGCTACTTCGACGCCGACGGCAAGCGCGTCAACAGCGGCGGCTTCTACAGCATGACCATCAACGCCGACGGCAGCGTCAACCAGGCCGGCATCAACGCCTTCGCCGATTCCGCCGTCGCCTTCCTGCGCAAATACGGCTTCGACGGCGTGGACATCGACTTCGAGTACCCGACCTCGATGAACGACGCCGGCAATCCGCTGGACTGGACGGTGGCCAACGCCCGCCGCGGCGCGCTGAACAAGGGCTTCAACGTGCTGGCGCAAACGCTGCGCGATCGCCTGGACCGCGCCGCCGCCCAGGACGGCCGCTACTACCAGCTGACCGCCGCGGTGCCGGCCTCCGGCTACCTGCTGCGCGGCATGGAAGCCTTCCGCAGCCTGCGCTACTTCGACTTCGTCAATGTGATGTCCTATGACCTGCACGGCGCCTGGAACGAATTCGTCGGCCCCAACGCCGCGCTCTACGACGACGGCAAGGACGCCGAGCTGGCGCGCTGGAGCGTGTACACCACCGCGCAATACGGCGGCATCGGCTATCTGAACACCGATTGGTCCTATCACTACTACCGCGGCGGCCTGCCGGCGGCGCGCGTCAATATCGGCGTGCCCTACTACACCCGCGGCTGGAAAAACGTCAACGGCGGCAGCAACGGCCTGTGGGGCACTTCGGTGGGCGGCAACTGCCCGACCGGCCTGAAAACCTGCGGCGACGGCGCGGTGGGCATAGACAATCTGTGGCACGACCTGGACGAACAGGGCCGTGAAGTGGGCGCCGGCTCCAACCCGATGTGGCATGCCAAGAACCTGGAGAAGAACCAGGCCGGCAGCTATCTGTCCGCCTATCTGGACCCGAGCAAGCCGGAAAACCAGCTCAACGGCAGCTACCAGCGCTTCTACAACGACACCCTGACCGCGCCGTGGCTGTGGAACGCCGGCAAGAAGGTGTTCCTGTCCACCGAGGATGAGCAGTCCATCGCCAAGAAAGCCGCCTGGGTCGACGCCAACAACGTCGGCGGCGTGATGTTCTGGGAACTGGCCGGCGACTACGACTGGAAACAGGACCGCAACGGCGGCAAGGGCGAGTACTTCATCGGCACCACGCTGACCAGCCTGCTGTACAACGCCTTCAGCAAGCCGGCCACCGTCAGCGTCAAGCCCGCCGCCGCCGCTCCGGCCGCCACCGCCGCCATCGACGTAGGCTTCTCGCTGGATGGTTTCGCGCTGGGCGACAGCAATTATCCGATCAACCCCAAGCTGACCATCACCAACCGCTCCGGCAGCAGCCTGCCCGGCGGCACCGAGTTCCAGTTCGACGTGCCCACTTCGGCGCCGTCCAACTTCGCCGACCAGTCCGGCTTCGGGCTCAAGGTGATCAGCGTCGGCCATAGCGGCAACAATATCGGCGGCCTGAAGGGCGATGCCCATCGCGTCTCGGTCAAGCTGCCGTCATGGCAGTCGCTGGTGCCGGGCCAGAGCGTCAGCCTGGCCGTGGTCTACTACCTGCCGATTTCCGGCCCGCGCAATTTCAGCGTGACTTTGGGAGGCAAGACTTACGCCATTCGCGAGGAGGCGCCCTACCTGCCTTACCTGCGCTGAGAACCGCTTCAATGTCTGGCGCTGGCTCGCCAGACATTGAACGGATGCTGAATTCCCTCGTTCTCCTCAGTACCTTCCAAGCCGGGTTCGCCCGGCTTTTTTTCTGCGCCGCCATCCGTCGGCGGCTGCCATTGCATCAGCTCGTTCAAGCTGTCCAGCGCCGCCTGCGGCGTCAGGCCGAACACCGGCTTTTTGTCGTCGAGAAAGCGCTGGTAAAACAAGAAGATCGGATCGGTTTTCATCGCTGTGGACTCCCGCTGTGGATGCGAGTATTGTCGGCGCAATATGAGGCAATAAAAATTGCTGACTTTCAATCAGGAAACTTCCCCTTATGTCCGCGCGGCTCGCCCAGCAGTATCAGAAACTCCACCAACACTTCGCCGGCCAGGCCGAGGCGGTCTCGCTGCAGCAATTGGCCGACCTGCTGTTCTGCACCCGCCGCCACATGCGCAGCCTGCTGCAGCAGATGCAGGCGCAAGGCTGGATAGCGTGGCAGGCGCAAGCCGGCCGCGGCATGCGCTCGCGGTTGAGCTTTCTGCAAGCGCCGGAACAACTGCAGCGCGAGCGCGCCGCGCAATTGCTGGAACAGGGCCGGGTGGAACAGGCGGTGGACCTGCTGGGCGATGACCGCGACGAGTTGGCGCCCTTGCTGCTGGCGCGGCTGGGCAAGCGCTGGAACCAGAATCGCCAAGTGCTGGGCGTGCCCTATTACCGCCCGTTGCCCAATCTCTACCCCGGCACGCCGCTGCGCCGCTCCGAACGCCATCTGGTCGGTCAGATCTTCAACGGCCTGAGCCGGATAAATGAGGAAAAAGGGGAAGTGGAAGGTGATCTCGCCCACCACTGGAGCCAGCAGAGCCCGCTGGAATGGCATTTCCATCTGCGCCCGGCGGTGCGCTGGCACGATGGCGGCGAGCTCAGCGTCGCCGATGTCCAGGCCTCGCTGCTGCGCTTGCGCGCGCTGCCGCTGTTCTCCCATCTGGCCGCGGTGCGGCCCTTGTCGCCGCGCAGCCTGGCGCTGGAATTGAGCGAGCCCGACCAATGGCTGCCCTGGCTGCTGGCCGACAGCGCCGCGCTGATCCTGCCGGCCGACCACGCCGCGCGCGCCGACTTCGCCTCGCGCCCGGTGGGCACCGGCCCTTACCGCGTCGCCGCCAATACCCGGCACCAGCTGTGCCTGCAGGCCTTCGACGACTACTTCGGCTACCGCGCGCTGCTGGATCAGGTGGACATCTGGATGATGCCGGAGCTGGGCGAACAACTGGAGCACGGCAATGGCCAGGTTTGCAGCCTGGAAGTGCGCATCAATCCGCGCGAGCCCAGCATGCAGACCGAAATGGTGCTGGAATCCGGCGTCTATTTCCTGCTCGCCGACGGCCGCTCGCCGCGGCTGCACGATGCCGCGCTGCGCGATTGGCTGGCCCAGACGCTGGCGCCGCTGGCCGTGATCCAGGAAACCGCGCCGGCGGTGCGCCAATACTGGGCGCCGGCCGCCGGCCTGCTGCCCAATTGGCACCACGCCCAGCCGGCCCTGAACCAGCCACCGCCGGACGGCCTGCGCGCGCTGCGGCTGGCCTATTACGAACAGCACCCGGAATACCAACTGATCGCAGCCGCGATGGCGCGCTGCCTGCGGCCCCATGGCGTGGAGCTGGAATGCCGCGCGCTGCCCTATGCCGACTGGGAGCAAGGCCATGGAGAGGCCGATCTGTGGCTGGGCTCGGTCAACTTCGCCACCCGGCCGGAATACTCGGTGGCCGCCTGGGTGCTGGGCACCCCGCTGCTGCGCCGCTGCCTGGAGCCGGCGCTGCCGCTGACTCAGTGGCAGCAAGGCTGGCGCCAGGGCCTGTTCCGCGCGCAGGACCTGTCCGCCGCCGTGGTCCAGCAGCGCTGGATGCTGCCGCTGTTCCACAACTGGCTGCGGCTGCAAGGTCCGGCCCAGATGCAAGGCGTGCGCCTCAACAGCCTGGGCTGGTTCGATTTCAAGTCCGCCTGGTTGCAGGCGGACGGCTGAGAACCCGTTTAAAATCTGCTGCGCTGAGTGAAATGTGACACGGTGAAAGCCACTTCAGAATGCTCATGCGCCACCGGCGCACTCCGCTTTCTCAGCCGCAACGCCTTATCTCGCCCTAGCTCGCGAGATCGTAAACAGGCTCTTAGAACCTGTTCTAAAGTCTGCTGTGCTTCGGCGATACGGCGTTGAAAACAACTTCGAAATGCTCATGTACCGCTTGTACATTCCGCTTTCTCAGCCGTTTTCGCCTTGTCTCGCTCTTGCTCGCGAGACTTTGAACAGGTTCTTAGATTCCGCTCATATATTTTTATATAAAGATACTTTATGTGAAACATCTTCCCAGGAATACATATCCATGACATAATCGCTCCCCATGGACAAAATCGACACCATCATTTCCCAGTGGCGGCGGGAGCGGCCCGACCTCGACAGCGCCAGCATAGGCGTCATCGGCCGGCTGGCGCGGCTGGTCACCCATGTGGAGCGCGCGCTGGCCGACAACTTCGCCCGCTTCGGGCTCAAGGATGGCGAATTCGACGTGCTGGCCACGCTGCGCCGCGCCGGCGCGCCCTACCAGCTATCGCCCACCATGCTGTACACCACGCTGCTGCTGACCTCAGGCGCGGTCAGCAAGCGGCTGGACCGGCTGGAGAGCGCCGGCTGGGTGGAACGTCACCCCGATCCCAACGACCGCCGCGGCATGCAGATCCGCCTGAGCCCGGCCGGACTGGAACTGATAGAGCGCGCGATGAGCGCCCACATCGCCACCCAGGAAGCCGCGCTGACCGCCTTGGCCGCGCCGCAACGCGAACAATTGGCCGCGCTGCTGAGCCAATGGCTGCAAAGCTTCCCCGGAGAAGCGCAGGCCTCCTCGTCACACACCGCCCCCACCGAAAGCCCAACCTCATGAAGCAAGACACCTCCGTTCAGCGCCCGCTATGGCTGGCGCTGTCCATCATCCTCGTCGGCCTGAACCTGCGCCCCGCCCTCGCCGCCATCGGTCCCTTGCTGGACCAGCTGCGCCACGCCACCGGCATGAGCTTCAGCGACGCCTCGCTGCTGACCACGCTGCCAGTGGCCACCATGGGCGCCGGCGCCTTCCTCGGCAGTTGGCTGGAGCGCCGCACCGGCGCGCGCCAGGGCGTGGTCATCGCCCTGCTACTGATTCTCTTGTCCAGCGCGCTGCGCTGGCTGCCGGCCAGCTTCGGCGCGCTGCTGGCCACCGCGCTGATGGCCGGCATCGGCATCGCGCTGGCCCAGGCGCTGATTCCCGGCTTCATCAAGCAGTATTTCCCGCACAAGGTTTCGGCGCTGATGGGCTTCTACATCACCGCCATCATGGGCGGCGCTTCCCTGGCCGCCGCCGGCGCGCCGTGGCTGGCCGCGCATAGCGCGCATTGGCAGAACGGGCTGGCCGTCTGGGCCGCGCTGGCGGCGCTGGCGCTGCCGTGC
>NZ_JAJOHW010000039.1 GCF_021129195.1 Chromobacterium aquaticum | reverse complement strand
GCCGCCTATGGCCCAGGCCGCTTCCGCGCCGCAGGCCGCGTCCGCCGGATTGGCCGAGGCCCGGCCCAGCGCCAAGCCGGGCGCCACCGAACTGGCCGCCAATCTGTCCACGATGACGCCGGCCGCGCCCGCGGTCCAGCCGGCGCCCGCCGTCAAGGCGGAAGCCAAGCCGGAAGTCAAGCCCGAGCCCAAGCCGGAAGCCAAAACGGAAACCAAGCCCAAGGCCGAGCACAAGCCTGAGCCGAAACCGGCCAAGCCGGAGCACAAAAAGCCCGACATCAAGCTGGAAGAGAAACCGGCGCGCAAGCCGGATCCGGCGGCTATTCTGGAAGGGCGCTTCGATTCGCTGGACAAGCCGGCGGCCAAGAAAGAAGAGCCGGCGGCCAAGGCCGAAGGCAAGTCGGTGATCCAGCTGGCGGCGCTGTCGGACCCGGACAAGGCCGACGCCTTGAAGTCCAAGCTGTCGTCGATAGGCGTCACCGCCCACTTCAGCAAGGTGCAGACCAGCAAGGGCGAGGTCACCCGGGTGCGGGTGGGGCCGTTCAACAGCCGCGCCGAGGCGCAGGCCACTTTGCAGAAGCTGGCCAAGGCCGGCGTTAACGGCATCATAGTGACCAAGTAGCCGTCATGACCCTCTTCGACTATATTGCCATCGCCATCATCGCCGGCTCCATCCTGGTGGCGATGATGCGCGGCCTGGTGGCCGAAGTGCTGTCGCTGGGCTCCTGGCTGATCGCCTTCTGGTGCGCCAAGCAGTTTTCGCCGGTGGTGTCGGCTTTCCTGCCCGGCGAATTGAGTTCGGAAGGCCTGAGGCTGGTGGCCGGCTTCGTGGCGGTGTTTTTCCTGGCCTGGCTCGCCACCGCCTTGCTGCGGGTCACGCTGACCGGCATGCTGGACAGCGTGGGCCTGGGCGGGGTCAATCGATTGTTTGGGGCTGTTTTCGGCCTGGCCCGCGGGCTGGTGCTGGTGACGGCCTTGGTTTTGGTAGGCGGCTTGAGCGATCTGCCGCGACAACCCATGTGGAGGAATGCCGTGCTCTCGGCGCCATTCGAATCAGTGGCCTTATCATTAAGGCCCTGGTTACCGGCGATGCTGGCCGATAACCTCCACTACACCGGGTAGCTGGTGAACAAGGCGGAATATCTTGATATCTTCACTTCAAGATTCCGCCTTTTTCTTTGTCTTGTTTTTTTGTCCGTTTCTTTAGTTGTAGGGAAGAGAGCAAAAGATGTGTGGAATTCTAGGCGTGGTCGGTCAGGCTCCGGTCAACCAGTTGCTGTATGACGGTTTGCAGGTGCTGCAGCATCGAGGTCAGGACGCCGCCGGCATCGTGACCGCCAATGGCAAGACCTTTCACATGCACAAGGGCAGCGGCATGGTGCGCGATGTGTTCCGCACCCGCAATATGCGTTCGCTGCTGGGCAGCGCCGGCATCGCCCACGTGCGCTATCCCACCGCCGGCTCCGCCGCCTGCCTGGCCGAGGCGCAGCCCTTCTACGTCAATTCGCCGTTCGGCATCGTGCTGGCGCACAACGGCAACCTGACCAATACCGAAGAACTCAAGGCCGACATGTTCCGCCATGATCTTCGCCACATCAACACCAACTCCGACTCCGAGGTGTTGTTGAACGTGTTCGCCCACGAACTGACCCAGCGCCTCAGCGGCAATGAGTTGAGCGTGGACGCGGTGTTCGGCGCCATCGAGGCGGTGCATCGCCGCGTGCGCGGCGCTTACGCGGTGGTGGCGATGATAGCCGGCTACGGCCTGGTGGCCTTCCGCGACCCCAACGGCATCCGCCCGCTGGTGATCGGCACTTGCGTCAACAACGGCAAGACTGAATACATGTTCGCGTCGGAATCCGTGGCGTTGGACTGTTCCGGTTTCAGCCTGCTGCGCGATGTGCAGCCGGGCGAGGGCGTGTTCGTCAGCTTCGACGGCGAATTCCACGCCCGCAGCTGCGCCAGCGACACCCGTCACGCGCCTTGCTTGTTCGAGTATGTGTATTTCGCGCGCCCGGATTCGGTGATAGACGGCGCCTCGGTCTACCAGGCGCGCATCGTGATGGGCGAGAAGCTGGCGGAGAAAATCCGCCATGCCTTGCCGGAGCTGGACATCGACGTGGTGATGCCGATTCCGGACACCAGTCGTCCCAGCGCGCTGCAACTGGCGAACCACCTGGGCCTGCCGTACCGCGAGGGCTTCATCAAGAACCGCTATATCGGCCGCACCTTCATCATGCCGGGCCAGGCGGTGCGCAAGAAGTCGGTGCGCCAGAAGCTGAACCCGGTGGCCTGCGAATTCAAGGGCCGCAATGTGTTGCTGGTGGACGATTCCATCGTGCGCGGCACCACGTCCAAGGAAATCGTGCAGATGGCGCGCGACGCCGGCGCCAAGAAGGTGTATTTCGCCTCGGCCGCTCCGGCGGTGCGTTTCCCCAATGTGTACGGCATCGACATGCCGACGCGGGCGGAACTGTTGGCCACCGGTCGCGACGAGGCGGCGATCGCGCGCGAGATCGGCGCCGACGCGGTGATCTACCAAGACCTGTCCGCGCTGGAAGAGGCGGTCAGCAGCGTCAATCCCAAGCTGAGCAGCTACGAAACTTCCTGCTTCAACGGCGAGTACATCACCGGCGACATCACGCCGGCCTATCTGGACGCGATCGAGGCCGAGCGGCTGGACGGCAAGGCCGGGGCCGAGCAGGGCGGCAGCGAGCAGATGATAGACCTGAACCTGAACGTGGCCGAGCAAAACCTGATGTAAGCCGCGGCGCGGCAGCGCGCGGAGGGGATAACGGCGGGCTCTGGCCCGCCGTTTTTTGTTTCAGCGGCGCGTCAATTTGGCGACAGCCGCGGCACGCTAGCGGCTTTTTGCTTGCCAAACCCATTTATCATAATGAATATTTAATGCCATAAGCCGATAAAAACCCGGCGCGATAAGGCAGGCAAGTAAACTGGTATAAATCAATATGTATTTGAAAGTGTTTACTAGTTAATCTGTGCCGCATGCGCCTGATAGTCAAGGAGTGGAGATGGAGGACATTCTGGAAATGCTGGCAGCGCGGCAAGCCGCGCTGGAAAGAATCATAGAAGGGTTGGTGCTGACCATGAATCAGCATGGCGCGATCAAGCTGCAGGATTATCTGCAGATCGCGCAGCTGATGCGGCTGAACAGCGCGGTGACGGATTCCATCGATGTGTCAGACAGCCTGCGCCGCATCAACGCCCGCTTGCAGACGCACGCCCAGGGCGGGCTGGATTCGATCAATGCGCTGCTGAAGGAAACCATGTTGTTCGCCCAGGCCGCGCCGCCGCAACGCGACGCGCTGCAACAGGGCTTGGGCATGCGCGCATCGCTGGAGATTTGCGCGCAACTGGAGGAATTGCTGCAACGCCGGGCGCGGCGTCCGCGCAAACCCACCCGGGCCTGAGCCGCCGTCAGGGCTGCCGCACCGCCGACGCCGGCCGCAGATAGCTGGCGCGGGCGGGGTTTTGACGGTCCACCATGATTTCCACGCGCTCGCCGGCGCGCGGCATATTGCCCAAGTCTATCAATTGTTCAATCGTCAGCTCCCGGCTGAAACCGTCCTGCGACACTTTCAATTCCAGCCGCATCATCGGCTTCTGATTCACCAGCAATCCGGTTTGCCGGATAGACAACAGCTCCGCATCCAGCCTGACGCCATCCTGAATCTGTTGGCCGGACAATTTGCGTAGCGATGAATCCTGGTCAAACGCGCGCAGCAGCAGGAAAGCGGTGAGGGCCAGCGTCAACACGGCCACGCCTATCGACAAGAGCACGGAAAATCGGACCCAGGATTCAAGCATGTGGCTCTCCTTCCATTTTGACTAAGAACCTGTTCAAAGTCTGCTGCGCTTCGGCGATACGGTGTTGAAACCAAGCTCAAAATGCTCATGTACCACCTGTACATTCCGCTTTTTCGCTCGGTTTCGCCTTGTCTCGCCCTTGCTCGCGAGACTTTGAACAGGCTCTAAGCGCCGCGGCCATTGCGCAAAGGCAGGCTCCACCAAAGAAAGTGAAAACATTAAGAAATTGCGGCAAAGTGAGAGGCCTTGGCCCGCGCTGAAATTCCATCCCGCACGGTGGACATGCATGGGCACGGAGTGAGTGGACCGCGCCATCGCCTATAGTGAGCGCATGACGGCGGGCCATCCAGTTATGCGCAATGAAAGACAGAGGAGAGCGTAGATGACGATCGTGCAAAGAATCGCGATGTTGCTATTGACCAGCCTGCTGGCCGTGCTGGCGGTTGGAGGCTATGGCCTATGGGAGCAGCAGCGGGCCAAGCAGCGCTTCGACGATGCGCTGGGCAATCTGATTCCCAGCGTGCGGGATCTGAACAAGGCGACCAGTGCCTTCATCGACATGCGCAGCGGCATCATCCGCCATGTGCTGGCCAGCCGGCCGGAAGACAAGCGCGCGGCGGAGGAACTGGCCAAGCAGGCGGACCAAGTACTGGACAGCGCTTTTGACACTTATGGCAAGAGCGATGTCTACGATGAGCGCGACCGCAAGCTGCTGGACGAAGACCTGCGCGCCTTGGCGCGGATGCGCGAAGCCAGGCAGAAGCTGTTCGCCATTTCCAATGGCAATGATATCGCCGCCACCAACAAGGAGTTCGTCAGCGGGGCGATGGGTGCGGCCACCAGTGACTTTCGCAAAGCGATAGGCGCGCATGTCGACTTCAATATGCAAGTGGCTTTCGAGATCCAGAAAAGGAACGAAGAGGCGTTTCAGCGCACGATCTGGCTGATGGCGGGCTTCATCCTGCTGGTGCTGCTGCTGGTGGCGCTGCTGGGCGGCCAGGTCTTCGCCGTGATCCGTCGCGGTCTGGCGCAAATCCAGCAAACAATTCAGCAAGTCAGCGAGCAACTGGACTTCTCCCGCCGCGCCCCAGCGACGCCAAGGGTTTTCCCACCGAAATGCCCGAGGCCTTCTTCGCGCCGTTCATGAAGAAATAAGCGCGGCGGGCGGGCAAGGCCTGGGCGCATGCACGGTCCAGGCCTTGGCGGCCCTTCAGCCACCGCTGTCGGCGAACTTCTCCAGGTAGAGTGTGAGATGTTCGCAGCCGTGCTGGCGCAGCCAGTCACGCATCGCGTCCACCATCGGCGGCGGGCCGCATAGATAAATATCGGCGGCCTGGGCGCGCAGCGCGTCCGCGTCCAGCTGCTCGGGGATCAGCCCGCGCTTGCCGCTCCAGTGTTCTCCCGGCTTCATCACCACCGGATGCCAGACAAAGCCGGGCAGCCGTTCTGCCAGGCCGCGCAAGCGCGGCAGTTCGCACAGATCGCCTTCGCGGTTGACACCGTAGAACAAAGTCACCGGCTGGCCGCAACCGCCTTGTTCGGCCAACTGATCCAGCATGCCCAGAAAGGCGGACAAGCCGGTGCCTCCGGCCAGCATCAGCACCGGCTTGTCGATGTGGCGCAGATAGAAGCTGCCCAGCGGCGCCTCCAGCTCGATGCGGTCGCCGGTCCGCCAGCCGTCGCGCAGATAATTGCTCATCGCGCCATTGGGCAGCAGCCGCACCAGAAAGCGCAGCTGCTTGTCCGCGCCGGGCGCGTGGGCGAAGGAGTAGGCGCGCCATTGCTCGCCGCCTGGCACGCGCAGCCGCGCGTACTGGCCGGGCAGGAAGGAGAGCGCGCCCTCGGCGGCGGACGCGTCCAGGCACAGGATGGCGCTGCTGTCCGACACCGGCTCCACCCGGCTGACCACGGCGCTGAGACGGGCGGCCGGCGCGCCGCGGCACAGGCTGGAGTCGAAGTCGAAGGAAAAGGCCGCGTCCGACAGCACCCGGGTCTGGCAGGACAGCACGCTGCGTTCCGCCAATTCCTCCGCGGACAGCGCCTCGGGGTCGACATAGTCCTGGCTGTAATCGCCGCGGTCGCAGCGGCCGCGGCAGGTGGCGCATACGCCCTCGCGGCAGTCCATCGGGATCTTGATGCCCTGGCGCAGCGCGGCGTCCAGCAGCAATTCCCCCGGCCGCGCTTCCAGAAATAGCGTTCTGCCATCGAGAAAATTCAAAGCCACTTGATGCATATCGGCGCTTTCCGATTCAAAGATGGTAGAAGTCCAACACCGCGTTGACGGTATCGTTCAGCAAGAGCACATGCTGACGCCGGATCAGCCAGCCGTCGCCGTTTCGCGCCAGCGTGTACGCGGCGCGGCCGTAAAAATAGCGGGTCTCGCCAAAGCGGGTGTAGAAGGTGGCCCAGTTGACGCGCGCCTCCACCAGCCCGTCCGCGCCGCGTTCCACGCGGAGATTGGCCAACTGGTGCAAGGTGCGCGGCATCGGGTTGCAGGCGGCGGATTTGCCGGTGCGGATGCGGAATACCCGGTCTTTCAGGCCGGCGCGGCTGGCGTAGTAGATCAGCGACATCTCGCGCTTGGGGTCGGTGGTGTACACATGCTCGGCGTCCCATTGCGGCACGTGGTATTCGCAGTCCGGCGCGTAATCGGCCAGGTAGGCGTCCCAGTCCTGGCTGTCGCAGCGCTCGGCGTGGCGGTAGAGAAACTGCTCCACCTGATAATGCAGTTCGATATTCATTGCTCGGCCTCCTCGGCGGCGGCGCGCCGCTCCAGCCCTTGCAGCAGGCATTGCCGCCAGGCGCTGTGCTGGTTGACGTACAGGCCCTCATGGGTGATTTCGGTTCCGGTCAGGCAGGGGCGGATGCCCAGGGTCAGGCTATTGGGCGTCGCGCCGGTCTGCCAGCGCGGGTGGCCGCGCGAGATGTCGCTCCAGCGCTCCAGCCGCCCCTGGAAGCCGCGCTGGGCCTCGCGGAACTCGGTCAGATCGTCCGGCGTGCCCATGCCGGACACATTGAAGAAGTCTTCGAACTGACGGATGCGGTTTTCGCGGTCGGCGGCGGATTCGCCCTTGACGCCCAGGCATTGGCTTTGCACCAGGGTCTTGTTCCAGGCCAGCGGGCGGATGATGCGCAGCTGGGAGCTGATCTGGTCCATGAAGAACAGGCTGGGATAGATGTTGAGATTGCGCAGCCGGTGCATCATCCATTCCGCCTTGGCCTGGCCGTGTTCGGCCACCAGCCGCGGCATGATGCCGGCGTAGCCGGGCCGCACCGCGGGGTTGGGCATGTCGCTGAACAGCAGACTGTGACCGTTGGGGAAGGAGAACCAGCCGTCGTCGGTGGCGGCGTCGCCGGCGCCCAGCTTGCTGTAGTCCAGCGTGGCGGCCTGCGCCTCGCCTTGCTGGCGGCTGACTTCCTGGCGGTGCTGCACTGTGGCCACGTAGTTGTAATGCACGGTGCTGACGTGGTAGCCGTCCAGGCCGTTTTCGTTTTGCAGCTTCCAGTTGCCGTCGTAGGTGTAGCTGGATTTGCCGGGCAGCACTTCCAGCTCGCCGCTGGGGGATTGCGCCACCATCATGTCGAAAAAGACCTTGGCGTCGCCCAGATAGTCTTCCAGCGCGTCCGCGCCGTCCGCGTCCAGGCTGACGAAGACGAAGCCCTTGTAGCTGGCGACGCGCGCCTGTTTCAGCGATCGGCCGGCCTTGTCGAAGTCAGCCGGGTATTCGCCCGGGGCCTTGACCTTGAGCAGGCGGCCGTCGTTCTTGTAGCACCAGGCATGGAAGGGGCAGGTGAAGGTGGATTGATTGCCCTTGCACTGGCGCACCAGGGTGGCGCCGCGGTGCTGGCAGGCGTTGACCAGCGCGTGCAGGCCGCCGTTGGCGTCGCGGCTGACGATCAGCGGCTGGCGGCCGGCCTGCAGGGTGATGAAGTCGTTGGGCTCGGCGATTTCGCTTTCGTGACAGGCGTAGATCCAGACTTTCTCGAAGATCAGCTCCATCTCCAGCTCGAACAGCTGAGCGTCGGTGAACATGTCGCGGGCGATGCGGTAGACGCCGTCGTCCGGGCGGAAGTCCAGGCAGCCGCCGACGAAGCTGCGCCATTGCGCCGTGGTGCGGAAGGTTGTGCTCATCGTAATGTCCTTGAACAGGTTCTGCGTTCCGGCGGGCCCGCCGCGCCGGGCGGCGGGCCGCGGTTTCAATCAGTCCATCAGCTTTGGTCCATCAGGCCTGGGCGCGGGCGCGGCTGACCTCGGTGGAGGGGGCCGGAGCCGCTTCGCGGTGCAGGGTGAAGTTGAACTCGATGCGGGCGAAAGGCTTGCCCACGCCGCTCTGGCGCAGTTCCTCCGGCGCGCTGACGCGCTGGACGTCCGGCACCAGCCCGTCGCGGGTGCCGAAGGCGAAGTCGTCCCACAGATGCGGATCGTCCTGGATGTTGATCTGGGTGGTCAGCTTGCGGAAGCCCGGCGCGGACACGAAGAAATGCACGTGGGCCGGACGGTGGCCGTGACGGCCCAGCTGCAGCAGCAGACGGTCGGTGGCGCCGCCCGGCGGCACGCTGTAGCCACAGGGCATGATGCTGCGGAAGCGGTAGCGGCCTTGCTCGTCGGCGCGGATGCCGCGGCGCAGATTGAAATCGCTCTGGGTTTTGTCGAAGTAGGAGTAATTGCCCAGGCTGTTGGCGTGCCATACCTCCACCAGCGCGTGCGGCACCGGCCGGCCGGCGTCGTCCCGCACCTGGCCGCGCATGAACAAGGGCTCGCCGTCGTCCTTGCCGTCGTCCAGCCGCGCCTCGCATTCGCACAGCGGCGCGCCGGCCACGTAGAGCGGCCCTTCTATGGTGCGCGGCGTGCCGCCGAGCAGGCCGGCCTTGCGTTCGGCCTCGTCGGCGCGCAGGTCCAGGAAGTGTTCCAGCCCGAGACCGGGCACGATCAGGCCCAGCTCGCCGCTGCGGCCGGCGTCGGCCAACAGCTCCACCGCGCTCCAGAACTCCGACGGCTGGATGTCGAAGTCCTCGATCGCGTAGCACAGCTCGCGCATCAAGCGGTTGACGATGGCGCGGGTGCGCGGATTGGCCTGCTCGCTGGCGGTTTGGTCGAAGCGTTGCAGCAGGGCGTCGATTTCGGCGCGTTCCATGGTGTTTCTCCTTTGGTGGTGGGGCTGGGGCGGGATGTTATGGTTGTGGGCCGCCGCCAGCGGTTCAGCGATCGTCCGCGTGGATGCTGGACGGATGCCGGTTCAGCGGACGGACCGCGATGCGCATGAAGGGAAAGAGCGGCAGGCTGGACAGCAGTTGGTGCAGTTCTTCGGCGTCGGCTACATCGAACACGCTGATGTTGGCGTACTGACCGCTGAGCCGCCACAGATGCCGCCACTGGCCGCTGCGCTGCAGCGCCTGCGCGCGTTCGCGCTCGTCCAGTTTCAAGGCCGCCGCCCGTTCCGGGTCCAGGTCGTGCGGCAGGTTTACTTGCATTTCCACATGAAACAGCATGGTTTTCTCCTTGGGTTCAGACCGCGTGCAGCCGCGGCGCGCTGCGGTCGCGGCGCAAGGCGGCCAGCTTGTCCGGGTCCGGCCGCACGCCCAGGCCGGGGCCGGAGGGTAGCTGCAGTTCGAAATCGCGGTAGCGCAGCGGCTCGGTCAGCAATTCCTCGGTCAGCAGCAGCGGGCCGAACAGCTCGCAGCCCCAGTCCAGCCGGTCGAAGGTGGAGAACAACTGGGCCGAGGCCATGGTGCCGACGCCGCCTTCCAGCATGGTGCCGCCGTACAGGCCCAGACCGTTGACCGCGGCGATGTCCGCCACCTGGCGCGCGGCGAACAGGCCGCCGGATTGGGCGATCTTGACGGCGAACACATCGGCGGCGTCCAGGCGCGCCAATAGGTTGGCGTCCACCGGGCCGTGCAGGGCTTCGTCCGCCATGATGGGAACGACGAAACGCCGCGCCAGCCGCGCCAGCGCGGCCGGGTGCTCGCGCGGCACCGGTTGTTCGATCAACTCCACGCCGCCATCCTGCAATTGGGCGATGGCGCGTTCCGCCTGCATCTCGCTCCAGGCCTGGTTGACGTCGACGCGCACGCCGGCGCGGCCGTCCAGCGCGCGGCGGATCGCCAGCACGTGGGCGACGTCGTCCTCCGGCGCGCGCAGCCCTATCTTCAGCTTGAACGCGCGGTGGCGTCGCAGCTCCAGCATGGCCTCGGCCTCGGCGATATCGCGGCCGGTGTCGCCGCTGGCCAGGGTCCAGGCCACCGGCAGGCTGTCGCGCACGCGGCCGCCCAGCAGTTCGCTCAAGGGCACGCCCAATCGCCGCGCGCGCAGGTCCAGCAGGGCGGTTTCCAGCGCGCACTTGGCGAAGCGGTTGCCGCGGGCGCTGCGGCGCAGCGTGCGCAACAGCCGGGCGAAGGCATCGGCGTTCTCGCCGCGCAGCAGCGGGGCGAGGTGGTGATCGATATTGGTCTTGACGCTTTCCGGGCTTTCCTCGCCGTATTGCAGCCCGCCTATGGTGGTGGCCTCGCCCCAGCCCTCTTGCCCGTCGCGGCAACGAATGCGCACCAGGGCCAGCGTCTGGCTGCGCATGGTGGCCACCGACAGCTGGTGCGGGCGGATGGTGGGCAGGTCGACCAGGATGGTCTCCACCGTTTCTATCGTGGTTTCAGGTATCAAAGCTGCGCTCCCGTGGTTTCGGATATCATGCAAGCCTGTACTCGCGACGGTCCAACACCGTTTTTGTCTGTTTTCATACCTGTGAGGTATCAAGGATGGAACTGCGCCACCTGCGCTATTTCGTTGCCGTCGCCGAGGAGCGCAACTTCACCCGCGCGGCGGAACGGCTGCATATCGCGCAGCCGCCATTGAGCCGGCAGATTCAGCAATTGGAGGAGGAATTGGGGCTGCGGCTGCTGGACCGCGGCGAGCGGCCGCTGCAACTGACCGAGGCCGGCCGGTTTTTCTACGACCAGGCGCGCAATCTGCTGACCCAGGCCCAGGGCATACGCGCGATGACGCGCCGGATCGCGCTGGCGCGCCGCCAACTGGTGATCGGCTATGTCGGCTCCACGCTGTACCGGCCGCTGCCGGAGGTGATACGCCGTTTTCGCGCCATTCACGCCGACACCCAGCTGTCCCTGCTGGAAATGACGTCTTTGGAGCAGGTGGAGGCCTTGAAGGCCGGCCGCATCGACGTCGGCTTCGGCCGCTTGTTGTTCGACGACCCCAATGTCGAGCGCGAAATCCTGGCCGAGGAGGCGATGTGGCTGGCGCTGCCCTTGGAACACCCGCTGGCGCAGCGCGCCGAGCCGCTGCTATTGCGCGACGCGGCCGAAGAAACCGTGCTGATCTACCCGCGCCAGCCGCGGCCCAGCTACGCAGACCAAGTGCTGGCCGCCTTCCGCCAGCGCGCGCTGGAGCCGGCCTATTTGCTGGAGGTGCGCGAATTGCAGGCGGCGCTGGGCCTAGTGGCCGCCGGCATGGGCGTGTGCGTGGTGCCGGCCAGCGTGCTGCGGCTGCGTCGCGACGATGTGGTGTACCGGCCGCTGGCGGATGAAGGGCTGGTCTCGCCGCTGATCATGAGCGTGCGGCGCGAGGACTGCTCCGAGGAGCTGGCCCTGATCCGGCGCTTATTGCGCGAGCTGCTGCCGCGCGAGGAGGCGATGGCGTGTTGAAAAGCAATCTCACCCGCCGCACAGACTTCGCCCTTTTCATGGTGGCCGCGCTGGAAGATGAGACCCTGCTTCGCCTGGCGCCGGCCATCGTCGGCCGCCAAACGCCGTCGGCGCAGGCCGCCATCGCCGCAAGAGCGGGTTGAGGCGGCCGTTGCCGTTCAATGCCGGCGGCCTAGGCCGTTTTCTGTTGCAAAGAGCGGGCTATCCGGCGCCGCCCGGCCAGCGCTATCACGGCCATCAACGCGCCGGCGGCCAGGGCCACGCCGAAACCGGCGCGCACGCCAACATGGTCCACCACCCATCCCGTCGCCGCCGCGCCCAGCGCCACGCCGCTGGCGAGGCCGGTGATCAGCCAGGTCAGGCCCTCGGTCAGTTGCGCCGGCGGCGCCATCTCCTCCACCAAGCCCATGGCCACGATCATGGTGGGCGCGAAGAACACGCCGGCCAGCAAGACGCCGACGCTCAACATCCATAGATTGGAGACCAGCAGCAAGGGCAGGGTGGCCAGCGCCGTGGCGGCGGCCGCCCAGACAAAGAGCCGCGCCAGCGGCATGCTGGCCTTGCGCGCGCCGAACAGCAAGCCGGCCAGGCAAGAGCCTATCGCGTACACCGACAACACAATGCTGGCCGCCGCCGGCTGTCCCTGCTGCTGGGCGAAGGCAACACTGATCACATCCACGGCGCCGGCGATGGCGCCCAGCGCCACCAGCGCCAGGATCAGCACCCGCATGCCGGCCAGGGCGGCGACGGAGCCTCGCCGTTCTTGGGTTCCGGGGTGCACCGGCGGTTCGGTGCCGGTTTGCGCGCAGAAGGCGGCGACGCCGACTGCCAGCAAGACGGCGGCCAGCAGGGGGCCGGCCTGCGGAAACGCCGCCACGCTCAGGCCCACGGCGATGGGCGGGCCGACGATGAAGCAGACTTCATCCAATACCGACTCCAGTGAAAACGCGGTGTGCAATTGCGGCGTGCCGCGATAAATCTCGGTCCAGCGCGCGCGGGACATCGCCGACATGCTGGGCATGCAGCCTGCCAGAGCGGCGCTGACGAACAAGGTCCAGACCGGCCATTGCGCCCAGCTGCAGAACAACAGCGCCAGCATCGCCGTCACGCTGAGCGCGGTGGCCGCCGGCAATACCCGGCGCTGGCCGTAGCGGTCCACCGCCCGCGATACCTGCGGCGCCAGCAGCGCCATCGAGAAGGTGAAAGTGGCGGCGACGGCGCCGGCCAACCAGTAGGAGCCGGAGGTTTGCGACAACATGGTGATGATGCCGATGCCGGTCATGGAGATCGGCATCCGCGCCACCCAGGCGGCGGCGGAGAAGGCCAGGCTGCCGGGGTGGGAGAATAGCTTTAGATAAGGGTTGGCCATCGGGTTTCCTTGTGGCGGGCAGCGCGAGTCCCGCCTGGTCCGCTATTTTAATATACGCGACGTATGTTAAACTAATTGACATACGCCACGTATGTCAACTGTGGCGCTACGGCAGGGCGAAAACAGGGGAGCGAAATGAAAAGCAAGACACGCAGCGAAACCATGGAGGAAACGCGGTGCCGGCTGCTGCTGTCAGCGCGGCGCAGCTTCGGCGCCGACGGCTATGCGGCGACGGTGATGGACGAGCTGACCGCCGCGGCCGGTGTGACGCGCGGCGCGCTCTACCATCACTTCGGCGACAAGAAGGGGTTGCTGTTGGCGGTGGCGCGGCAACTGGACGCCGAGATCGAGGCCGGTCTCGCGGCGGCGGAGAGCGCGGCGCCGGATCCATGGCAGGGCTTCAAGCGCCGCTGCCGCGCCTATCTGCAAGCGGTCACCGAACCCGAGGCGCAGCGAATCCTGCTGCGCGATGCGCCGGCGGTATTGGGCGTCGACTTTGTGCAGGCTGGTCAGCGCCAATGCGTGACCGCCATCGCCGAGCGACTGCGCGGCTTGATGACGACGGGGGAAATCAGGACGGCGGAACCGCAGGCGCTGGCGCGTTTGCTCAATGGCGCACTGGTGGAGGCCGCGGCCTGGGCCGCCAGCGCCGAGCGGCCGGAGCAGGCCTTGGCTCAAGCGCTGGATGCGCTGGAGCCGCTACTGGAAGGCTTGAGACAGAAGGGCGCCTCGCCGAAGTGAATGCGACGTCGGCGTCCGTTGTCAGTCCGCGTCCAGAAACGCCAGCAAGCTTTGTTCGAAAGCGCGCGGCGCTTCCAGATTGGACAGATGGGACGCCGGCAGCGCAAGCCATTGGGCATTCGGCATCGCCGCGGCCATGGTTTGCGCTTCCGCCACGGTGGTGACCGGATCGTACTCGCCGGCGATCAGCAGCGTGGGTGTGGCGATGCGCGGCAAGTCCGCGCGCAGATCGGCCTCGGCCAGCGCCTCGCAGCAAGCGGCGTAGCCGTCTGGCGGGGTGTGCGCCAGCCAGGCTCGCGCTTGCGCCACGGTATCCGGCGCCTGGGCGCAAAAATCGGCGCTGAACCAGCGCTGGTGCGCGCTGGCCGCCAACGCGGCCATGCCTTCGCTGCGCACTTGCGCGGCGCGCTGCCGCCAGGCCTCGCTGTCGCCTATCTTGGCGGCGCTATTGCAGACTGCCAGTCGTAGCAAGCGTTCCGGCGCATGAGCGCCCAGCCACAGCCCGGTGAGGCCGCCCATGGAGAGGCCGCAAAAGTGGGCGCGCTCACTATCCAGCGCATCCAGCAGCGTCAGCACATCGCCGCCCAGGTCCGCCAGCCGGCAACGAGCAGTGGCCGTGCTGGCGCCATGGCCGCGGCTATCGTAACGCACCACGCGGTAACGCTGGCTTAGCGCCGCCATCTGTGGCTGCCACATCTGCAGCGTGGTGCCCAGCGAGTTGGAAAGCACCAGCACCGGAGCGGACGAAGGGCCGTCCACTTGATAATGCAGCTGATGTTTGGCCAGTTTCAACAACGGCATGCTTCCTCCTTTGGCGCGCTGGACTGAATGTCCGCTATCGCGCGGTTTTTAAGAATCGCTGAGTGCTTGATTGTCGAGACTTTACACGGACAAATCGGTTGCCAGGCTCAAAGGCCGGCAACGGCAGGCCGAGGCGCCGGCCGCCTCATCGCAAACAAGGCCACGGCGCCGATCAGCACCGGCATCGCCAGCCAGACGAAAAAGGTTTGCACCGATTCGGCAACTTCGGCTCGTAAACAGGTTCTCAGACGCGCTCCATGATCAGCGCGATGCCTTGGCCGACGCCTATGCACATGCTGCATAGCGCGTAGCGGCCGCCGCTACGTTGCAACTGGTAGAGCGCGGTGGCCACCAGCCGCGCGCCGCTGGCGCCGAGCGGATGGCCAAGGGCGATGGCGCCGCCGTTGGGGTTGACGTGTTCGACATCATCCGGCAAGCCCAGCTCGCGCAGCACCGCCAGCGCCTGGGCGGCGAAGGCCTCGTTCAGCTCGATCACGTCCATCTGTTCCAGGCGCAGCCCGGCCAGCGCCAAGACCTTGCGTATCGCAGGCGCCGGACCGATGCCCATGATGCGCGGCTCCACGCCGGCGCAAGCCATCGCCAGCACCCGCGCGTGCGGTGTCAGTCCATGGCGTTTCAGCGCCGTCTCGCCGGCCAGCAGCAGTGCGGCTGCGCCGTCGTTGATGCCGGAGGCGTTGCCGGCGGTGACGCTGCCGTCCGACCGCACCACGCCCTTGAGCCGGGCCAAGGCCTCCAGCGAGGTGGCACGTGGGTGCTCGTCGCGGGCAAAGCGCAGCGGCTCGCCCTTGGGTTGTGGAAGCGTCACTTCCATCAACTCATTGTCCAGCCGGCCGGCTTCCTGCGCGGCGGCGGCGCGCAGCTGGCTGCGCAGCGCGAAGGCGTCCTGGTCGGCTCGCGAGATGCGGAATTGCTCGGCCACGTTTTCCGCGGTTTCCGGCATCGAGTCCACGCCGTAACGCTCGCGCAGCAGCGGGTTGACGAAGCGCCAGCCCATGGTGCTGTCTTCCATGCGCAGATCGCGGGCGAAGGCGCTGCCGGCCTTGCCCATCACATAAGGCGCGCGGCTCATGCTTTCCACGCCGCCGGCGATCAAGAGCTCGGCCTCGCCGCTCTTGATCGCGCGCGCGGCCAGGCCGATGGCGTCCAGGCTGGAGCCGCACAGGCGGTTGATGGTGCTGGCCGGCGTGGACGGCGGCAGGCCGGCCAGCAGCGCGGCCATGCGCGCGACGTTGCGGTTGTCCTCCCCGGCCTGGTTGGCGCAGCCGTAGAGCACATCGTCCAGCTGCGTCCAATCCACGCCTGGATTGCGCCGCTGCAGCGCGGCCAGCGGCAGGGCGGCCAGGTCGTCGGCGCGCAGCGTGGACAGACCGCCGCCGTAGCGGCCGAAGGGGGTGCGGATCGCATCGCAGATATAAGCGGAGTTCATCGCGTCTCTCCCTGATGTTGATCACGGGCATCCCGTAGCGGCACCGGCGTCAGCCGCTGTAGTTCGTCGAAGCTGAGGCCGGCGACGCATTCGCGCACCAGCAGTTCGCCGTCGCTGAGGTCTATCACCGCCAGATCGGTGTACACCCGGTTCACGCAGGCCATGCCAGTCAGCGGATAGCTGCAGCTTTCCACCAACTTGCACAGGCCTTGCTTGTTCAGGTGCTCCATCATCACGAATACCTGCTTGGCGCCTATGGCCAGGTCCATCGCGCCGCCCACCGCCGGGATGGCGTCGGGCGCGCCGGTGTGCCAATTGGCCAGATCGCCATGCCGCGACACCTGGAAGGCGCCAAGCACGCAAATGTCCAGGTGGCCTCCGCGCATCATCGCGAAGGAATCGCCGTGGTGGAAGAAACAGCCGCCGGGCAGAAGCGTGACCGGCTCCTTGCCGGCATTGATCAGGTCGGGATCGGCCTGGCCGGGCGCGGGAGCCGGCCCCATGCCCAATAGACCGTTTTCGCTGTGCAGAAAGATATCCAGTTCCGCCGGCAGGTAGTCGGCTACCCGGGTGGGCAGCCCTATGCCCAGATTGACGTAAGCGCCTTCCGGGATGTCGCGCGCCACCCGCGCCGCCATCTGTTCGCGATTCAAACGATTATTCATGGCGGCCTCCCGCGCTCGAACCGGCTAGGCAGACCAGTTTGTGGACGAAGATGCCCGGCGTCACCACGCTTTCCGGATCCATTTCCCCAAGGGGCAGCAGCTGGCCGATCTGGGCTATGGTCTGGCGCGCGGCGGTGGCCATGATGGGACCGAAGTTGCGCGCGGTCTTGCGGTATTGCAGATTGCCCCAGCGATCACCTCGCCAGGCCTTGATCAGCGCGAAATCCGCGTGGATGGGGTATTCCAGTACATAGTCGCGGCCGTCGATGCGGCGGGTTTCCTTGCCCGCGGCCAGCTGTGTGCCGTAGCCGGTGGGAGTGAAGATGGCGCCCAAGCCGGCGCCTGCGGCCTGGATGCGCGCGGCCAGATTCCCCTGCGGCACCAGTTCCAACTCAATGTCGCCAGCGTGATAGAGCGCGTCGAAAACCTGGGAATCAGCCTGCCGCGGAAACGAGCAGATGATCTTGCGCACCCGTCGCGCGCGCAGCAAGGCGGCCAGGCCGGTTTCGCCGTTCCCGGCGTTGTTGTTGACGATGGTGAGGTTGCGCGCGCCGTGATCTATCAGCGCGTCTATCAGTTCCGCCGGCTGCCCGGCGACACCGAAACCGCCGATCATCACCGTGGCATCGTCGTGGATGTCGGCAATGGCGGCACTGCTTGTGCTTACCGTTTTATCTATCATCGACTGTCCTTTGCCGGCAGAACCTAGCCGGAGCATGGATTAGATTGTGCGATTATCGAACCATAATTCTTTAATCGCGCACCTGAGCATGCTTGCCATGGCCAGCGGGGGTCAATACGATGATCGCAATAGTGTGCGGTAGTCGCTCAAAATGGATGGCGGGAGGAGATATGCAACAACTGCGGGATGGCGAGACAGAGCAAGACGTCGAGGACAGCTTCAGCGGCGACCCCAACTATATGGCCTCGCTGGCGCGTGGGCTGGCGGTGATTCAGGCGTTTTCTGCACAGCGGCGCTTATTGTCCACTTCCCAGATCAGCCAGCGCACCGGCATTCCGCGCGCGGCGGTGCGGCGCTGCCTTTACACATTGAACAAGCTGGGCTTTGTCGATAGCGAGGATGGCCGCAATTTCGCCTTGCGCCCGCGCATCCTGGCATTGGGGCACGCGTATCTGGGTTCCACGCCGCTGGCGCGCGCCGGACAGCCGGTGCTGCGCCACGTCAGCAGCAGCGTCAATGAATCCAGCTCCATCGCCATCCTGGACGGGGACGAGATTCTCTATATCGCGCGGGCCTTCACCTCGCGCATCATGACGGTGGATCTGGACATCGGCAGCCGCTTGCCCGCGGTATGCACCTCGATGGGACGGGCGATGCTAAGCCGGTTGCCGGCGGCGGAACAGAGCCAGTTGCTGGATCGGGCGCGGCTGGTCCAGCATACGCCGCACACCATTGCCGAGCGGACCGCATTGGAAGCGGAATTGGCGCGGGTGGCGGAGCAGGGCTATGCCATCATCGATCAGGAACTGGAAATCGGCCTGCGCTCCATTGCCGTGCCCATCATCGCCGCCGATGGCCGTGCCGCGGCCGCGATCAATGTCGGCGTACAGGCCGCGCGCGTCAGCCGCGAGGACCTGCTGCTGCGCGTGCTGCCGGTGTTGCGCGAAGCTGCGGAGGAACTGGCCTTGCTGGCGGGGTGAAGGGTGCGCGCGATCACCTCTATGGTGATCGCTTATCTAACCATTCGACGGCGCAGGGGAATATCGCCGTCGAATGGATGACGCGGCTCGTTTTTACTTCACCTTAATCCAAGCTTGCGACCAGTTGATGCCTTTGCCGGGTTCATAATGTCGCATCTGGATATCCGTTCTCACCGTGCACCAACCAGCATACGGGGCAGGTTTGCATTCAAATACTCCTCCAGCATGACTGACGCGATCTTTCGCCTTGTATGCAACATCACGCTGAAAAGCTGACGCGGTGCTGCTTCCATCGCTTTCTTTGGGCTTCACCATCAGTGTGTGGCTGGTACGATGGTCTTTGCCGTTTGCCGGATCTTTTACCGTTAATGTCACCTGATAGCGTGTATCTTTTTGCACAGATGGTGCGGTAAAACTGATGATGCTGGAGTTGGTTTGCCCCATATTCAGCGCTGGAGATGCTGCCCACTGATAATTCAGTGAACCATTGTATTGACTTGATCCACTGCCGTCCAAACGAATCGTTTGCCCATCGACATAGCTGGCTTGACCACCGCTAATTCGGGCAACCGGCGCGGTGGGATTGGTAGTGGAGGGAGGCGCTTTAATCTGTAGCGTATGGCTAGCCGTTGCGGAACGCCCCTGGCTATCGGTAACTGTGAGATCGACCTGGTGAGCACCTAACGGAACCTCCATGCCGGCAGTAACAATCACTTTGTCTCCCCTTGGTTTGAGCATTAACTTGCTGTTGCTCTGCCAAGAATAAGCCAGTTTATCACCGGTAGACTTTTCCGCGCTTAATAGTCCGCCTTGTGGGCCTCGCTCAACTTCCGCCGGGCCGGATATGCTGGCTTTGGGTGAGGTCAAGGACTCGCTGCCGCCATTGCTGTCACCCGGAATGGTATTGTTGATTTTAATCAGGTAGTTGTTCGCCAGTTGACCATCAGCTGTATTGGCCGTTAGACCGATCCAGGACTTATGTGGTCCTTTGGAGGATAAATTGGGATTATCACTGGCAACATACTCCACGTTCAGCGTTTTGCTGCCGGCTACCGCCTGCTGCAGATTATAAGGCTGACCATTAATATTTTGGCTGACGCGGTAAACAATTTCATAGGTTTTTCCTGTCTGGATGTCTTGTGATGCGGCGGCTATGGTTGAATAGGTTTTTTCATGCGCCAACCAGCGGCCTGACAGGGCAGTAAAAGACAGAGTGTCAGAGAAACGCTGACCCGTTGCGAACGCCTGCTGCTGACTAATATTAAGCTGTGCCAGTTCCAGTTGTCCCTGACCGACAACGGCCTGGTTTTGCTGCGCGCTGACCTGGCCATTCAGAGCTTTCCACAAATTCTCCGAAGTCATGCCGGTATTCACACTTGAATCACCGCCATAGTGCATGCCAAAAACTTGACTGCCATCTTGTGACAAAATCGGCGCACCGATCGATCTAATAGATGTATCGCAGTTATATCTAATGAAACCGTCATTGCGAACGACCTTGCAATTTTCATTTCCCTTGGAGGAGGCAATGGTTTGATAGTAGTGCCGCCGCCCCTCAGAGTCCTCAACTCGACCATGCTGAGGAATGTACAGCGGCGTATCGACAGCCGGTCGATTATTTGCCAGCTCCAGACCTCCAAATAGGTATTTTACCTTGGCATGCTGATAGTCAAAATCATCGAGGGAAAACATACTATACCTATTTACTGTATCCGCCCCTCCAGTTATTAGAAGTTTACTTGGCTTTATTTTAAGCACTTGTTTTGGGGGAACAGCCTGACAGGTGGAAGTAATATAGTTGAAATTAACTTCACCATTGGCCAGACTCTGTTGAGTTTGGCTTTTGCTGAAATTAGTCACGATAAAATTTTCATTACCCAGTGACCAGGCAGTTCCCGCACACCCAGGGGCCGTAAATTGAGCGGAGGCTAAACTTCCATGATGCCAGGCAGGTTTTTTTGCAGTGGCGCAAGCTGAAAGTTCACGGTCGTCCTTGTCTCCAACTAGGGAAAAGGAGGAAAGGCTTTTCTTGGCGGCAACAGGAGGGCTCTCCCAATACTCCAGTACCACGGCATCCTGTTGTCTTAATGCCGTGCCTTCCGGATACACCACACGAATGCGAGCAGAGTCCCCGCTAATGGATAATGGGGCGAATAACTCACCCGCTGCCATATGGCCAAAATCTTTCTGTCCATACAAGTACACCTCTTCTCGTGCAGGATCGGACACCTCGATATAAGCCTGTGGTGGTAGCTTTATGGTGGAAAAGTATGGTGTGAGCGATGTCACCCCCGGGGTGCCTATCGTGGTTTCGGCAGCATAAGGCCCAGACCGGGCACCACGACCAGCTTGCAGCAAGGATTGTCGGGCTCCGTGCTGTACAGCATCGCCTTCCTTCGTTTGCTCAGGGAGGACTGGTCTAGCATTCACCTGGGGCAGTACCGCGGCAGACAGCAGAATGCAGACTAGAAGCTTTAATTTAAATGCGGAACGCGTGATATCGGCGGGATGTCTCATATAGATGGCCAAGAAGGTTGAAAATAATGGCGGAGCAAAGCACGAGGGCACAGCCGGCTTGTGCGAAGCCGACGAGTGTTGTTCGCGATGGCTCGGTGACGATCTTAGGGGGTCTGTGTCGGCTCATCGACAATGCTAAATAGAGTGTCAAAACCTCGTGGATCGAAACGAGTCTCTCATTCACCAAAATCAAGCTATTGCAGCAAGCTATCCCTTCTGGTTTGCAGGCTACAGCACACACTTTCCACGAAGAGGAGGAACTGGCCTTGTTGTCCGGTTAAGGTCAGCTGGACGGGGGGCAGAATTAGCAGCGAGAGGGAAAACCCTATGCTAAACCTAAGCAGCAAGGCATAGGCGAAAGCAGGAGAGTCATGTCATTCAAATTCCCGGAAAGAATGCCGACCGCAGGCGCCTCCGACGACGCTGGCCTGGCCGCCGTGGTCGAGGCCGCCCCGGTGGGGGTGCTGGTGGTGGCGGCCGATGGCCGCATGCTTTATGTCAACAGCGCGCTGGAAAGCATGTTTGGCTACAGCAAGGCCCAACTGCTGGGGCAGAAGGTGGAGATGCTATTGCCGGCGGAGATTCGCGAACGCCATCTCGACTTCCGCCAATTGTTTTTTGCCCAGCCCACGCCAAGAACCATGGGCAGCGGCCGCGAGTTGTTCGCCCAGCATGCGGATGGACGCCAGTTTCCGATTGAGATCGGCCTGGGCTCCATGCCGCACAACAACGAAGTCTGCGCCGTGGCCTTTGTCAGCGATATCACTCAGCGGCGCCGGCTGGAGCATCGTTTCTCCAAGATGGTGTCTTCGTTGCCCATCGGCCTGCTGATGGCGGGAGCGGATGGCAAGATTTCCATGACCAACCCGGCGCTGGACGCGATGTTCGGTTACCCGCAAGGCACGCTGGCCGGGCAAGCGGTGGAGGTTTTGCTGCCGCAGCGCATACGCGAGGGGCATCCGGCGTTGCGGGCCGCCTTCGCCAAGACTCCGGAGGTGAGGGCGATGGGGTCCGGCCGCGATTTGCTGGCTCAGCATAGAGATGGCAGCGAGTTTCCGGTGGAAGTGGGCCTGACCCCGCTGGAAACCGAAGCAGGGCGGCAAGTGCTGGCCGCCATCACCGACATTTCCCAACGCAAGAAATTCGAGGAAACGCTACAGCAGGCCAACGCGCAGCTGGAGGAGTTCACTTATGTGGCCTCGCATGATTTGCGCTCGCCTTTGCGCGGCATTGCCGACTTGATCTCGTGGATACGCGAAGATCTGGATGCGTCCCAGCTTAGTCCCGACATAGAAAGGAACTTTGTCCGCGCCGAGGAACGCATCGCCCGCGCCGAGCGCATGATAGACGACCTATTGGAATACGCGCGGGCAGGGCGCCAGGGTGAACGCGTGGAAGAGGTCGATCCCGAGCAACTGGTGCGCGAGACTCTGGATCTTCTCAATATTCCTGCTCATTTCCGCGTGGAAGTCGAGATCACGGCCCGCCCGTTTCCCGCCACGCGCACGCCATTATCGCTGGCGATCCGCAACCTGCTGTCCAATGCCTGTAAACATCACGGCGGCAGCAAGGGCGTGATCCGCATCTCGGTGGAGGAAGAAGGGCGCTTCAATCTATTCACGGTGGAAGACGACGGCGTTGGCGTGCCACCGGGTTCGGAAGAGCGCATTTTCAAACTGTTCCATCGCGCCAGCAGTCAGGCGGCAGGGCATGGCGTCGGGCTGGCGGTGACCCGGCGCATGGTCAACAGTAACGGCGGCACGGTGGTTCTGGATCGAAACGGCAGCTTGGGCGGTGCCTGTTTCCGTATCCGCTGGCCACGGTTTCCGCTCAAGGAGGTGGAGTCATGACAAATGCGATTTTATCGAGCGATATCACGGTTTTGCTGGTGGATGATGATGATGTGGCCATCGAAGGTGTATTGCGCGGCGTGCGGCGCCAGGGCCTGGAGTGCAAGATGGAAACCGCTTGCGATGGCCTGGAGGCCCTGCAAATCCTGCGCGGCACGCATGAAAGCAAGAGCATTACCAGCCCATTCCTGATCCTGCTGGATCTCAATATGCCGCGCATGGATGGCTTTCAATTCCTCGAAGCCGTCCGCGCCGACAATCAATTGCGCAACTCGGTGATCTTCGTGCTGACCACCTCGGCGCGTGATGCCGACCGCATGCGCGCTTATGAGGAAAATGTGGCTGGCTATATGATGAAATCCGCGGTGGGTCCACAGTTCGTGAAACTGATGGCGTTACTGCATTCCTATGCCCAATCCGTGGTCTTGCCCACCCGGTAAGTGCAATGATCGATGATGTCGAATGCCTGCTGGAAACGCTGCCCCAGGTGAGTGTGCTGGTGGTCGACGACGATGATGTCGATCGCGAGCGCATCATCCGCCTGTTGCATCGCAATGCCCAGTGTTCGCAGATTCTCGAAGCCGACTCCAAGGCCAGCGCGCTGAGGCTGTTGGGGCGGGAATTGTTCGATTTCGTGTTTCTGGACTTCAAACTGGACGACGGTGATGGCCGAGAGCTGGTGCCCTCGATCCAGCAGCGAAATCAGTCCTGTCTGATCGTGGCGGTCACCGGCACCGGCAATGAGCGCATCGCCGCCGAGGCGATCAAACTGGGCGTTTACGAATACCTGCCCAAGTTCGAGCTGACCGAGGACCGCCTGCGTCAAACCATCAGCGATGGGGTCAGGGTGGCAGCGATACAAGCCAAGCTGCGCGAAACCGAACAGTTGTTGCAGCACCGCAGCCTGTACGACTCCCTGACCGACTTGCCCAACCGCAATCTGTTTCTCGATCGCCTGGATCAGCTGTGCGCATTGCATGCTCGCAACCAGCTGCCGTTTGCCGTGTTGATGATAGATCTGGACCGCTTCAAAGAGGTAAACGACAAACTGGGCCACCAGGCCGGCGATCTGGTATTGCGGGAAGTTGGCGTGCGTTTCTCCAGCTTGCTGCGCGGTTCAGATACCATCGCGCGCTTGGGCGGGGATGAATTCGCCGCCTTGCTGCTGGAAGTGGATAGCGCGGAATGCGCGTTGTCGCTGGCGGAGAAGGTGGGCCACACGTTGGACACGCCGATTCTGGTGGGCGAGCACGCCTTGTCGATAGGCGCTTCTTTCGGGGTGGCGATGTGTCCACAACATGGCCGCGACCCGGCCCAGCTATTGTCCTGCGCCGATATCGCGATGTACCAGGCCAAGAGCCGTCTTGGCGCCGTTGCCCTGTACGCGGGAGAGAACGACAAGCCCTGGCCCAAGGCAGGGCAAACCACCCAAGCGCTGATCACTCAGTTGACCCGTGCCATCCAGTACGAGGAGCTGGAGATGCATTATCAGCCCAAGGTCAGGCTGGACAGCAAGGAGGTGCTTGGCTTCGAAGCCTTGGTCAGATGGAACAAGCCGCTGCAAGGGCAGGTGAATCCGGATGAATTCATGCCCACCTTGGAGTCTTGCAATCTGCTGAGCCGCTTCACTTATCTGACCCTGGAACTGGTGCTGTCGCAGCAACAGCGCTGGATAGGCCAGCCGCGAAAACCATTCAAGGTGGCAGTGAACATCTCCGCGCGGATGCTGGAAGACGAGGGGTTTGTCGAACAGGTGGTGGTGAGATTGGCGGACTATCAGGTGCCATCAAGCCTGTTGGTGCTGGAGTTGACGGAAACCGCTCTGGTCATCAACCCGGTCAAAGCCAAGAAGGTGATCGAACAATTGCACGCTCATGGGGTGTCCTTGTCCATCGACGATTTTGGTGCGGGCTTCACATCCTTTACCTACCTGAAAAGCTGTCCAATCACCGAAATCAAGCTGGACAAGGCATTTGCGCAGGAATTGGAGCCCGGTTCCTTCAATGCCGCGTTGATACAATGCATGGCGGTGTTTTGCCAGACCCGCGCCATCGACTTTATCGTGGAAGGCGTTGAGCGCAAAAAGCATTGGCCGCTTTTGATGCAGCTTGGCTGCTATTTGGGCCAGGGCTACAGCATTGCCAAACCGATGCCGGCAACCAAAGTACTGCCTTGGTTGGAGGCATGGGAACCAAACGGGCCGCAGGCCTAAAAGCCCCGCAACCATTACTTCGCAAACTTGACATGAGCGATGCCTCCATTCAATTCTGCCTAACCGTTTGATTCAAAACGAGACCATCACTTTTCTTGGCTAGTCGTGAGCGATATTTACCCGGGTAATATAGACGGAAATTTTACCCGGGTGTAAATTGGCTGCATCTTAACCTGGTGACAGCCACATGGACTCAGCTACCACATTGCCGTCCTATGCCGCGTTTAATGGGCATCGACATATCGCGTCCGGTCCGCTCGCATCAGTCGCACTTGTTGTAAAGCGCGCGATGGAGAATGGCTCTACGGAACCAATTTTGATCTTCGACAACGCGACGGGCCGCACAACCGATGTCGATCTCCGTGGTACAGACGATGAAATTATTTCACGCGTCACACAGACAGCGACAGACTCCAACTGCATTAATGGATCTAGCAGAGAGTCAGAACATGGTGTGCTTCGCAGCAGGGGGCGTCCAAAACTGGGAGTCGTTGCGCGTGAGATCACGCTGTTGCCACGGCATTGGGATTGGCTCTCAGCGCAGCCAGGAGGGGCTTCTGTGGCATTGCGGAAGCTCGTCGAGGACGCCAGACGTGTGAATAAGCAGCAGGACAATCGCCGCGCTGCGCACGAACGAGCGTATCACTTCATATCTGCGATCGCTGGTGATCTCCCTGGGTTTGAAGAATCGGCACGTGCGCTATTTGCCGATGACCACATGCGATTTAACGAAATTACCGCGAATTGGCCTGAAGATGTGCGCGACCACGCAGTAGCACTTGGCTGGCCTAGCACACCATCTATTACCTCGGCGCTTTGAGGGAGGAAGATTGGATTCGTAGTGGCTGGAAGCCTCCCCGGCAACCGAAGCTCCCATTTTTACGGGCCCCTATATTGCAGGCCTCGAACACCTCGCAGAGGCGTTTTCTTCCCTTGAGTTAGCTCCAGCTCCCAACTTGATCTGAATCATGACTATGAAAACCATACAAGCAAACGGCATTAAGCTGGCTTACGAAAGCTTTGGCGACGAAGCCAACCCCACGATCCTGCTGATTGCCGGGTTGGGAACGCAGATGATTCGATGGACGGGCCCATTCTGCGAAGAACTAGCCGGCCGCGGCTACCGCGTGATTCGTTTCGATAACCGCGACACCGGTTGTTCGACCCATTTCAGCCAATATCCTCCACTGGATTTCGGCGTGTTGGCGGCTGTGCTAATGGCAGGACAGCGACCGGACATTCCTTATACTCTCGAGGACATGGCTGCGGATGCAATCAGTCTGCTTGAGGTAGCCTGATTCCAGC
>NZ_JAJOHW010000038.1 GCF_021129195.1 Chromobacterium aquaticum | reverse complement strand
AGCCCGTGCCGGCGCCGGCGGCAGCGGCTCGCTGCGCGCCGGCACGCCCAGACGCGCTTCCAGCCAGGCGTAGACGGCGGCGATGCCGCCGGCCACCAGCAGGCTGAGCAAGGCCAGCGCGCCGGCGTCCGCCAGGTTCAGTTCATACGCCACCAGCGTATAGATCTCGACTTCCACCGTGGCATAGCGCTGGCCGCCCAACAACAGGGCCAGGCCAAAGCCGGAGAAACAATACAGGAAAATCAGGCATAAATTGGGCAACAGCCAGGGCAGCGCCGCCGGCCACTCCACGCGCCAGAACGCGCGCCAGCGGCTGGCGCCCAGGCTGCGCGCCGCCGCCAGCCGGCTGGCCGGCACCTGGGAGAAACCGTCCACCGCCGCGCGCACCACCAGCGGCAGGTTGAAGAACAGATTGCCGTACAACAACAACCACGGCGTGTCCTGCAGATTCAGTCCGCTCAGGCCCTGCGAACCGAACAGCGCCAGCACGCCGACGCCGGCGACCAGGGTGGGCATCACGAAGGGCAGCATCAGCAGGCGCAGCGCCAGGCTGCGCCCGATGAAGTGAAAGCGCGCCAGCGCCCAGGCGGCCGGCACGCCGAACAACAGCGCCAGCAGGCAGGTGGCGGCGCCCTGCAAGATCGACCAAAGCATCCGCCATTGCAAATACGGGTCCAGCAGCAGCCCTGGCGACCACTGGCCGCCCTCCTGCAACAAGCGCGCCAGCGGCGCCAGTGAGAGCAAAAGCAAGAATAGCAAGGGGGGCGCCGCCAGCAGCAGGCGGCTCCGACGACTCAAGATCAAGACCGCGCGTCCTTCAATGGCCAGCAGGCGCTCAGGATGTCCTCAACCCCCTCCTCGTCCGCGCTCTGCCCCACCTTGGCGAAGCCCAGGCCAGCCGCCAGCGCCTGCGACGGCAGATTGTCCGGCGCGATCGACAGCACCAATCGCGTCGCGCCGGCTTGCGCCGCCCAGCCGCCCAGCGCCAGCACCGCCTCGCGCGCATAGCCCTGACGCCGGAAGTCCGGGTAAATCGTATAACCGAGCTCGACATCGCCATAAGCGCCCAGATAGGGATGACCGGGCAGCGAGTGGAAATTGGCATGCCCCACCATCACCCTGTCCTCGCGTCGCAACAAGGCCCGCACCGACCAAGGCGCATACGCCGGGTCCTGGGTGATATCGTCCAGCCGCAGCGCCATCAGCGCTTGTTCGTCCAACCATGCCGCCGCCGGCGGCGTGCCCAACAACTCGGCCGCCGCCGTCAGATCACCGGCCAGGCAATAACGCAATACTCGTGGATCCAGATGCCGCAGCAGCAAGCGCGGCGATTCAATATCGGCAATCATCAAGCGCCTTTCAACACAACTCGGGTCCAGCGCGCCACCCACTGGCGCGAACGTTCGGCAATCACCTTGCTGTCCGGCGTATCGTGCGCGGCAGGCTGCTCCGCGAAACGGTAGACCGGGTCCAAACTGACCTTGTCCATCACCGGATACATCCACATGGTGGTGGTCACATCCTTCTGCACCGCCTCGGAGCGCAGGAAGGCGATGAACTTCTCGCCCAACGCCGCTTCCTTGCCGCCCTTGACCAGGGCCGCGCCCTCCACCTGGCGGAACACCCCGCCCTTCAGCGGCAGATTGCCGGTGGGCGCGTCGCTCAGCTTCTGCTTGCTGTAGAACACTTCGGCGGCCGGGCTGGTGGCATAGCTGACCACCAGCGGCCGGCTGCCGCCGTTTTTGGAAAAGTCGGTGTAATAGGACTCGCTCCAGCCCTTGCTGACCTTGAGCCCGTTATCGCGCAAGCGGCCCCAGAAGGCGAAGGCCTTGTCCTCGCCCATGGCGGTGATGGTGGACAGCAGGAAGGCTAGACCAGGGCTGGACGTCGCCGGATTCTGCACCACCAGCAGATTCTTGTAGGCTGGCTTGGTCAAATCCTCCAGCGTCTTGGGCAGCGCCAACTGGCGCTGGGCGAACCAGGCCTTGTCGTAATTGAGGGTGACATAGCCGTAGTCTATGCTCACCGCGCCGGGCAAGGCGGCCTTGCCGCCCTGGGCCAGCGCCGCCGGCACCGGCGCCAACACGCCAGCCTGCTGCGCCTTGCCGATCAGGCTGTTGTCAATGCCGAACACCACGTCGGCGATGGGATTGGCCTTGGTCAGAATCAGCTTGTTCAGCATCTCGCCGGCATCGCCGGCCTTGATGATGGACACCTTGGCGCCGTTCTGCTTCTCGAACTCGGCCAGCAAGGGCTTGGACACGATGAAAGAACTGTGCGACAGCACGCGCAGCTCGGCCGCCGACGCGGCCAGGCTGGATGCCGCCAGCGCGACGGCTATCAAAGAGGAAAAGCGCTTCATGGACATCTCCGTACACGATAGGACGGAGCAAGCGGAATGCGGACCCAGACCCGCGCATCACGCTCCCTCCGCTGGCATGACCCAGATCAGGTTGCAGGGTATTTTCTCAGCCCGCGCCGCGGGCACCCCTGGTGACAGCGCGCCAGTATACCGCAGCGGCCGCCCGCTGACAGCCAACAATCCTTAACAGAGTGGCTCCGCGCCTTAACACGCCGATGACATGCGCGTTCTAAGCTGAAGTCATCATTTTCGCCAATACTTGACCGCGGCGGGGAGAACAGGCGTGAAATTCATGTTGACGATGGACCGGCGGCGACGCACCGCCGCAGACTTCGGCGCAGCACACAAAGCCGGCCGCCGCGCCGTGGCCGCCGGATGGCTGTTGGCGGCGCTGATCCTGCCTGCGCTGGCCCAGGCCGGCATTGGCGAAGCCGGCGCGCGCCACTTGCTGTCCCGCACCGGCTTCGGCGCCAACCCGGCGCAGATCGCCGTCTACGCGCCGCTGGACCGCGAGGCGGCGGTGGACCGCTTGTTGGCGGGCAGCCGCGCCGTCGCCGCCACGCCGCCGCCAAGCTGGGCCGGTGAGCCTTTCGAGCGCCCCGGCCAAGCCAATCTCAGCGAGGACGAGAAGAAAGCGTTGCAGAAACTGCGCGCCGAACACGCGGTGGAGCTACGCGGCTGGTGGTTGAACGAGATGCGCTACACCCCATCTCCGCTCAGCGAAAAAATGACCTTGTTCTGGCACAACCATTTCGTGTCCGCGCTGGACAAGGTGCGCTCGCCGCAAATGATGTATCAGCAGAACCTGTTGCTGCGCCGCTATGCGCTGGGCAATTTCGGCGAAATGCTGCACGCCGTCGCCCGCGACCCGGCGATGATGCGTTACCTGGACACCGCCAATAACCGCAAGGGCCAGCCCAATGAGAACTTCGCGCGCGAGGTGATGGAGCTGTTCACCCTGGGCGAAGGCCATTACAGCGAGCAGGACATCCGCGAAGCCGCGCGCGCCTTCACCGGCTGGGGCCTGGACCGCGACGACCATTTCGTCAATCGCCCCAAGCTGCACGACGACGGCGACAAGCTGATCTTCGGCCAGCGCGGCAACTTCGACGGCGACGCCGTGCTCGATCTGCTGCTGCAGCAACCGGCCACCGCCGAGTTCATCACCGCCAAGCTGTGGAAGGCCTTTGTCTCGCCCAAGCCCGACCCGGCCACCGTCAAACGGCTGGCCAGGAATTTCCGCAACAGCCGCTACGAGATCAAGCCCTTGCTGCGCGCCTTGCTGCTGAGCCCGCAGTTCTGGAGCAGCCAGGGTCAATTGGTGAAATCGCCGCTGGAGCTGACCATAGGCACCCTGGTCACCTTCGACCTCAGCCCGCCGGACTGGCGCGCGCTGGCCGGCCTCAACCGCCAACTGGGCCAGGATGTGTTCGCGCCGCCCAACGTCAAGGGCTGGCCCGGCGGCGAGGCCTGGATCAATAGCGCCACCTTGCTGAGCCGCAAGCAGTTCCTTGACCGCATCGCCCACGACGCCGCGCCGGCGCGCAACGCTTTTGCCTTGCCGGACGGCGGCATGGATGAAATGAAGGGCCGCGAGGCGCGCATCAACCGGCTGGTGGCCGCCGGCCTGCGCTCGCTCAAGCTGCAGCCGGACGAATGGAGCGCCATCTACCAGGTGCGCAGCGCCCAGGACTCCGCCAAGCTGCTGCTGGCGCTGCCGCCGGCCAACCCTTTGCCCGAGTCGCTCAGCGGCGCGCAAGCGATCGCTCCGCTGCTGCTGGACCCGGTTTACCAAGTCCATTGAGAGCTCCCGCCATGTTCCAACGACGCCAATTCCTCAAAGCCATGGCCGGCGGCCTGATGGTCTCGGTACTGCCCAATCTGAGCTGGGCGCTGGCGCCCGCCGGCTACCGCCGCCTGCTGGTGCTGATCGAGCTCAAGGGCGGCAACGACGGCCTCAACACCATGGTGCCCTACGCCAGCGCCGATTATTACCGGCTGCGCCCCGGCATCGCCATTCCCCGCGAACAGGTGATCCCGCTGAGCGAGCAAGTGGGCTTGCACCCGGCCATGGCCAGCCTGCGCCCGCTGTGGCAGCAGCAAGAACTGGCGGTGCTGCAGGGCGTCGGCTATCCCGACCCCAATCTATCCCACTTCCGTTCCATCGAAATCTGGGAAACCGCATCCAGTAGCCAGCAATACCTGAGCGAGGGCTGGCTGAGCCGGCTGTTCCGTGAACAGCCGACGCCGCGCGATTTCGCCGCCGACGGCGTGGTGCTATCCAGCCAGGTGCTGGGGCCGCTGGACGGCGGCGCGCGCGCGGTGGTGCTGACCAGCCCGCAGGACTTTGCGCGCCAGGCCAAGCTGGCGGCGGATCAGGGGCACGCCGGCACTGGCGGCGCGCTGGGCCACATTCTCAAGGTGGAGGGCGATATCCGTCAGGCCGCCGCCGAACTGGGCCAGCCGGCCAAGCCGATAGCCGCGGCGGATTCGCCGATGGCCGCGCCCCGGCCGGCCGGCGCCTTCGCCCAAGCGGTGTCCACCCTGGCCGACACCCTGTCGCGCGGGGTGTCCATCGCCGTGGCCCGCATCACCCTGACCGGCTTCGACACCCACGGCAACCAGCCGCCCACCCAGGCGCGTCTGCTTGCCGAGCTGGCCGATGGCATCGCCTTATTGCGCACGCAATTGCAGCAACAGGGACGCTGGGACGACACCCTGGTGCTCAGCTACGCCGAGTTCGGCCGCCGCCCGCGCGAGAACGGCAACCGCGGCACCGACCACGGCACCGCCAACGTCCATTTCGCCAGCGGCGGGCGCGTGCGTGGCGGCCTGTACGGACAGAGTCCGCAACTGGCCGGCGTCAGCGACGGCAACCTGCCCTACGCGATAGACTTCCGCCAGGTCTACGCCACCGCCATTCAGAGCTGGTGGGGCAAGGACGCCCACAATGCGCTGGGCGGCCGCTTCACTCCCCTGCCCATTCTGAGGACATGAAAAAAGCCGGCCCCCAGGGGCCGGCCGTCTACTGCGCTCAACTCAGCGATTTACTTCCAGCTGGACGCCAACACTGGCTGCAAAGCCGCCTGGTAGTTGTCCGGCAGGTTGATCTGGCCCGCTGTCGGCGGATTGAACGCCGCCATTGCGTTGACCAACGCCTGCACCTGGCTAGCCGCCAGCGCCTTGCCGTCACCGGACTGGAGGGTCTCGATCTGGTTCGCCGCATTGCCGAACCAGTTGTTAATCGACACCTTGTCCTCAGTGCCGATCACGCTGACCTCCAGGCTGGCGCCCTGGCGCTTGAACCACAGCTGATCGGCATTGACGCCCTGGCCGAACTTCAACACATCCTGGCCGCCAGCGTCGGTAATGCCGTCCTGGCCATCGCCGCGCTCGAACAGATAGGTGTCGTCACCGACGCCACCATCGAGCACGTCATTGCCGAGACCGCCGCGCAAAGTGTCGTTGCCCGCTTCTCCGTACAGCCCATCGTCGCCCGCCCCGCCTTCCAACAGATCGTTGCCGTTGCCGTTGCCGCCATACAGCGAGTCGTTGCCGCCGTTGCCCAGCATCCAGTCGTTGACGTTGCCGCCACGCAGCGTGTCACCCAGTTCGGAACCCACCAAAGGCACGCCCTGCTGCATCAACTGCTCCGCCGTCCACTTCACGCCGCTGGCGAAGGTGATCAGCTCGATCCAGTTGCTCTGATCGGCGAACCAGTCTTTCACCGTCACGCTGTCCTGGCCGTTGACATGGCGGAACACCATGTCGTTGCCGCTGCGCAGCACCTGGATGTCGCTTTCCTTGATGTCGGCGCCGAAACGGATTTCGTCGCGGTAGTCGCCGGCCGGCCGGTTCGGATCCCCCTTGTCGATGATCAGGTCTTGACCGTCGCCTAGGTTGAACAGATACAGGTCGCGCGCATAGCCGCCCGTCATGGTGTCGTTGCCGGTACCGCCTTCGAACACATTGTTCCAGCTGGTGGACGAAACCGACATCACGTCGTTGCCGGCGCCACCGCGCAGGGTGTCGCCTTCTTCGCGCCAGTAGCCGCCTTCGCTGCCCACCAGCGTGTCGTTGCCGTCGCCGCCTTCCAGCAAGTCAGCGCCGTTGCCGCCATTGAGCAGATCGTTGCCGATCCCACCGCGCAAGGTGTCGTTGCCGTCTTCGCCGTACAGGCTATCGTTACCCGTTCCGCCTTCCAGCAGATCGTTGCCGGCCCCTCCGTATAGAGTGTCGTTGCCGGCGCCGCCGAACAGGCTGTCGTTGCCTTCATTGCCGAACAACTGGTCATCACCGGCCAGGCCGAAGATCACGTCATTGCCCTTGGCGCCCTTCAGCGTATCCGCGCCGTCGGTGCCGTTCAGGGTAACGGCCGCCAGGCTGATCAATTCGAGCAGACTCCAGCTGCCGCCGTTGGCGAACACGATGCTGCCGGACCATGAGCTCTGCACCGACATGCCGGCCTGAATAGTGATGCTGTCCACGCCGTTGCTGTGTCGCAGCACCACATCGTCGCCGATGCGCACCACAGTGATGTCGGTCACCGAAATCCCCACGCCGAAGCGGATCTCGTCGTAGCTGCTCCAAGCGAGGTTGACGCCCTTTTCGCCATAGCGAATGGTGTCCTGGCCGTCGCCCAGATTGAAGATATAGACATTGCGCCCGGCGCCGCCTTCCAGCACGTCGTTGCCTGCGCCGCCCTTCAAGGTGTCGTTGCCGCCACGGCCAATCAGGGTGTCGTTGCCGGCGCCGCCGTCCAGCAGGCTGCCGCCCGCGCCACCGATCAACACATCATTGCCGGCGGTGCCGATGTAGATGCCGCTGGCCCACTGGTTGATCTGCACCGAGGTCCAGCTGCTGCCGTCGGCGAACACCACGCCGCCCACCCAGTTGCTCTGGCTGAGGAACCAGCCCTGGATCAACACCGAATCCACACCGTTGACGTGTTGCAGCAACACATCGTCGCCAACGCGCACCACGGTGATGTCGGTCACTGAGATGCCGGCGCCAAAGCGGATTTCGCTCTGGTGGCTGACGCTGACGTTCAGCGAGTTGTTGATCACCACGTCGCGGCCGTCGCCCAGATTGAAGACGTAGATATCCTGGCTGCCGCCGCCCTTGAGGGTGTCGTTGCCCTTGCCGCCTTCCAGAATGGACACGCCGCCGCCTGCGCTGATCAACACATCGTTGCCGGCGCCACCCTTCAAGGTGTCGTTGCCGCCGCCGCCGATCAGCACATCGTCGCCGTCGCCGCCGTCCAGCAGGTCATGGCCCTTGCCGCCCTTGAGGACATCGTTGCCGCTGGTGCCGATGAAAATGCCCGCCGCGAACTGATTGATCTGCACAGCGGTCCAGCTGCCGCCGTCGGCGAACACCACGCTGCCCACCTGGGACAGCTGGCTGCTGAACCAGCCCTGGATGCGCACCGAGTCGCTGCCGTTGACGTGTTGCAACACGATGTCGTCGCCGACGCGCACCACGGTGATGTCGGTTACCGCGATGCCCGCGCCGAAGCGGATTTCGCTGCTCATGCCCACCGATACGTTCAGCGAGTTGTTGATGATGAGATCGCTGCCGTCACCGAGATTGAACACATAGATGTTCCGGTCCGCGCCGCCGCGCAGGGTGTCGTTGCCCTTGCCGCCGTCCAGAATCACCGTGCCGCTGCCGGTGGCGATCAACACATCGTTGCCGTTGCCGCCGCGCAAGGTGTCGTTGCCGCCGCCGCCAATCAGGGTATCGTCGCCGTCGCCGCCTTCCAGCAGATCGCTGCCGCTGCCGCCGTGGAAGGCGTCGTTGCCGCTGCCGCCCACATAGACGCCGTTGACGAACTGATTGATCTGCACCGAGGTCCAGCTGCCGCCGTCGGCGAACACCACGCTGCCAACTTGCATGCTCTGGCTGCTGAACCAACCCTGGATGCGCACCGAGTCGCTGCCGTTGACATGCTGCAACAGCACGTCGTCGCCAATGCGCACCACGGTGATGTCGGTCACCGCGATGCCCGCGCCGAAGCGGATTTCGCTGCTCACGCCCACCGATACGTTCAGCGAGTTGTTGATGATCACATCGTTGCCATCGCCCAGATTGAACACATAGATATTGTGTTCGCTGCCGCCTTGCAGGGTGTCGTTGCCCTTGCCGCCCTCCAGGATCGCCGTGCCGCCGCCGCTGCTGATCAGCACGTCGTTGCCGGCGCCGCCTTTCAGGGTGTCGTTGCCGCCGCCGCCGATCAGCGTATCGTCGCCGTCGCCGCCGTCCAGCAGATCGCCGCCCTTGCCCCCGGTCAGCACGTCCTTGCCGCTGGTGCCGCCCGCGGCCACCACCATGGTCAAGAGTTCAGCCGCGCTCCATTTGGAGCCGTCGGCGAACAGCACCACGCCGGCCCAGCCGGTCTTGTCGACCAGGCCGTTCTTGACGCGGATGCTGTCCTGGCCGTTGACGTGCTGCAGCAGCAGATCATTGCCGGCGCGCAGCACGCGGATGTCCTTGGCGCTGATGCCGGCCTTGAAACGGATTTCATCGTTGGCGCTCAAGGCGGCGATCTTGCCGACCTGGGAGCCGTAATTGATCAGGTCGCGGCCGTCGCCCACGCCGAAGACGAAGGTTTCGCGGCCCTTGTTGCCGATCAGCACATCGTCGCCGGCGCCGCCTTCCATCGTGGCGTGGCCGCTGACGCCGCCTTGCAGCTGGTCGTTGCCGGCGCCGCCCAGCAGCGTGTCCTCGCCGCCGTTGCCAATCAGAGTATCGTTGCCGGCGCCGCCGTCCAACAGATCGGACTGGCCGGAGCCCAGCAGCAGATCGTCGTCATCGCCGCCGGTCTGCACTTCCAGCAGTTTCTGCGCCAGTTCCGCGCCCAGCCAGACGCTGCCGTCGGCAAACACGATCTGGCCATGCCAGCCATGCTCCAGGCTGAAGCCCGCCTGGATGGTGATGGAGTCGCTGCCGTTGGCGTGGATCAGCACGATGTCGTCGCCCTGGCGTTCCACCCGGATATCGTCCACCGAGATGCCGACGCCGAACACGATGCGGTCCTGCAAGGTCACGCTGACGTCCACGCCGTGCGCGGCGATCACGTCCGCGCCGTCGCCCAGGCCAAACTGGTAAATCTCCGCGCCGGCGCCGCCCACCAAGGTGTCGTTGCCCGCGCCGCCGATCAGCACGCTGACGCCCGCGCCGCCGCTGACCAGCACATCATTGCCCAGGCCGCCGATCAAGGTATCGTTGCCGCCGCCGCCGATCAGCGAATCATTGCCTGCGCCGCCGTCCAGCAGATCGCTGCCTTCCCAGCCGATCAAGGTATCGTTGCCGCTGCCGCCCAGCTGGGTCAGCTTGATGTCGGCCTGGGTCCAGACCACGCCCTCGGCGAACACGATGCGCTCGATCCGGCTGGACGCGCTGGCGAAATAGCCTTCCACCACCAAACGGTCGCTGCCGTTGACGTGGATCAGCACCAGGTTGTCGCCCTGGCGGCTGACGCTGACGTCCTTGACCAGGATGTCGGCGCCAAAACGGATTTCGTCTTTCACCGACACGTCCACGCCACCGGCGTCGCGGATCACGTCCACGCCGTCGCCCAGATTGAACAGGTAAACATCGGCGCCGGCGCCGCCGATCAACAGATCGTTGCCGCGGCCGCCGTGCAGCACATTGTTGCCGCTGCCGCCGTCCAGGGTGTCGTCGCCGTCGCCGCCCAGCAAGGTGTCGTTGCCGTCTTCGCCAAACAGCTTGTCGTTGCCGGCGCCGCCGTCCAGCAGATCGTCGCCGCCGCGGCCGTTCAGCACGTCGTTGCCGCCCAGGCCGATCAGATGATCCTTGCCCAGCCAGCCGTTAAGGATTTCCTTGCGCTCGCTGCCGGTCTGCACGATCACGCGCTGCGCCAGATCGTTAATGCCCCATTCGCCGCCGTCGGCGAATACGATGCGCTCGATCCAGAAGCTCTTGTCGGCGAACCAGCCCTTGATGGTGACCGCGTCGTCGCCGTTGCGGTGCGACAGCAGCAAATCGTCGCCCACATGCTCCAGCTGGATGTCTTCCGGGCGGATGCCCGGGCCGAAGCGCAGCTCGTCGCGGTAGGCCGGATCAGTATCCGCCGCGTCGCGCTTGTCCTGGGCGTTGTCGGTGATGGTGTCGAAACCGTCGCCCAGATTGAACAGATAGATGTCCTTGTCCGCGCCGCCGATCAGGGTGTCGTTGCCCTCGCCGCCGGCCAACACATTGTTGCCGCTGCCGGCATTGAGCAAATCGTCGCCGGCGCCGCCTTCCAGCGTGTCGTTGCCTGCATAGCCGTTGAGCACGTCGTCGCCGACGCCGCCCTGCAGCAAGTCATTGCCGTCATAGCCGTTCAAGGTGTCGTTGCCGGCACCGCCCTTGAGCACATCGTCCTGCGGGCCGCCTTCCAGCACGCCGCCCAGGTCGCTGCCCGTTACGCTTGTCGTCATAACTTGTTTCCTTATCAATATTTGTTTGTGTCATCACGCACTACGATTTACTGCTTGGTACTGCTTATGCGGGCTCTCCACCGAAGCCGCCTTCACTCCGCCGGCAAACCCAACAAGCGTCGATAGCCCGCCAGCCCCGCCTCCACGCTGTAACGCGCCGCCGTCTCCCGCGCCGCAAGCCGCAGCCCGCCGCCGTCCGTCTCCAAGGCCGCGCCCACCTTCTGCGCCAATGCCGCCGCGTCGAAGAAGTCGGTCAGCTCGCCGTTCTCGCCATCGCGGATCACTTCCCGCACCGGCGCGGTGTCCGAGGCCACGATGCGGCAGCCGCTGGCCATCGCTTCCAGCAGGCTCCACGACAGCACGAAGGGATAGGTCAGATACACGTGCGCGGCCGACACTTGCAGCACCTTTCGGTAAACCTCGTACGGCACCTTGCCCAGGAAGTGCACTCGCTCCGGGTCCACCGGCTTGTCGCGCAGCAGTTTTTCGCGCCAGCTGGCCGCGTCGCGCGGCGCGCTGCCGTAGCTGACGCCGTCCCCGCCGACGATGACGATCTGGCTGTCCGGCCGTTGCCGCAGCAACGCCGGCAGCGCGCGCATGAAGCTGTGGAAGCCGCGATAGGGTTCGAGATTGCGCGCCACATAGCTGACGATGGGCTGGCCGGCGCGCAGCGTCCGGCCATTGGGCAGGCTCAGCGTCGCCGTCGGGTCCGGCCCCAGTTGGCCGCAGCGGATGCCTTCGTGCTGGATGCTCACGTTCGGCCGGTAGGCCGCCGGGTGCAGGCTGTGTTGCCAGTGAGTGGGGGTGACGCTGTGATCGGCGTGCTCCAGGTTGAGCAGGTGCAGCGCGTTGCGCGCCCGCAGCCGCGCCGCGCCGTCCAGGCTGAGCGGGAATTCCGGGTCGAAGTCGGCGTCGGCCCCTCGGCCGTGGTAGTAGTATTCGCTGTAGTGGATCAGCCGCGCCGCCGGGAACAGGTCTTTGAGGAACAGGGTTTCGCCCCAGCCGGGGTGGGCCAGGATGACGTCCGGCCGGTAGCCGCGCTGTTGCAGCGGCTGCAAGGCGCGCAGCACCGCCTGGCCGTGCAGCACCGCGTCTTCGTAGCTGTGCAGATAGGGGTGGGTGTGCCGGTGCGGGCCGCGGTGCGGCCGGTAGCGCAGCAGTTTGACGCCGGCCAGGCCGGGCGCGCTGTCGCGCCCCACCGCCAGCAGCTCGAGGTCCGGTCGCCCTTTCAGGTGTTCGGCGATATGGCGCAGCTGGCCGGGGAAGTTTTGGTGGATCAGCAGCAGTTTCATCTCAGCGCTCGCGCAGGCCTTCGCCAACATGCTGTTGCAGCGGACTCAGGAAGTAGTCGATCACCCGCCGCCGCCCGGTCTTGATTTCCGCGCTCACCGTCATCCCGGCGCTGAGCCGCACCCGCGCGCCGTCTATGCTCAGGTGGTCTTGCTTGAGCCGGATCCGCGCCAGGAACACCAAGCCCTTCTTTTCGTCTTGCATTGCGTCGTGGCTGACGCTGTCCACCACGCCGTCCAGGTAGCCGTAGCGGGTGTAGGGGAAGCTTTCCACTTTGACGGTGGCCGCCTGTCCCGGCCGCACGAAGCCGATGTCCTTGTTTTCGATCTGCGCTTCGATTTCCAGCGTTTCGTCCCGCGGCACCACCGCCAGCAGCGGCTGGGCTTCGGTGACCACGCCGCCCACGGTGTGGATCGCCAGTTGCTGCACGCTGCCGGCCACCGGCGCGGTCAGCCGGGTCAGCGCCTGGCGTTGGCCGGTTTTCTTTTGGTCTTCGCCGTATTGGCGCATTTGTTCGCGCGCTTCGCGCAGTTTGTCGAGGGCGTCGCTGCGGAAGTTGGCTTGCAGCGCTTGGCGTTCTTGTGCTTGCCCGGCGATGGCGGCGTCGAGTTCTTGCAGCCGGCTTTGCTGGCTGGCCAGGTCGCCGGCTTGTTCGATGCGCGCTTGTTGTTTGTCGAGGTAGGCGTGCTTGGAGATGAAGTTCTTGGCCAACAGGTCTTGGTAGTCGTGTTCGCGCGCTTCGGCGATGCGGGCGGTGGCTTGCAGCTTGCTCACTTGCTGGCGGGTGGTGGCGTGTTCGGCCTGGCGTTGGCGCAGGGTGGCGTTCAGCGCTTCGAGCTTGGCCTGGTAGCCGCGCCATTGGCCCAGCGCCAGGCTTTCTTCGGCCAGCCGCTGGCTGTCGGCGATGCCGGGGGTGGCCGGCAGTTGCGGCAGCCTGCCGCTGTCCAGCGCGGCCAGCAGCGCTTGGTAGCGCGCCGCGGCCAGCGCGGCGGCGGCGTGGGCGTCGTCGGCTTTTTGCTTGTCGGCGCTGGCGCCGGTGGCATCCAGTTCGATCAGCACTTGCCCAGCCTGGACTTGCTGGCCGTCGCGCACGTGGATGGCTTTGACCACGCTGGGTTCCAGCGGCTGCAGGATTTTGGTGCGGCCGCCGCTGACGGTCTTGCCGCCGGCGACGGCGACGATGTCGAGCTGGCCCAGCGCGGACCACAGCAGCGCGATGAGGAACAGCGCGGCGATCAGCCGCAGGCTCCACAGCGGCAGCGGCGACAGCGGGCTGTCGGTCAGTTCCAGGTGGGCGGGCAGGAAGGCCAGTTCGTCTTCGCGCCGCGGCTGCGGGTCCAGTTGGTGGCGGATGGCCCAGTGCGCGGCAAAGGCCTGCCGGTAGCGCCGCGCGAAGTCGCGCAGCGCGTGCAGTTGGTGCTTCATGATGCGGGTTTATCCTTGTTGCAGGCTGTGCAGGCGGGCGTAGTAGCCGTTGGGCTGGCGAAGCAGGTCTTCGTGACGGCCGCTTTCGACGATGCGGCCTTGGTCCATGGCGATGATGCGGCTGGCGCCGCGCACGGTGCTCAAGCGGTGGGCGATGATGAGCACGGTGCGGCCCTGGCAGATGGCGCGCATGTTTTGCATGATCGCGCGTTCGGATTCGTAGTCCAGCGCGCTGGTGGCTTCGTCCAGGATCAGGATGCGCGGGTTGCTGATCAGCGCGCGGGCGATGGCGATGCGCTGGCGCTGGCCGCCGGACAGGCTGGCGCCGTGTTCGCCCACCAGCGTGTCGTAGCCTTCGGCCTGTTCCATGATGAAGTCGTGGGCGCCGGCCAGTTTGGCCGCCTGGATCACGTGGTCCAGCGCCAGCCCGGGTTCGGCCAGCGCGATGTTGTCGCGGATGCTTTGGTTGAACAGCAGGTTTTCTTGCAGCACCACGCCGATCTGCCGCCGCAGCCAGGCCGGGTCCGCCAGCGCCAGGTCGTTGCCGTCCACCAGCACGCGGCCGGATTCGGGCACGTACAGCCGTTGCACCAGCTTGGTCAGCGTGCTTTTGCCGGAGCCGGAGCGGCCGACGATGCCGATGACTTCACCGGCCCGGATCTCCAGGCTCAGGCCGCGCAGGATTTCCGGGCCATCCGGGCGGTAGCGGAACACCACTTGGTCGAACTGGATGCGGCCCTGGATCGCCGGCAGCGCCGCGCGGCTGGCCGGCAGTTCGCTGCGGGTGTTGAGGATGTCGCCCAGCCGTTCCACCGAGATGCCGATCTGCTGGAAGTCTTGCCACAGTTGCGCCAGCCGCACCACCGGCGCCGCCACCTGGCCGGCCAGCATATTGAAGGCGATCAGTTGACCCACCGACAGCTCGCCGGCGATCACCAGCCGCGCGCCCAGCCACAGGGTGGCGACGGTGACCAGTTTCTGGATCAGTTGCACGCCGTTCTGGCCGATATTGGCCAGCCGGGTGACGCGGAAGCCGGCGGCGACGTAGGCGGCCAGCTGGTTGTCCCAGCGCCGGGTCATGTGCGGCTCCACCGCCATCGCCTTGATGGTGCCGATGCCGCCCACCGCTTCCACCAGGAAGGATTGGTTGTCGGCGCCGCGCGCGAATTTCTCGTCCAGACGCCGCCGCAGCAGCGGGGTCAGCCCGGCCGACCACAGCGCGTAGCATGGCAGCGACACCAGCACGATCAGGGTCAGCCAGCCGCTGTAGTACCACATCACCGCCAGGAACACGAAGGAGAACAGCAGGTCCAGCACCGTGGTCAGCGCCTGGCCGGTGAGGAAGTTGCGGATATTGTCCAGCTCGCGCACCCGCGCCACGGTGTCCCCCACCCGCCGCGCTTCGTAGTAGGCCAGCGGCAGCGCCAGCAGGTGGCGGAACAGCCGCGCGCCCAGTTCCACGTCGATGCGGCTGGTGGTGTGGGCGAACACGTGGCTGCGCAGCGCCGACAGCGCCACATTGAACAGCGACAGGATCAACAGCCCGACGGCGATCACGTCCAGGGTGTTGAAGGCGCGGTTGACCAGCACCTTGTCCATCACCACCTGGAAGAACAGCGGCGTCACCAGCGCGAACAGCTGCAACACCAGCGACACCGCCAGCACTTCCAGCAACAGCTTGCGGTATTTGACGATGGCCGGCACGAACCAGGTGAAGTCGAACTTGGCCAGCGCCCCCGCCGCGGATGCGCGCGAGGCCATCAGCAGCAGCCGGCCGGCGTAGCGCGCCGCCAGTTCCGCCTGGCTCAGCACTTGCGGCCGGCCGTGCTTGAGGTCGTGGATCAGCACTTTGTCGCCGTCGCAGCGGGCGATGATGAAGTGTTCGCCGTCCGGCCGCAACGCCAGCGCCGGCAAGGCGGTCAGGCTGAGGCGGTCCGGGCTTTGCTTGATGATGCGGGCTTTAAGGTCCAGGCCTTTGGCGGCCAGCAGCAGGTCGGTTTCGCTGAAGGGTTCGGCCTGGCGGCCGTATTGGTGGGTGAGTTGCGCCGGGTCGGCGGCGACGCCGTGGAATTGGGCCAGCAGCACCAGGCCGAGCAAGCCCAAATCGCTGATGTTTGCGGTGGCGGCGGCGCCGTCCGTGGCAGTTTGAGCAAGCATAAAAGCATATTTTATTTATCGAATTGGCGCACGATATTGCTTATTAATACCCATTACAAGTATTACGATGAGATTTTAGCGCGTGATTATTGATCGAAATCATTAAGTACTTGTTTGAAATCGAGCTTTCTTCATTCAAATATATTACTAAGTAAAAATACGCATTGACGTTCCTCCCGCAGGACGAAGATCGTCCCCCCGATCACATCGCCCTCCCCCAGCGCCACGCAGCCATCAGGCAGCGCTCGACTTGTGCAAATGTCGCAGCGTATGCGAGCAAGGATTCCCCAAGCCGTCTAGATTGGTACAATAAGCAGCAACATGACGGCGGTCTCAGAGTCCTCCCAGAAGCCGCCCCCGTGAGAACACCCCCAGCATAGGCAGCAGATGACCAGTCAGAACCAGGCAGCCAACCCGGCGCCGAAAGCAGAGGAAGCGGTGCTTCGCGCACCGGAAAACGAAAACACCCTGGCCACTCTGGCCATTCCGCTGGGCGAAACCATTCTGACGCTGACCGCCAATGGCATTCCCATTTACGGCATCCTGCAACGCAGCCGGGCGATGACCGAACAATCCGATTTCTTTCGGCTGCAATTCCGCGGTTATGCTCGCGCCGAGGGGCACCGCTGGCAGTTGTTCGAGGGCGAGGACAGCCATTTTCAGGCCGCCCACAACTGCGCCTGGGTACGGGTGGACCGACCCAGCCGCACCGTCACCTTCGGACCCAAAAGCGGCGTGATGGCCAGCCCCGGCTTCGTCGGCACTGGACTGGACACCTTTCTGTTCGCCAGCGTCATCTCTTGGGCCAAGGGCATTTGTCCGGATCACGCCATCAGCCCCGGCATGATCAGCATGAGCCAGACCTCGTCGGAAGAAGAGCGGCTGCAACGCAACGCCTTTTACGCCAGCCAGGGTTTTGAATTTGAATGGCAGGACGCCAACCAACGCTCGGCCTTGTACTTCAAGGACAAGGTCAACAAGCTGCTGGGAGTGTGGAATAAGGAGCTGATCACCGAGGTGGGCGGCGAGGCGATGCTGCAATCGCTGGCACGGCAGGACGAAACCCGCGCAGAGCTGGAGCAGCGGCTGGAAAAGCTGGAAAGCGTGCACGACAGCCTGAAACGGGCACTGCAAAAAGAACGCACCACCGCCCAGATCCTGACCGGGGTGCTGATCCTGTTCGCGATCTGCGGACTGTGGGCGGTGATCTAGCGCCGCTCTCCTCCGAAAAGCAGACAATGAAGCAGAATCCCAATGACGTTTTCCATGTACTCAAGCGCGCGGTCGCCGCCGCCTGCGCGACGCTTGTCTGGGTCCAGCCTACCGCCGCCGCTCGGCCAGCCGATATTGACCTGGCCGGCAACAGCATCAAGACCTTGACGCTGAAGCCGACGTCGGAGCCGGCGGAATCGGAACAAGGCTGCACCCCGGATCGCCAGTTGTGTATTGAGCTGGTGGCGCAAACCAAGGAAGCTCCGCCCATTCTCAAGATCCGGCCCGCCGCTGGTCAGGATGCTGGCGCACAGCTGGAATTGCGTGATTTACAGACCGACGCGCTATGGGACAATCGCCGCAGCTTGTCGCTGTGGCCTTACGCGCTGCGGCTTGCCGCCACCGATCAAGGCGTGATGGTGGGCATCCGCGAGGATGTCAGCACCATGTATTCCGGCGGAGGCGGTTCTTTCAGCACGCTGCGCCTGCTACAGATTTACCCCAAGGGCTCCGGATTTGAGATGCGCGAGGTGCTGGCACTGCCGCTGGCCAGTTCCCTGATGATACGCGCGTGCTTTTCGGAGCGGGATTACGCTGACCGCCGCGGCGCCTGTCATGACGAATACAGTTTTTCTTCCAACATCAAACTGGACAGAAGCGTCACCTCCGGCTTCCCGCGCTTGATCTACCGCACCCGCGCCACCAGTTTTCCCGGCCCGGTCTCCCGCAGTCGCGACTCGCTGGGCAAGCGCTTGAGGAAAAAAGACATCGCCACCGTGGTGGACCGGGCCTGCACCTTCCAGCGCCTGCTGACACGGCAGCCGGACAGCGGCGCCTATATGCCGGACAAGCCGATTCCGGCCTGCGAAGAGTATCTCGAGCCTTAGAACCTGTTCAATCGTGAGGTGTTGCACGGTGAGTACAAGCTCAAAATGCTCATGTACCACTCGTACATTCCGCTTTTTCACTCGTTTTCGCCTTGTCTCGCCCTTGCTCGCGAGACTTTGAACAGGCTCTTAAACCCGCCCCTGGATAAACCCGATCGACCCCCTCCCCGCTCAGGCCGCCGGCGCGCCGCCCAAGGCCTTATAGAGATCCGCCAGATTCTTCAATTGCTCCTGGCGCAGCCGAAGCAGCGCGGACTCGCTGCCACGCCGCGCCTTGGCCGCGTCCAGCCAGGTTTGCGCATCGACGGCGCCCGCGCGGTAGCGGCTTTCCGCCAGCTGTTCGCTACGCCGGTTCAAGGCCAGCGTTGCGGTTTGCAGCTGAACGACTTGCAACAGCCGCTGACGCGCGCTCAGCGCGTTGTCCACCTCTTGATAAGCGCCGTACAAGGTCTTGCGGAAACTGACGGTTTCCAATTCATAATCCGCCTGGCTGGTTTTCAGTTGCAGGCCTTGCTTGCGCCATTCCAGGAAGGGCAAGGACAAGGACGCACCCAGGCTCAGCAGCGGGTTTTGCACCAGGCTGCTCAACGCGCTGCTGCTGGAACCCAGCGAGCCGGTCAGTTTCAGCGCCGGAAAGAAGGCCGCGCGCTCCTGATCCACCTTGGCCAGCTTGCCGCGCAAGCGCGCTTCCGCCGCCATCAGGTCCGGCCGCCGTTCCAGCAGGCTACTAGGCAGGCCGGCGTCTATCGCCGGCTGGCCGGGCGCCAGCGGCAGTGGGCCTATCGGCGGCAGCGCCGCGCCGGGCGCATGGTCCAGCAACAAGGCCAGCGCGTTCTCCTTTTGACCGCGTTCATCGGCCAGCGTCAACAAGTCCGCCTGCTGGCTCAGCACCGCGCTACGCGCTTGGGTGACATCCTGTTCACTCGTGGCGCCGGCGCGCCATTTGGCTTCGGCCAACGCCTGGATGCGACGCAGATCCGCCAGATCCGCCTTCCCCAGCGTCTGCCGCGCCTTGAGCGCGGCAATGTCCCAGTACAGGCCCGCGGCGGTACTGTCGGATAGCAAGCGGGCGGCGGCCTCGTCGTAGGCGCTGGCGCGGAACTCCTGATCCGCCGCGCGCAGGCGCGCATCCACCCGCCCCCATAGATCCAGCTCGTAACTGGTACTCAAACTGCCGCCGCTGCTGCGGCTCCAGGCCGAGGATTCGCCCAGCGTGCGCTTGGTCCCGGCATTGATGTCACCGCTCAGGGAGGGCAAGGCGTCGCTGCGCTCCAGACCGGCGGCAAGCTGGGCCTTGCGCAGCTTGAGCAAGGCGATGCTCAGGTCCGGGTTGTGGCTGCTCGCCTGCTCCAGCACCGCCAGCAGGCTCGGGTCGTCAAAGCCTTGCCACCAGTGCTCGCGGCTCATGTCCGCCTGGGTTTGGGTCCCAGCGCTGCGCCATTGCGCCGGCGCGTCCAGTTCCTGGCGTTGATATGGCGTGCTTTGGCAGCCGGCCAGCAACAGGGCCAGGCTCAAAACAAAGAGGTTGGATTTCCAAAGCGTCAAATACTTACTCCCGCGCCAAGGCGTCAATCGGATTCAGACGCGCCGCGCTGCGCGCCGGCAAGTAGCCGAACACCACCCCTATCGCGGTGGAGCATGCCACCGCCAGGCCGATGGCCTTCAGCGACAGCGCCATTTTCCATTTGCTGACCAAGAGCGCGAACACGAAGCTGATGCCATAGGACAGGCCGATGCCTATGGCTCCGCCCACCAGGCAGACCAGCACCGCCTCGGTCAGGAACTGCTGCAGCACATCGGCCTGGCGCGCGCCCACCGCCATGCGGATGCCAATCTCGCGGGTGCGCTCGGTCACCGATACCAACATGATGTTCATCACGCCGATGCCGCCCACCACCAGCGAGATCACTGCGATCAGGGTCAGCAGCAATGCCAGGGTGCGACTGGTGTTTTCCACCGTTTTCAGCACTTCGTCCATATTGTAGGTAAAGAAGTCCTTGCTGCCGTGACGCAGGGTCAGCAGCTGGCTGAGCGCCTTCTCCGCCAGCGCGGTGGGCTGGCCTTCCTTGATGCGCACCACCATGTAGTCGAAGAAGACCTGCCCGAACAGGCGGCTGCCGGCGGTGCTGTAGGGCATCCACATTTGCAGCGATTTGCCGCCGTAGCCATTGTCCTTGGTTTCCGCCACGCCGATGACGGTGGCCGGCAGGCTGCCCACCAGGATCACTTTGCCTATGGGATCGGCATCGGCGAACAATTTACGGCGGGCATTGCTGTCTATCACCACCACCTGGCGCTGCATGCGCACATCGTCCCGGTCAAAGCCCAGGCCGGCCACCACTTTCAGGCCGCGCACGCGCAAATAGGTGCTGTCCACGCCGGACACCGAGGCGTTGACGTCGACGCTGCGGTAACGGATGCGCAGATTATTGCTGGTCACCGGCGACACGCTGTCGACATAGGGCTCCTCGGCCAGCGCGGCCAGGTCGCCTGCCAGGAAGGTGCGCACGCCGTCGGCCTTGTCGTCGCCCCAGTCCTTGCCGCGGTACACGGTGATGGTATTGGTGCCGATGGAACGGATATCGTTCAGCACATAATTGCGCGCCCCCTCGCCCACCGCGATGATGGATACCACCGAGGTGATGCCGATGATGATGCCCAGCATGGTGAGCATGGTGCGCAAGCGGTTGGCCAGCATCGCCAGCATCGCCATCTTGAAGGCCTCGCTCGTGCGTTCGCGCCAGGCCGGGCCGGGTTTGGCGCTGCGCGGCGCGCGTTCCTCGGCCGCGGCTTCGGCCGCGCCGGCCGCGCTATCGCGCAGGATTTCGCCGTCGCGGATTTCGATGATGCGCTCGGTCTGCGCGGCGATGGCCGGATCATGAGTAACGATGATGATGGTGTGCCCCGCGGCGTGCAGCTCCTTGAGGATGGCCATCACTTCTTCGCCGCTGTGGCTGTCCAGCGCTCCGGTGGGTTCATCGGCCAGGATGATGTCGCCGCCGTTCATCAGCGCCCGCGCGATGGACACCCGCTGTTGCTGACCGCCGGACAACTGGCCGGGACGGAAGTCCTCCTTGCCGGCCAGGCCCAGCCGCGCCAGCAGCTGTCGCGCGCGCTCGCGCCGCGCCTCATGGCCGATGCCGGCATACACCGCCGGCATCGCCACATTGTCGATGGCGCTCAAATGCGGCAGCAAGTGATAACGCTGGAAGATGAAGCCGAAGTGCTCGCGCCGCAGCGTGGCCAGCTGGTCGCTGTCCAGTTCGCCGACATCACGCCCGCCCACCTGGTAGCGACCGGCCGAGGGCTGATCCAGGCAGCCCAGAATGTTCATCAAGGTGGACTTGCCGGAACCGGAGGCGCCGATGATGGCCACCATTTCGCCGGCGCGTATGCTCAGGCTGACATCCTTGAGCACCGCCACCTCCTCCTCGCCGGACGGAAAGCGGCGCCACACGCTGGACAGCGTCAGGCCTGCTCCGCTCATGCGCTCACCATCACGCCGCCGCTGGGTTCTTCTTCCTTGCCGCCGGCTTCGCTGGTCACCACTTTCTCGCCGGCTTTCAGGCCGTCCAGGATCTGCACCCGGGTGGCGGTTTTCAGGCCGATACGCACCTGGCGCTCATGCAGCTGTCCATCCTTGCCCTGTACCTTGACGCTGTGGCGGCCATCCTTGCCGGCCGCGCCCAGCGCGCTCAGCGGGATGCTCAGCGCTTGTTTGGACTCCGCCAGCACGATGCTGATCTGCGCGGTCATGTCCACGCGCAGCTTGCCGTCCACGTTCTTGACGTCGAACAGCGCCTTGTAGAAGTTGGCGTTGTTGATTTTCTCCGGCGTCGGCAGGATGGCGCGCAACTTGCCGCGGATGGGCCGGTCCGGCGCGCCCAACACGGTGAAATACACCGGCAGGCCCGCCTTGACGCGGATCACGTCGGCCTCGGCCACCTGGGCATGCACCGTCATCGTGCTCAGATCGGCCAGTTTCAGGATCACCGGCACGGTCTGGCTGGCGATCACGGTCTGACCTTGCTGGGTGACGATCTCGATCACCTCGCCGTCCATCGGCGCGCTGATGCGGGTATAGCCCAGCGTGGTGCGGTTCTTGTCGATCTGGAAGCGGTTCTGGCGAATCTGCGCCTGCAGATCGTCCAGCTCCGCCGTCTGGGCTTGATAGGCGGTTTCCGCCGCCAGCAGGTCTTTTTGCGAGGTGGAACCCTCGCCCATCATCTGCTTCTGACGCGCCAGCTCGCGCCCGGCCTGGCGCAGCGAGGCCTGCTTGCCGCGCAGTTGCGCGACGCGGGACTCCAGTTGCGCTTCGGAGGCTTTCAAATCGTTGAGGCTGTTTTCCGGATCGATCTCGGCCAGCAACTGACCTTTGCTGACACGGTCGCCGGCCTCCACTTTCAAGGTCTTGAGCTGACCGCTGGCCTGGGCGCCCACATCCACCTGCCGCAGCGGCTTGAGCACGCCGCTGGCCAGCACCACGTCTTCAAGATCGGCCCGGCTCACCTCGGCGGTCAGCACCTGCGGCGCCGGCTTGGGCGCCAGCCATAACCAGAGCCCCCAGCCGGCAGCGGACAGGGCGGCCGCCAACAGGATGCCGTTACGCCACGGTCGCCGGCCCAAACCGGCGCGCCCCCGCAGCAAGCTCACCAGGCACAGCGGCAGCAGCAGCTTGCGAATCCAACGCTTCCAGAATTTCATGTAGAGACATCAAGCCAAAATTAAATCGAACAGCTTAGGACCACGCATCACGTGGCTTGGTTGCAGTCCGCCGCAACATTACCCTGTCGGCATGGAGAACCAGCCAAGCCTCCTCGACGGCTACAACGGCGGCGTCAAGCCACGCGCCAGATAGCTTTCCCGCAGATGCTGGCGCAAGCAGTCCGGACACAGGCAGTCGCCATGGCCATAGGGCAAGGGCAGCACCTGCGGCAGATCAGCGCACCAGCAGCCGCCCTCCGCGCCGCCGTCGCCGCAGCGGAAGGCCGCGCCGCAGCGCTCGCAGCGCTTGTCCTTGACCTTGGGCCGCAGCGCGAGCAAGCGCCGCCACACCGCGCGTTTCTGCTCATCGTCGAAGCCGGACCAGCCGGCGATCTCGTCCAAGGTGCGCAGACAGCCCAGGCAGTACCCGCCGCCCTCGTCGAGACGGCACAGGCCCACACAGGGCGAAGCCGGGGCAGGCAACCCTTTTGTCATTTAAAAACACTTTCCATACGGCCAAATCAGCCCGCCATCTTAACGCAAAGCCGCCCCCATCGCAGAGATTGCCGCCATGGGCTTGACGCTGAACGCTTTATGCACCAAGAATGTGCCACCGCCTTATTCCTGAGGCGAATATCCAAATAGACAAAGCTAAATAAACAAAGAGATCTCAGGAGAAATACATGAAAACGCATCTCAGCCTCATCGCCTGTGCCGTGTTGGCCCTGACCGCCTGCGGCAAATCAGAACAAAGTGCCGGCAGCGCGCCGGCCGATGCCGGCGCGACGGTGGTGAAAATTGGCTCCGCCAACCCGCTGACCGGGCCCTTCGCCCACTGGGGCCGCGACGCCGACAACGGCGTCAAGCTGGCGGTGGCCGAGGCCAATGCCGAGAAACTGACCCTGGACGGCAAGCCGGTTTCCTTCGAAGTGGTGTCCGAAGACGACCAAGCCGATCCCAAGACCGCGGCCCAGGTGGCGCAACGCCTGGTGGACGGCAAGGTGGCCGGCATCATCGGCCATCTCACTTCCGGCGCGGCCATCCCCGCTTCGCGCATTTACTCCCAAGCCGGCATTCCGATGATCGCCGCCTCGGTGACCAGCCCCAGCTTCACCCAGCAAGGCTTCAAGAACACCTTCCGCATCATCGCCAACGACCGCCAGCAAGGCGAAGCGCTGGCCAAGTACGCGATAGACACGCTGAAGGCCGGCCGCATCGCCATCGTCGACGACCGCACCACTTACGGTCAGGGCCTGGCCGACGATTTCGCCAAGGCGGTGGAAGCGGCCGGCGGCAAGGTGGTCAAGCGCGAATTCACCAGCAATAGCGCCACCGACTTCATGGCCATCCTCACCTCGATCAAGGGAACAAAGCCGGATCTGCTGTTCTACGGCGGCATGGACGCCCAGGCCGCGCCCATGGTCAAGCAAATGAACAAGCTGGGTCTGAAAGCCGCTTTCATGGGCGCGGACGGCATCAACACTCCTGAGTTTTCCAAGCTGGGAGGCGACAGCGCGGAGAGCAGCTACGCCTCCAGCGCCGGCGCGCAGAAGAACAAGATGCCGGGCTTCGCCGATTTCAGCGGCAAGTACAAGCAGCAGTTCAACGCCGAGATCCAGGCCTACGCGCCCTACACCTATGACGCCACCCGGGTGATGATTGCCGCGATGAAGCGCGCCGGCTCCGCCGATCCGGCCAAATACCTGGCGGAATTGCCCAAGACTGATTTCAAGGGCGTCACCGGCGAAATCCGCTTCGACGACAAGGGCGATATCCAGCATGGCACCGTCTCGCTGTACCAGCTGCGCAAGGGACAATGGGTGGGTCTGTAAACCCATTGCGGCCTGTGCCGCGCCCGGAATGCAACCCCGGCTTCAGGCCGGGGTTTTTATTTGTCCGAGTTTTTGCGCCTGACGGAAAAAAAGCCTGGCGCCATATTAAATAAATAGCTATAACTATTTATTCACACACTAACATAAGGAGATTGCATGGGCCTGCTTATTTCCCTGGTGGCCGGAGGTCTGATCGGCTGGCTTGCCGGCAAGGTCATGGGCGTCAGCGAGGGCATCATCGCCAACATCGTCATCGGCATCATCGGCTCGGCGCTGGGCCATTGGCTGTTCGGCCGCCTATTGGGCATCGCCTCCGCTTCCGCCGCCGGCTCCTTCTCCCTGCCCGGCCTGGCTTTCGGCATTGCCGGCGCGGCCATCCTGATTTTCCTGTTGAAGAAAATCGGCCTGCTCCATTGAAGCGGGCAAAGAAAAAGGCGACGCGGAAGCGTCGCCTTTTCATTGCGGTTCAAACGGTTTACTTGGCCGCGGAAGCATCCTTGGCCGCGGCGCCGCCGCCCACGGTTTCCAGCACTTTCCATTCGCCGTTCACCACTTTGTAAACGGTGATGCCGCCGTCCTTCAAATCGCCCTTGGCGTCGTAAGTCCAGTTGCTGGAAGTCACACCGGTATGAGTGATCTTGGCCAGCACCGGCAGATAGACCTTGGGATCGGTGGAGTTGGCATCCTTCATCGCCTGGATCAGCGTGCGGGTAGCGTCGTAACCGTACGGCGAGTAGGTGGCCACATCCATCTTGAAGCGCGCCTTGTAGCGGCTCTCGTAGTCCTTGCCCTTGGGCATCTGCTCCAGCGGCAGGCCGGCCAGCGAGGCGATGGTGCCGTCGGCTTCCTTGCCCGCCAATTGCAGGAAGGTCGGCGTCTTGGTCATTTCGCCGGAAATCAGCGGCGCGGTCAGACCCAGGCGCTTCATCTGCTTGGCCATGGGCGCGGATTGCGCGTCGGCGCCGCCGTAGAACACCACGTCCGGCGCGGCGGCCTTGATCGAGGTCAGAATGGCGGCGAAGTCGGTGGCCTTGTCATTGGTGAACTCGCGCTTGACCACATTGCCGCCGGCGGCCTTGGCGGCCTTCTCGAACTCGTCGGCCAGGCCCTGGCCGTAAGCGGTGCGGTCGTCAACGATCACCACTTTCTTGGCGCCCAGTTTTTCCACCACGTACTTGCCCATCACCGAACCTTGCTGGGTGTCGGAGGTCATGGAGCGGAAGGTGTTCTTGAAGCCCTGCGCGGTGAAAGCCGGCGAAGTCGCCATCGCAATCATCGGGATGCCGGCGTCGGAGTAGATCTTGGACGCCGGAATGGCGGTGCCGGAGTTGAAGTGGCCGATGATGCCGTTCACTTTTTCATCAACGAATTTCTGCGCCAGCTGGGTGGCGGTTTTCGGATCGGCCTGGTCGTCCTGGGCCTCCAGTTCGAAGCTCACCGGCTTGCCGCCGATGGTGGGCTTCTCGGCGTTGGCGTCTTCGATCGCCAGCGTCACGCCGTTTTTGTATTCTTCGCCATAGTGGGCTTGCGGACCGGTCAGCGGAGCGGCGAAGCCGATCTTGACCACGCTGCCCGCGGCGGCTTCCGCGCCGGCGGAGGCGCCGGCAGCCGGCGCGCCTTCTTGTTTCTTGCCGCATGCGGACAAGGCGACAGCGGCGGCTACCGCCAGGGAAAGGGTCGTCAACTTGTTTACTTGCATCGTGTTTCCTCTATTTCTCCAGAGATCCCCATCCATCAATCGCAACGAACGGGAGTTTGCGGAACCTGTCTAGTGTTGTTATAGGCTTTCCGCTCATGCCCAAGTCCGACATGGACCCGGGCGCGGCGGCTGGCGGCATTATTTCAAGGCCGCCAGCTTGTGGCAAGTGGCTTGTTGGACAAGCCACTTGCCCCATGCGCGCCGGCGCATGGGTAAACTGCTTTGACTCGCGCTTTTTCATGACGAGCGGGCCTCCGTCACCGGGACCCGCCCTGCCTTTAGTCGCCTATGCTCATCAGACTGGCATTGCCGCCCGCCGCGGTAGTATTCACGCTGAGCGCGCGCTCCACCACCAGGCGGTGCAGATTGTAATGGCCTTGCGCGTCGGCACGCAGCAGCGGCACCAAGGCGCCGTCGCGCGCGGCCAACGCGTGCTGGGCGGCTTCGGCCTCGGCTTCGGAGCCGGAGAACAACACCGCGCCGACATCCGCAGCCAACACATCGGCGTCCAGCTCCACCAGGGCGCCCAGCTTGGCGGCCAGCTCTCGTCCCGCCTCATTGGCCGGCAGCAGCGCGCGGTTGCCGGTGGCGAAGGCCGCCGCCAGCTGCTCCGCCAGCGCCTGCGTCGTTGCCGCTTGGCACGCGACCTTGCCGCGAGGCGCGAACTGCAGCGAGTTCCGCTCGCCGGTGGGGCCCGGCAGGTTCACCAGGCAAGACAAGGCGCTATCCTTGCGCGCCGCCGCGATGGCGGCCGCCAAGTCCAGACCCAGGCCACCAGCGGCCGCCGCCAGCGCGTCCAAAGCCGGCAAGGACAGCGGCAGGGTTTCCGCCGCCAGTTTCGGCTCCCAAGCCGCGCGGCTCAGCCGGTACAGATAGAAGGGACCGCCGGCCTTGGGACCGGTGCCGGACTTGCCTTCGCCGCCGAAAGGCTGCACGCCCACCACCGCGCCGACGATATTGCGGTTGACGTAGACGTTGCCGACCTTGATCTGAGCAACGATGTTGTCGATGGTCTCGTCGATGCGGCTGTGAATGCCGTGAGTCAGGCCATAGCCTGTGGCGTTGATTTCGGCCACCACCTTGTCCAGCTCATTGGCCTCGAAGCGCAGCACATGCAGCACTGGACCGAACACTTCGCGTTTCAGCTGCTTGAGATCGGCGATTTCAAACAAGGTCGGCGCCACGAAGGTACCATTGGCGCAGCCATCATCCAGCTTGATCTGGTGAGTGGCGCGCGCGCTGGCCTTCATTTTCTCGATATGGGCCAATAGGCCAGCCTGGGCCTCGGCGTCGATCACCGGGCCGACATCGACATCCAGCTTGGCCGGATTGCCGACTTTCAATTCATCCATCGCGCCCTTGATCATGGCGATGACCTTGTCGGCGATGTCGTTCTGCAAATAGAGCACGCGCAGGGCCGAACAACGCTGGCCGGCGGAATCGAAGGCCGAACTGAGCACATCGGTGACCACCTGCTCCGGCAGCGCCGAGCTGTCCACGATCATCGCGTTCTGGCCACCGGTTTCGGCCACCAGCACCGGATCGCCACCGCGCTTGGCCAGCGTGCGATTGATGATTTGCGCCACCTCGGTGGAACCGGTGAAGATCACGCCCTGCACACGCGGGTCCGCGGTCAGCGCCGCGCCCACCACTTCGCCGCGGCCCGGCAGCAGTTGCAGCGCCGCGCGCGGCACGCCGGCCTCGTGCAACAGCCGCACCGCATGCGCGGCGATCAGGCTGGTCTGCTCCGCCGGCTTGGCCAGCACCGCGTTGCCGGCCGCCAGCGAGGCCACCACCTCGCCGATGAAGATGGCCAGCGGGAAGTTCCACGGGCTGATGCACACCACCGGGCCCAGCGGGCGATGGCTGGCATTGTCGAACTCATCTTCGATCTGCGCCGCGTAATAGCGGCAGAAGTCCACCGCCTCGCGCACCTCGGCGATCGCGTTCGCCAGCGTCTTGCCGGCCTCGCGCACCGCCAGGCCCATCAGCGCCGGCATCTGGTCTTCCATCAGGTCCGCCATCCGTTGCAAGCAGGCGGCGCGTTCGGCCACCGACGTGGCGGCCCAGTCGGCGGCGCCTTGCTGCGCCAGGTCCAGCGCGCGGCCCACATCTGCCGCGCTGGCTTCGATCACGCGGCCGACCAGGTCGTCGTGATCAGCCGGGTTGCGTACCTGTTGCACTTCGCCATCGGTGACATCGCCGTCGCCCAGCATTGGGAAAGCGCCCCATTGCTGCTTCTCGGACATTTGCAGGCCTAATTGCAGCGTGGCCAGCACATGCTCGCTGGACAGGTCCAGGCCCTTGGAGTTTTTGCGCTGCTGGCCATACAGTTCCAACGGCGCCGGAATCTTCTTGTGCGGCAGGCCGCCATGGCGCGCGGCCTCGGCCACCGGGTCCGCCACCAGTTCGTCTATGGATACCGCCTCATCCACGATGCGGTTGACGAAGGAGCTGTTGGCGCCGTTTTCCAGCAAGCGGCGCACCAGATAGGCCAGCAGGGTTTCATGCGAACCCACCGGCGCGTAGATGCGGCAGGCCTTGCCCAACTTGTCCTTGCCCACCACTTGGTCGTACAGGGTTTCGCCCATGCCGTGCAGGCACTGGAATTCGTAGTCCTTGCCGGAAGCCAGGTTGAATACCGCGGCCAGGCTGTAGGCATTGTGGGTGGCGAACTGCGGATAGATCGCGTCCTGCGCGGACAACAGCTTCTTGGCGCAGGCGAGATAAGCCACATCGGTGTAAACCTTGCGTGTGTAAACCGGATAGCCCGGCAAGCCATCCACTTGGGCGCGCTTGATCTCCGCATCCCAATACGCGCCCTTGACCAGGCGCACCATGAAGCGGTGATTGGTGCGGCGCGCCAGGTCGATCAGGAAGTCGATCACATAGGGACAACGCTTCTGGTAAGCCTGCACCACGATGCCTATGCCTTCGAAGCCATCCAGATCCGGATCCTTGGCCAGCGCCTCGACCAGATCCATGGAGATTTCCAGGCGGTCCGCTTCCTCTGCATCGATGTTCAGACCGATATCATACTGCTTGGCCGACAGGAACAGTTCCTTCAGGCGTGGCAGCAGTTCCGTCATCATCCGCTCGTGCTTCATACGGCTGTAGCGCGGGTGGATGGCCGACAGCTTCACCGAGATGCCGGGGCCTTCGTAAATGCCACGGCCGGCGGACGCCTTGCCGATGGCGTGGATGGCGGTCACATAGTCTTGCAAATAGCGCTGCGCGTCGGCCTCGGTCATCGCCGCCTCACCCAGCATGTCGTAGCTGAAGCGATAGCCGCGTGCCTCGCGCTCGCGGCCGTTGGCCAGCGCTTCTTCAATGGTTTCACCGGTCACGAACTGCTTGCCCAGCATGCGCATCGCCATGTCCACGCCTTTGCGGATCAACGGCTCGCCGCCTTTGGCGATCAAGCGGGTCATCGCCGCCGACAAACCATTCGCGCTGTGCGAGGCCACCAGCTTGCCGGTCACCAGCAAGCCCCAGGCCGCGGCATTGACGAACAAGGAGGCGCTATTGCCCAGGTGAGCCTTCCAATCGCCTCGTGAAATCTTGTCGCGAATCAGCTTGTCCGCCGTTTCGCGGTCCGGAATGCGCAGCAGCGCTTCGGCCAAGCACATCAAGGCGATGCCCTCGGCGCTGTCCAGAGAAAACTCATGCATCAAGGCATCCACCCCGCTGGACTTGGTGCGCTCACGGCGCACCTCCGCCACCAGGCGCCGCGCCAGGTCCTGAACCGCCTTGACCTCGCCATCACTCATTGCCGCCTGCGGCAACAGCGCCTGCACGCACTCGCGTTCGTCACGGCGATAAGCCGAGGTAATGGCGTCCCGCAGCGTCAGCTGGCCATGGGCAAATGCATCGAATTGCATGAATCATCTCCGTGTAGTTTGCAGCCCCAGGCTATCTCTTTTTTAGTGCCTGGAAAATTTGCCTATTGTATACAAATACAAATGAATTGCTGGACAATATGAAGGAAAGTTTTCAGCCAATAATCTCTGCACGAACAAACTCAAGCCGTACAAGCAGTTAGCCACCATCGCCATGCTCCTTCCCCCTCGCCACTGTTGCATGCCAACAACTTGCCCTCGCATCAAACCCATTGCGAATGGGCAAGCCGGCACATGCCAAAGCTGACGCAACATGCCACAATGCCGCCCTGAGCTTCTTCATCATAGGCAAACCAATCATGCAAACCGTGTTGATCACCGTGAACGCCAGCCCCTACGGCAATGAGCGCGCGCTCTCGGCCCTGCGCCTGACCTTGACGCTGGCGCAACAGAACGAACGTTGCCGGGTACTGCTATTCCTGCTGTCCGACGCTGTCGTCACCGCATTGAAAAATCAGAAAACCGCGCAAGCGCCCAGCTTGGGAGAGATGTTGGCCGAGGCGCTGGAGTTGGGCGTGGAGGTTCGCGTCTGCCGCACTTGCGCCGACGCGCGGGGAATCGATGACAGCCTGCTGCTGACGGGCGTGAAGATAGGCACCATGCCGGAACTGGCCGAATGGACGCTGAGCGCGGACAAGACGCTCAGCTTTTAAACCCGAAAATGCAAAAAGCCCAGACCGTTTGGTCTGGGCTTTTACATTGGGTGCCTGGCAATGTCCTACTTTCACATGGCGAATGCCACACTATCATCGGCGCTAAGGCGTTTCACGGTCCTGTTCGGGATGGGAAGGCGTGGGACCGCCCCGCTATTGTCGCCAGGCATAAACTGTGTCGCTTGCCGCTGGGGAAGCGAAACGCCAAGTCTAAGACTTGGCGTTATCGTATTGGGCGTCTGGCGGTGTCCTACTTTCACATGGCGAATGCCACACTATCATCGGCGCTAAGGCGTTTCACGGTCCTGTTCGGGATGGGAAGGCGTGGGACCACCTCGCTATGGCCACCAGACATAAACTGGTACAAACTTAAAGAAGCCTGGGATGGTGTACACCACCCCGCATATATTCGGTATTCAATTGTGTCGCACAACACTATCTCGTCACTCGGTTTCCCAAGCCACTCAAATGATAGGATCAAGCCTCACGAGCAATTAGTATCGGTTAGCTTAACGCCTC